>NZ_LGSS01000003.1 GCF_001190785.1 Gottschalkia purinilytica | reverse complement strand
CTTTAGCTCAGTTGGTTAGAGCGCCCGGCTCATAACCGGTAGGTCCGGGGTTCGAATCCCTGAAGGCCCACCATCTTGCCCAGATAGCTCAGTCGGTAGAGCAGGGGACTGAAAATCCCCGTGTCGGTGGTTCGATTCCGCCTCTGGGCACCATTGGTGAATTAAAGCTTCTATTCTTAAGAATAGAAGCTTTTTTTATTAATAAATTTTAGAATATAGATAAAGTTAGTTTGTAATAAAAAACATAGCAACTAATATATACAATTGCTATGTTTAGTTTTAGTATAATTTAATATTTCATATACTAAAATTTCTATATTATTAATTATATTGTTATTGTTTTCTTTAAGAAGAATAATATTATCAGGAATGTTATAAGTTTTGTTATCTATATGATCAGTATTTATGGGAATATCATCAGTACATATATAGTAACACATATTTCCATTAGATAGCTTTCCTTTATTGACTTTAATATCAATATTTAATATTCCTTCTTTAAGTATCCACTTTAAAGTATGAAAATCATCATAATGTATTTGAGAAGGACCGTCTAAAGGATTACTTGATCCTTTTATACTTAGTAGATTATTTGAAAACTTTATATCATTCTCTTGTATATTTAATCCAATAGCTTTATCATTTAGGACGTATTTAAGACATATAGTATCTCTACTTTCTATATGATCATAAATTTTTAAAATTTTTGGCAGATAAAGAATATCATCAAAGTTGTGCTTAAGTATTATTTTTCTAAGGTCTTCATTCTTATTTAGTTTATACTTATTGTATAGATCGACACTTTCTTTTCCAGATATAGTATCTTCTCTTTGAATACCTAAATATTTTTCTACTGACTTTAATTTACAGTCTTCCAAACCTAATGTAACTTTATTTTTTCTAATAATTCTTAATAAGTCTAAAGTATTACTGGTGTCTATATTAAAATTAATATTGTTATATACAAGTCTTTTATTAATGAAAGGAATATCAAATGTATTACCATTATAGGTTATAACAAAATCAAAATCTGATATAAAAGATACGAATGAGTTTAGTAATAATTTCTCCTCTTTAGGGCTATCGGCAAAGAATTGCTTGATAACTTGTTTATTATTTTTAATATATAATATGCCAATTAGAATAATTTTATTATATTTACTACTTAGTCCAGTAGTTTCAATGTCTAAAAAACAAATATTTTTATCATGAAGTAATTCTTTTAATTTATTTGGAATATATAACTTTTCATCTATGTTACAATCAATTTCCAACACTATAATAACTCCCCTTTTAGATTATCATAATTTAATTATACCAAAATTAAATAACTTTTAAAAACTTAGATAGTAAGTATTAGTAGAGAATAATCTAAAAATTTTTATATTAATAAATTATAGTAAAATAAGTTTTTAATAAAAAAAGAATAGTTAGATTTAAATTTACTATTTTATAAGTTATTTAGCTAAAATGTCATAGAGAGTTTAATTTTAGAAGGTTATTTTATAAAAGATATGATATATGTTAAAATAGTAATTGTCCTTTAAAGAATATCAATATGAAATGGAGGAAAGGACTTGAAAAGCCTTAAAGGTATAATAAGAAATATAATAGAAAGAAATGATGGTGACAATATTAATTGGAATATACACAAGATAAAAAGTATATTGCATTATATAAGTAGAGTAATTTTGATAATAATTGAAAGTAAAAATAAGGATTTAATAAAAAATATAGATTACATATTAAATAGATCGGAAAATAAATTTGAAGGAACATATTATGATATTTTTATAGATATGGAAGAGAAATATGACTTCAATCTATATCTTAACAAAGTAGATAAGTTAGATATAATAAACATTTTATTGAGTATGGATACTAATAATTTTAAGGAATCTTTCTTAGGAGAATTATATGAGAGCTTTACTACTGCAAAAGAAAGACAATATTTAGGACAAGTATATACGCCTAAATACATAGTTAAATATATGATAAATTCATCTATAAAAAAGGAAGACATAATCAATAATCCATATTTTAAAGTTATAGATCCATCATGTGGAGGAGGTTACTTTTTAATAGAAGCTTATAAAAAGATAAAAGATATTTTTAATCAGAACTATGATGAAATAATGTATAAGAATCCTTATCTAAAATTAAGTACTAAGGATGATATACATAAATTCATACTAACAAATAATATATGGGGAACTGATATAGATGAATTTTCAGTATTCATTACTGCATTTTCACTTATTGTAAATGGAACGATTGAAGAAAATATAAAGACTAATATAATTGAAAAAGATATTTTATTAGAAGATGAATTAAGTTTATTTAATTATGATGAAAGTTTTAAAGTTTTAGATAATCAATTTGATTTAGTTATGGGAAATCCTCCATATATAGGTCATAAAAAAATAGATAAGTTATATAGAAATAGAATAGCATCACACTATGAAGATGTATATTCAGATAAATCAGATATATCTTATTGCTTTTTTAAAAAAGGATATGAGCTTTTAAAGGAACAAGGAAAGCTTGTATATATTACATCTAGATATTTTCAGGAAGCCCCTTCCGCTAAAAAACTAAGAGATTTTATTTTAAATAGATTTCATATAAATAGGATTATTGATTTTTATGGAGAAAATATATTCAAAGGAGCTTCAGTAAGTTCGGCGATAATAGAATGTGAAAAATCTAAGGAATTAGAAAAAAATATTATGATATATAGACTTATGAATAATACATCTATAAAAGAAAAACAATTATATTTAGATGAAAATTATTTTGAAATATTTAAAATAGATCAAAGCACTTTAAAAGGAGATAAATGGATAATTGTTAATGGATCAGAAAGAAAAGTTTTTAAGAAAATTGAACGTAGAGGAAATTTTATACTAGATGACATATGTATATGCAATCAAGGAATTATTACTGGCTATGATAAAGCTTTTATAGTAGATATAGATACAATTGAAAAAGAAAACTTAGAAAAAAAGTATATTAAAGCATGGATAAAAAATAGTGATATTATGAAATATAGAGAGCCAAAAAACTCTAAATATATACTATACACTGATAGTATAGAAGATATAAGTGAATGTCCAAATATCATGAATAGATTATCTAAATATAGAGAAAGACTTTCAAATAGAAGAGAGTGTAAAAAAAATACTAGAGAATGGTATCAACTTCAATGGGGAAGAAATAAAGACGTATTTAAAAATGAGAAAATACTTTTTCCCTATAAATCTAAAGAGTGCAATTTTACAATATGCAACAATGAAGTTTACTGTAGTGCCGATGTATATATTTTAAATATAAAAAAACAGTTTAAAGATATTATTACTCTAGAATACTTAACAGCTTTTTTAAATTCGTCTCTATTTGAATTTTATTTTAAAATAGTGGCGAAAAAGCTAAATGATAAGCTATATGACTTTTATCCAAATAAGATTATGTCACTAAAGATAAAAGTTAATAAAGAACAAAGTATAATAAAAAATTTGGTAAATGATATGACGAATAAGTATACCAAATTTCATGGGAATGAAAAAGAACTTAACCATTATATTACCACAAATCAGAGAAAAATTAATGAGTATTTCTATAGTATATATGATTTAACTAAAGATGATATTAGAGTTATTGAAAACAAGTTAAATAAACTTAATACCAAATGATACAGTAGGTAAGGAGAAGATAAGGATGTTTAGAATAGTTACCAAAGCTTTAGTTTTTAAAGGAAATGAAATACTTATATTAAAAAGAGCTTCAAAATCAAAGTTTGGTAAAGATTTATGGGATATACCAGGAGGTAAATTAAATTTTGGAGAGGAGCCTTTAGAAGGATTATTAAGAGAGATATATGAGGAAACATCTTTAAGTATAAGTCCTAAAAGCATTATTGATGTTAGCTCAGGAATAGATAATGAAAAAGGGATTCAATATGTTACGATAACTTACTTATGTGATTATGTTTCAGGTGAAGTAAGGTTAAATGACGAAAATAAAGAATTTGCATGGGCAAATATAAAAAATATGAAAGACTATAATAAAATGTACTACTTGGAGCAATCTTTAGATAAATATCTAAAAAGTCTATAAAGCAATAACTAATGTAGTTTATTGAAAAAAATGTGGACAAGTAGTAAACTGTATATAATAAGATTACAAGGAGAGATTAACATATGGGAAAAGAAACGAACAAAGATAATGATCAATTTACTAAGTTATCTAATGAAGAACTACTGAATGATATAAAAGAAACTAATAGATCTCAATTATCCAATATAGGTCTTATGGCTTATGTTGAATTATTTAATAGAAACGTATACTTAAGAACAATATTAAAAGAAGAACAAGACTTATTAAAAGATATGTTAAATGATGAAAAAAGTTTCAAAGAGCTATATGATAAGTGTCATAGTAGTTTTATAGGATTAGAACAGGCTTCAAATTTAAAAGATTCGGAAGAAATAAATATAGATGAGCTTAAAGAACTAAGAAGAGATATTGTAAAGTTATTAAAAGGACTATCTGCATATTCTACAGAGATATCTTATTCAAATGAAATTGCTAAAGATATGATATATAAAAATTTTATCAAAGAAAATGAGACAGATTTAGATAAAAATTTAGATTATAGAAAATTTTATCAAAGTGTTAATGCTTTTATAATAGAAGATCCTAACATGATTAAAAATAAGGTTATGGATATAACTAGTATATTACCAGTTAGAGTCTCTAAACAAAAATACTATGACATTATATCAAAAGCATTTATTAGAAATTTATCTAAGGGTAGTAAGAAAAGAACAGATGTAGTTTTAAATAGATATAAGACACTATTTAATGGATCTTTGGAAGCTGAATACGGACTATATTTTAGTAAATATTTTAGAAAAGCTCAGGAAGCTAGACAAATTCAATTTGAAAAAGCTTCGCAAGAGGAACTTAAAGAAATATACAATGACACATTTAATACAATGTCAGAAATAAATAAAGTTTCTAATATAATAAGAGAATTAGGTGTTATTGTAAATAGAATCATAGCTATAGCAATGTTAAAGGAAAGTATATTATCTGAAATAGAAGAATATCCTATAAATTCTCTTGTAAGTTCATGGAAAAGCTATATAAAAGATGAAAACAATAGAAGTAAAGTTATAGAAAATTATAAAAAGCTATTTGAAGCACTAGATAAGAAATTTAAGGAAACAAATATTAAATTACAAAAGTTAACGTTAGAGAATTTTAATAGAAAAAATAAAATAGATGATAATCTAAAAGAAGAGCTTCTAAAAACTCAATATGTGTTAGACTATATAAATGACTATGCATTGGAGCAAGAGGAAATATTGCCATCAGACTATGAAGATGCTGTCGATAAAGAATACCTTGAACAAGCAGTTAAGAGTCTAATACAATTTATAGATAGAAATATAAAAGATATGAGTAATTCACAAAGAAGAATTAGAATGAAAAGATTACTTGCTTTAACAGAAATGGCATTTGCAAGTCCACAAGAGTTTTTCGAGTATTTTGCAAATAGTATAGATATGATAAGTTCTAAAGAAGAATTATTATCTACTATGAATAGCATATTAGAACTTATGAATTTTTATAGAAATAGTAAGAATACAGTAAAGCATTAAAACTATAAAAAAGCTGAACTAGTTATAAATAACTAATTCAGCTTTTTTACTATTTAATAAAAACGACTAAAATAAAAAAATTAGTCGTTTTTTTATTTTTTGTTATAAGAAGTAAATATTTGACAATAATAAAAAGGTAAGATTGGAGGGATAGAATGACTTATAAGGTAGGAATTCCACGAGGACTATTGTTTTATGAATACTATCCTTTATGGAAAGAATTTTTTAATGAACTTGAAGTAGAGGTTGTATTATCAAATAAAACTAATAAGGAAATATTAAACAAAGGGGTAAGTTCTTCGGTAGATGAATTATGTTTACCCGTCAAGGCATATCATGGACACGTAGAAGATTTAAAAAATAAGGTTGACTATATATTCATACCTAAGATAATGAGCGTACAAAAAAGAGAATATACTTGTCCCAAAATACTAGGATTGCCAGAGGTAGTGAAAAATTCTATAAAGGAACTACCAAATATGATTGACGTTCATATTAATTTGTCAAAAAACAATTTTAATATTGTAAATAGTGTCTTAGAAGTAGGGAAATACTTTACATCTAATCCTTATAAAATTATGAGGGCTTATAATAAAGCTATTAATAAATATAAAAAATATAATGAAATGCTAGTAAATGGTGTAAATCCTATAAGAGCACTAGAAAATTATGATAAGAACGTAGACTTTAAAAAGTTAAAAGAAAAAAGAGATTTAAATATCATGGTAGTAGGACATTCATATAATATTTATGATGATTATATTAGTATGAATACTATTCGCCAACTTGAAGATCAAAATATAAATGTAATAACTCCAGAAATGATAAGCCTAGAAAAAGTAAATTATTATTCTAAGAAACTTCCAAAACGAATGTTTTGGACCTTTGGAAGAAGAATAGTTGGAGCAGCATTTAATGCTATAGAAGAAAATTTAGTAGATGGGATAATTTATATATCTTCTTTTGGTTGCGGATTAGATTCTATATTAGTAGAAATTGTTCAGAGAGAATCAAGGAGGTTTGGAATGCCTTTTACATTATTAACAATAGACGAACATAGTGGGCAAGCAGGTGTGAATACCAGAATAGAAGCTTTTGTAGATATGATTAAATGGAGGGAAAGAAATGAAGATAACTTTTCCACACATGGGTAATACATATGTTGCAGCTAAAGCACTACTCGAAGATTTAGGAAACGAAGTAATTTTACCACCTAAATGTAGTAAAAAGACTTTAGAACTAGGAACTAAGTATTCCCCTGAAAATATATGTTTACCATTAAAAATTAATATTGGAAATTATATAGAAAGTATAGAAAAAGGAGCAGATACTATAGTCATAACTGGAAGTTGTGGACCATGTAGATTTGGATTTTATCCTTTATTAGAGCAAGAAATCCTTAGAGACCTAGGATATGATGTTGATCTTGTAACATTTGATCAACCACAAGAAGGAATAATTGAGCTAATAAGAAGAGTGACAAAAGTAACCAATACTAAGAGCCCATATAAAATTTTAAGAAGTGGTATCAAAGCAAAAAAAGTGTTGGACGAAGCAGATAATTTAATAGATTTTTCTAATAGTGTAAGGGCTAGGGCAATAGATAAATTTAAAGTAGACGTAATAATAAACAAATTCTATAAGGATATAGAAAATGTATATGGAGTAAAAGAAATACTAAGACTAATTGAAGATGCAAGAAAAGAAATGTCAAAAATTAAAATAGATAAGGACTTTAAACCAATGAGAGTAGGAATTATTGGTGAGATATATACTATCATAGAACCTTTTGTAAACTTAGAAATTGAGAAAAAACTAGGCTATCTAGGAATTGAAGTAAATAAATCATTATCCCCAAGCAAATGGGTTGACTTTCATTTAGCTTCATTTCCTTTTAGATCAAAAGAAGAAAAAAGGACATGGAAAGCTGCTAAACCTTATTTAGAAACTATGGTAGGAGGACATGGAAGAGAAACTGTAGGAAATGCTGTAATGTATGCTGAAGAAGGATATGATGGATTAATACAAATATTACCACTTACGTGTATGCCAGAAATAGTGGCAGAAAGTATAATGCCTACTATCCAAAATGATTATGATATTCCAATATTAACATTAGTTGTAGATGAAATGACAGGAGAATCTGGATATTTAACTAGAATAGAAGCATTTGTTGATTTGTTGAAAAGAAGAAGGGAGGAAATTGGTAGTGAAGACTTGTTATTTGGGAGTTGATGTAGGATCTGTAAGTACCAATTTAGTATTAATAGATGAAAACAATGATGTGATATATAAGAAATATTTAAGGACACAAGGAAAACCTATAGAGGTCCTTAAAAAAGGATTAAATGAACTAAGTAAAGAAATGAAGGATATTGAAATAAAAGGAGCTGGAACTACTGGTAGTGGTAGACACTTAGCTAGTATAGTATTAGGTGCTGATGAAGTTAAAAATGAAATTACAGCTCATGCTATTGCTTCTATAAATAGTGTACCTAATGCTAAAACTATAGTAGAAATTGGAGGACAGGACTCCAAAATCATAATAGTTAGAGATGGTATAGTAGTTGATTTTGCGATGAATACTGTTTGTGCAGCAGGAACAGGTTCATTTTTAGATAGACAGGCGGATAGATTAGGGATACACATAAGTGAATTTGGCGGATTAGCACTAAATTCTAAAAATCCTGTACGAATAGCAGGTAGATGTGCTGTATTTGCAGAGTCTGATATGATACACAAGCAACAATTAGGTCATAGTCAAGAAGATATAGCAAAAGGGCTTTGTGATGCATTAGTTAGAAACTATTTAAGTAATGTAGGTAAAGGAAAGGAAATATTAGGAGATATAGTATTTCAAGGTGGTGTAGCGGCTAATATAGGAATAAAGAGAGCATTTGAAGAAGCTCTTAACATGGACGTAATAGTTCCAGATAACTATGATGTGATGGGTGCAATAGGAGTAGCTATATTAGCAAGTGATAAAACTAAGAAAACAGGAGTAACTAAGTTTAAAGGTATGAACATAGCAAATGTTGATCATAAGGTAAGAGGCTTTGAATGTCAAGACTGTGCTAACATTTGTGAAGTAATAGAGATAATGGCTGAAGATGATATAATTTCAAGATATGGAGATAAATGTGGTAAGTGGACAAATAGCTTAGAAATAACTGATAGAACTATGATATAAAAAAGTAATATTTAGATATGAATTTAAAAGAATAAAGGGGCTATCTTTAAGATAGTCCCTTTATTCATATTAATCATCAGCTTGTAAATCATCAGATTGACCGCAACAGAAGTCATCATGATCGTTGTGATGACGATGCTTACGTTCCTCTCTTTCTTCCCTTTCTTTCTCTTTCTTACATTCTCTTACACTGTCTTTATCGATTTGATTCGGGAATAGAGTAGGGAACTCATTACAAATTGTTGAAACTTCTGGCTCAAGTTGAGGGAATCCTGTAGATAAAACACAAAGCTGAACTGGAACGATGATTTTCTTCTCACAAGTTATACATAGAGCAATTATTAAGTTAACTCTAACACTTCCTGTAGAAGGATTCACAGAGATATCTCTTAATATACTGTTAGTAGCTAATCTAGGTTCACAGTCTATATTACAGAACTCAGTAAATCTTGGTAAAAATGCAGAGTCAAATACTGATGGGATACAAAGTTCAAAGAAATTAGTTAATACTAATGGCTCTGAAGGACATGCTATGTTAATGTTACCTACTAATGTAACTTCACACTCTTTATCACAATCATCACTAACTACAACATCTAATTCTACAACTACATTACCGCTAACTTTTAGTGTCTGAGTACCAAAGATAGGAGTTCCTTTACATTTTTCATCACAATCTTGAGTATCAGCAAATATTAATTTCTCACTTTTGAATCCATCAGGACCTACGGCTCTAATAGGGTTACCACATCCATCTTCAACAAATTGAGCTCCTGATAATAATGTTTTTGGTTTTACAACTAAATTAGCAGGATCATTTATGTCTTTAGGATTGAAAAACTTTTTACATCTTATTTCTAGAACTCTAATTATTCTATTTCCTCTTCCTATGGCAGGACCAAAAGGTTGATCTGTTACGGTTTTTAAACCTTGTAAATTAAATAAAGCTGCATCATAAACTTTTTGAACATATATTGGTTCTGCTTTAACTTTTCTTAAATTACCGTCAAAAGAACATCCAGTTTCTCCAATACAACATTTATTAGGTAATCCAAGACTAATGGGTTCTTGTTTTCTTCTACCACAGCAACTCATATATATATACCCTCCTTATTTCTAAATTATAAGAATTAACAATTCTTACTATAATATATTCTTGCTAAAAAAAATTGTTACATTACTAATAAAAATTGTCATATATTATAAGGTTGCTAAATATCATTATTACCAAGGTATAAATAAGGAGGTGATATTGTGCCATTTATAAATCAAAGAGGAAATCTAGTTACAGATAGCTATGGAAATGTTTATAGTTTTGACCTTACGGATAAGGGCTTAGAGGTAGTATATCATGATAAAGCTACAAGAAAGAGTGATAGAAATATTTTAGCAGAAGATGGGACGATGGAATATGATGTTACTATAAATAAAGAAGATGATATTTATGTAGTATGCCAGAAAACTGATACAAGTATTTCTTTGTATTCTTTAGTGAATAATAGATGGACAGAGAACGTTATTTCAGATGGATTTAGTGAAGACATGTATAATTTAAATATAATTGCTACAGAAGAAAATATTCATATACTATATTGCTTACAATCAGAGATAGATAGTTCTAAATTAACTGTATATCATCATTATTTAAAGGATAATAAATGGAATACAAATGTGGTATCAGATATATTTAGAAGAGAACTACTGAATCCTATACAAGTAGTAAAGCAAAAAGATAAGTTAATACTGGGATATTATAACTTAGTAGATCGTTGTGAGGAAATTTTTATAAATATATTTGATATAAATACAGAGACATGGGGAAGATCATTACAGATTACTAATGATCAATCTACAAAACTATACTTGGATATAATGTATAAAGATGACTGTATACATATAACTTATAGTGAATATGAATATGATAATTTAAGTATAAAATATAAAAAGTATAATATATCTGATAGTCATATTAAACTAATATCTGAAGACACTTTGTCGAATCCTGCCAATTGCACTTACTCTACTCTAGTATATGAAAGTGGACTATTGTGGAATATATGGACAGAATATGATAATGTAGTAAGTTGCTTTTCTGAGGACGAAGGAATTACATGGACCAATCCTTATTTATGGCCTGAATCTAAGAAAAAGAATTTTGCAAGATATAAGTTTGTTACAAATGAAAGTAATATAAAAAATGCATATTTGCTAAACTATGCATTTGGAACAATTCATCCACAATTAGCCTTTTTAGGATTTGGAAATGTTGATAAAGCATATGAAGTTGCTAAAAAAAAAGATATTGGTTCTGATATGTATGATAAAAACAACGAAGAAAATTATAAATATGAACAATATCAGCAAAATTCTAAAGAGAAAAAAGAGACAAAGACACATCCAGATGATGAATATTTCTTAGATATATATGAAAAAGCTTATCAAAAGCCAATAAGAAAAAGACGTGGTAATTATGACGTTTATAACGCTAGTAGTGAATATAATGAAAGAAAGGATGTGGTTAAAACAAAAAACCAAGACCTTCTAGTTAAAGAAATAAAAACATTGAGACAAATATTAGATGAATTAGATATTAGAATAGAAAAAATAGAAAATCGTATAAAAAGACTTACAAATGACGATCAGGATGAAAAGGTATATGAAACTTTAAAAGACTTAGAAAAAAGAGTAAACGAATTAGAAGTAGTATTAAGTAAGAGAAGGAGGCCTTTTGGAGCTAGATATTAATAAGAAAGCGGATTTATCCGCTTTCTTATATGTCTGAATATATATTTTTCTCAAATATTTGTTTTAAAAGTTTTAAGTCCTGAGTTATGGTTAAAGCTAACATTAATTTAATTCTAGCTTTTTGTCCTGGTAAGTTGCTTCCAAATATACAACCTAAATCTCTCAAGTCTTTCCCACCTCCAGGATAACCATATGAATCCAACACACGACCAGAATGACATCTAGAAACTATAACTACTGGAATATTTTTCTCTATAGCTTTTTTTATACCTTCTAACATTTCTATTGGAACATTACCTCTTCCTAAAGCTTCTATGACAATTCCTTTATAATTACTATCTATACAAAAATTGATTAAATCAGAATTCATACCTGCAACACATTTTAAAAGGGCTACATTATTTTCAATTTTATCAGTATTTATATAATTATCTCTAATTATTATATCTCTATAAAAAATAACTTCATTATTATCTACGATTCCTAATGCTCCAAACTCTAGTGATTTAAAAGTAGAAAGGGATAAAGTATTAGTCTTAGTTACTTCATATGCAGTATTTACCTCGTCATTCATAACAACTAAAACGCCTTTTCCCCTTGATTTTGGAGATAAAGCAGTAAATACAGCAGCTGAAAGATTACTAGGACCGTCATAACCTAATTCTGAAGAGTTTCTCATAGCTCCAACAACAACTATAGGTTTTTCAGTTCTAATATTTAAATCTAAGAGATATGCAGTTTCTTCTAATGTATCAGTTCCATGGGTAATTACAACAGATGTTATATCTTCTCTAGAAATAAGTTTTTTTACTAAGTTAGAAAGTCCCATCATTTTAATAGGAGACATGTGAGGTCCTGGTAATTTGCCAAAACTAATTATTTCGACTTCTGCTATCTCGTTTATGTTAGGTACCATAGACAATATTTCATCACCAGATAATGCTGGGACAGCTACATTTAATTCAGGATCTTTTTTCATTGAAATAGTACCACCTGTAAAAACTACAGCAATCTTATTTTTCAAAATTAACCCCCCCTATAAAAATATACTCTATAAGTTATTATTCTAATTTTTAAAATTATTATTAGATTTATTTAAAATATTCCTTATGATGTTATATCATAAAAAAATAAATAAAAAAAGACTCCTGGGTAGAGTCTTTTTTTATACAATCCTAAACTAAGATTGTATAGTAAAACCGTTCAAAAGGGGTATTGGGAATAGAGATCTCATTTGAGGTTACCAGGGGGATAACCACAAAACAAATTATAACAAAAAGTGACATGATATGCAACACTTTTATAAAAAAAATTTAAAAAACTTAAGAAGATTATAAAAAGCAGTCGAAACAAGTCGAAAAACACACGTAAATTCGACAAAAAATAAAATTTATAAATTAATCTATTATGCTAGCTAAATTTCAATAATATGGAAAATATTATACTGATAGCTTTTTCACTAAAATAGAATAAATTAAAAATAGTAATCTTAATATAAAAAATAACTAATATGACAATTAAAATTAACTTAACCATTTTTCTTTGATTTTATCCTTAGAATGATAAAAAAATATATTTATTTAAAAATAGACTTAGAAAATTAAATGGATTAAAATTTTGAACTATTTTATAGGCTATAATATAATGAATATTTGTAAGTAAAGTAAAAATAAAGCTATAGTGATATAAAAATATTCTTTTTATAGAATAATACTTGTAAAAGGTAAGCTTTAAATGTATTCTAAAAATTAGAGGTGGTTAGATGAAAGTGTACTTAGATAATAGTGCCACTACAAGACCTAGAGATGAAGTTATAGAATGTATGATATATATGTTAAAAGAGGAATATGGAAATCCATCATCTCTTCATAGAATGGGACTTGAAGTGGAAAAGAAAGTTGAAAATTCAAGAAAAATAATATCTGAGTTTTTAAAAGTAAATAAGGAAGAAATATTTTTCACATCAGGTGGAACAGAAAGTAATAATATAGCTATTCAAGGTATAGTAAACAAATATTCTAAAAAAGGAAATCATATAATTACAACAAAAATAGAGCATTCTTCTGTTTTAAATATATTTAAACATTATGAGAGTAAAAGTTTTGAAGTTACTTACCTAGATATAGATGAATATGGATTTATTGATTTAGTTCAGTTAGAAAGATCAATAACTGATAAAACAATTTTGATTTCTACAATGTTAGTAAATAATGAAATAGGGACAGTACAAGATATAAATAAAATAAGAGATATTATTAATAGAAAAAATAAGTCTATAAAATTACATGTTGATGGAATACAAGCTTTTGGCAAAATAAATGTGGACTTAAATAAAATGGGTATAGATGCATTTACATTTAGTGGACACAAAATTCATGGTCCTAAAGGAATAGGCGGAATATTTATAAAAAAGGATTTGAAGCTAGAATCTATAATATTTGGAGGAAATCAAGAAAATGGTATAAGATCAGGTACTGAAAATACTCCAGGAATAGTAGGATTAGGAAAAGCGGTAGAAATACTTAAGAGTAAACATAAAGAAGAAAGAGAACATATTTTAAGCTTAAAGAAATATTTTTTACAAAGAATTGAAAATGAAATTAGTAATATAAAAATAAACAGCTTAACAGATGAAAGATGTGCTCCACATATACTTAATATATCTTTTATGGGAATAAAGGGAGAAATACTTCTTCATTACCTAGAGGAAGATAGAATATATGTTTCTACAGCGTCTGCTTGTTCATCAAAAGGAAAAGGGAAAAGTCATGTGCTTAAATCTTTAGGATTAAGTGAAAAAGAAATAGAAGGTGCAATAAGATTTAGTTTTGCTTACTCAAATACGTTAGAAGAGTTAGATTATGTTATAGAAAAACTAAAATATTCAGTAGATGAAATAAGAAAAATAACTATGAGGTGATTACAAATGGATAAGGTAGTAAGTGTTAGTTTTGGAGAAATTGCATTAAAGGGATTGAATAGATCATATTTTGAGAATAAATTAATTAAACATATAAAAAATGTTATAAAGGATCTAGGAAAATCTAAAATTTACAGAGAACAAGGAAAATTATTTATAGAATGTGATGATGATGATATTGATTTAGTTATAAATAGAGTAAGAAAAGTATTTGGAATAGTATATATATCTCCCTGCTATAGAGTAGAGAAAGATATAGATGAAATTAAGAAATATTCAATAGAAGCTTTAAAGGATGCATTACAAGAAGGAAAAAGAACTTTTAAAGTTGAGACAAAAAGAGCAGATAAGAATTTTCCTTTGAAATCACCTGAAATATCTAGAGAAATAGGAGGATATTTACTAGAAAATATAGATGATATAAATGTAGACGTTCATAATCCAGAAGTATATTTAAATATAGATATTAGGACTAAATGTTATATATATACTAAAAAAATAAAAGGATATGGTGGATTACCATTAGGGACTAATGGTAAGGGATTACTACTACTTTCTGGAGGAATAGACAGCCCAGTAGCTGGATTTTTAATGGCTAAAAGAGGTGTTGAATTAAGCGCAATTCATTATCATAGCTATCCATTTACAAGCGAAAGAGCTGAAGAAAAAGTTAAAAATTTAGCAAACATACTTTCAAGATATTGCGGTAACATAAAACTATATAGTGTTAACTTACTTAATATACAAAAAGAAATAAATAAAAACTGTCCAGAAGATGAGATGACTATAATTTCAAGAAGATTTATGATGAGAATTGGTGAAGCTATAGCTAAAAAAGAAGGCATAGATGCATTGATAACTGGAGAAAGTTTAGGTCAAGTAGCTAGTCAAACTATAAAAGGAATAAATGTAACGAATTCATCTGTTGAATTACCTGTATTTAGACCTTTAATAGGAATGGATAAGGTAGAAATTACTGATATAGCTAAAGATATAGAAACATTTGAAACATCAATACTTCCTTATGAAGATTGTTGTACTGTATTTTTACCAAAACACCCAGTTACTAGACCAAAACTTGAAGATATAGAAAAGTCAGAAGAAATACTTGATGTAGAAGGATTAATAAATGATGCGATAGAAAAAATTGAAGTTTATAATATTAATGCTTAGATACAAAAATTGTAATATAAGTATACAATTAATTGATAAAGTTGTATAATAAATGTAATCGGGGTTTATATTTTTGAATTAAAAGGAGATATGAATAAAATGAAAAAAGGTACTTTAAGTCTAATAATAATATTAGGGTTAATAGCCGTACTTGGCTTCACATTAGTAGGAAGTTATAATAACTTAGTTAAATTAGATGAAGAAACTAACGCTAAATGGGCTCAAGTTGAAAATCAACTAAAAAGAAGAGCTGATTTAATTCCTAATTTAGTTAATACAGTAAAAGGATTTGCAAAACAAGAACAAGATGTATTAGTTGGAGTTACTAAAGCAAGAAGTGGAATTGTAGAGGCTAAAAATCCACAAGAATATGCTAGGGCTAATGAACAACTAAATACGGCACTATCAAAATTAAATGTAGTAGTTGAGAAATATCCTGAGTTAAAATCAAATGAAAACTTTATAAGACTACAAGATGAATTGGCTGGCACAGAAAATAGACTTGCTGTTTCTAGAATGGATTATAATGAATCTGCGAAAATATTTAATGGTAAAGTAAGAAGATTCCCAACCAATATATTTGCAGGAATGTTTGGATTTGAGAAAAAACAATATTTTGAGATAAACCAAGAAGATAAAAAGCTTCCAGAAGTAAAATTCTAATTAAGGTGAAATAAATGAAATTTAAAAAATCAAAACTGTTAGTATTTTTTTTGATTGTATTTACTTTTATAGTTAATGTTACTACAGCTTATGGGGAAAAGCTAAGACTTCCAGAACCAAATGAAAGTTTTTATGTATATGATGAAGTTGGGGTAATAGAGGAGAAAACATCCAATTATATTATAGATACTAATAGATCACTATATGAACAAACTGGGGCACAAGTTGTAGTTGCTGTAGTAGATAGTTTACAAGATAGTACTATAGAAGAATATGCAAATGCTCTTTTTAGGAAATGGGAAATAGGAAGTAAAGATAAAAATAATGGTGTATTACTATTAGTAGCTCCAAATGATAAAAAAATGAGAATAGAAGTTGGATATGGATTAGAAGGAGCTATCCCAGATGGAAAAGCAGGAGCAATAAGTGATGATTATATCACTCCTTTATTTAAAGAGAATGATTATGATCAAGGAATTAGAAATGGATTTTCAGCTATTATTGGAGTAATAGCTGAAGAGTATGATATACAATTAGATACAGATGTACCTAATAATATGAGTGCTAATGATAGAGATTCAAGCAAATTAGGTATGTTTGGTATAATAGGGCTCATTGTATTTTTGTTTATAGACTTTAAATTTTTTGGTGGTATAATTACTATATCCATACTAAGATCGATAGGAAGAAATGGTCGTGGAGGCGGCGGTGGTTTTGGAGGAGGTTCCTCAGGAGGCGGTGGCTCATCTGGTGGTGGAGGAGCTAGTAGAGGATGGTAATAGCGTAGATATTTTATATCTACGCTTATTTTTTGAGCAAAAGGTATATAAAGATAGTATATGGCAATTAATAAAATAAAAAGCAAAATAAATAATCTTTGCTTAAAATAAAAGCAACTAGGGTATTTATATTCAATTGTAAATGAGATATATAAAAGTATATAATTTAATTATTATACAAGGAGGAATATTATGAAAAGAAAACTACTCATATTATTCACTATAATGTTAATGGCAGCTAGTGGTTGTTCAGTTCAAAAATCTTCAAAGAATGTATCGGAAAATAAAAACTCAAAAGTGAAGATTTATGCAAGTATATATCCTTTAAGTTATCTTACAAAGGAAATAGGTAAAGATAAAGTTGATTTACATACTATTGTTCCAGCAGGTGTTGAGGTTCATGACTATGAGTTATCATTAAGACAAACAGGTAAAATAGGTGAGTCTGATTTATTTATTTTTAATGGAGCAGGAATGGAAAGTTGGGGAGAAAAAACTGCTAACAATGTTAAAGATAAAGGAGTAAAGACTATAAATGCAAGTGAGTATGTAGATTTATTAGACTCAAAAGAAGAGGAAAATCATAAACATGAGAATGACGAAAAACATAATCATAAAGATGGACATAGTCATGATGGGGTAGATCCACATATTTGGCTTAATCCATTAAATATGAACGAGATCGGTAAGCAAATAAAGGAAGCATTAATAAGTATAGATAAGAAAAATAAAGATTTTTATGAAAAAAATTATAAAGAGTTGTCTGAGAAACTGAAAGGGTTGGATGAAAAGTATAATAATACTTTAAAAGATAAGAAAAAAGATACTATACTAGTATCACATTCTGCTTTTGGATATCTAGTAAATAGATACAATATTAAACAGATTTCAGTTACAGGTATAACGCCTTATGCTGAACCTAGTCCAAAGACACTTGCTAATTTAATAGATATAGCTAAAAAAGAAGATATAGAATATATTTTTCTTGAGGTTCTTGCTAATCCTAAATCAGTTGAAATGATATCAAAGGAAGCTAATTTAAAAGTTCTTACACTAAATCCAATAGAAGGACTTACAAAAGAACAAGAAAAGAAAGGAATAGATTATATAGATATAATGGAGGAGAACTTAAACAACTTAAAGAAAGTGTTGGTGGATTAAGATGTCAGACATTATAGTAGATATAAAAAATTTGAATTTTAGTTATGATAATAATCAAGTGTTAAAAAATATAAACTTAAAAATATATAAAGGTGACTATATAGGAATAATAGGAAGTAATGGTTCCGCAAAAAGTACTCTATTAAAGCTTATGTTAGGACTTTTAAAACCAGACAGTGGAGAAATAAAGATATTTAATAAGAGCATAAATAACTTCAATAGTTGGCATAACATAGGTTACTTATCTCAGCAAGTGAGATCATTCAACTCTAAGTTTCCAGCTACTGTAGAAGAAGTAATTGGAGCTAATCTTCACTCTCAAATGGGGTTTTTAAAGTTTTTAAATAAAAAACATAAGAAAAAAATATATGAAGTTTTAAAGATAGTTGATATGGAAGAATATAAGGATAGACTTATAGGTAGTTTATCTGGGGGACAACAACAGAGAGTATTTATAGCCAGATTGTTAATAAGTAATCCTAAAATAATATTTATGGATGAACCTTTAGTTGGAGTAGATATAAAGTCCCAAGGTAGCTTCTATAGATTAATGGAAAAACTGAACAAAGAAATGGGAATAACATTAGTTATGGTTACACATGATGTAGGGGAAATATCAGAAAAAGCTAATAAAGTAGCTTGTTTAAACGATGGGCAAATTTACTTTTATGATGCTAAAAACTTTGCAAAGAGCAAGTACTTAAGAGAAATAATAGAAAATGATATGAATAAGTTAGGTAATTATAAATAGTAGGTGATGGGGATATGACTATGTTAAATTATGATTTTATGCAAAGAGCTTTAATTATAGGGGTAGTAGTGTCTTTAATTTGTTCCACTATAGGACTTTTTCTAGTACTTAAAAGATTTTCTATGGTAGGAGATACACTATCTCATGTAGCATTAGCAGGAGTAGCTACTGGAATGGTATTAGATATATATCCAGTTTATACAGCTATAGCAATATCCATAGTAGCTTCTTTAGGAATAGAGAAGTTAAGGCGAGAATATGAAAAATATGCGGAAATATCTTTATCTATAGTTCTAGCTGCAGGAATAGGAGTCGCAAGTATTCTTATTAACTTATATGAAGGGAAAACAAGTGGCATAATGGGCTATTTGTTTGGAAGTATTTCACTTGTTACTAATGAAGATTTATACATAGTTATTTTACTTGGACTTATTATAATAGCTTCAATAGTTATACTATATAGAAGTTTGTTTTATACTACATTTGATGAAGAACATGCAAAATTATCAGGACTCAAGGTTAAGTCTATAAATATATATTTTTCAATATTAGTTGCTCTTACTGTAACTGTTTCAATGAGAATAGTAGGAATATTGTTAGTATCGTCTCTTATGGTACTTCCCGTTGCTACAAGCCTACAATTAGCTAGAAGTTTTAAAAGTGCTTTATTACTATCTAATATTTTTGGATTGATTTCTGTTATTTCAGGACTTATAACTTCATTTTATTTAGACTTATCTCCTGGAGGAGCAATAGTAATGGCTTCGCTTATTATCTTAGTAATAGTTATGATAGCAAAAAATGGTTTGAAAATATTTAATAAAAGAGATGTTAAAATATAGATTTTAAATTAATAATCTAAATAGTTTTAAAATTAATTTAAAAATAAAATAGAAAAATGCATTATAATGCATTTTTTTATTTTACTTTTGAAATTATTGTTGACTTTTTTATTATGGTATGATTATAATATATTTGCAATTTTGTTTAGTAATTATAAACCAAAAGTTTAATATACTTGATTATAAAAGCAAGGGTGATATTCGTGAAAATCGGAGAAAAAATTAGGCGTCTTAGAGTTAAGAGCTCATTAACTCAAGAAGAGCTTGCAAATAGATGTGAACTTACTAAAGGGTTTATATCACAATTGGAAAGAGATTTGACATCTCCTTCGATAGCTACATTAGTAGATATATTAGATGGATTAGGAACTAATTTAAGAGACTTTTTCAATGAAATGGAAGAAGAAAAAATAGTGTTTAGTAGAGATGATGTATTTGAAACAGAAAATGAAGAATTAAAATTTAACCTTCAATGGCTTATTCCTAACGCTCAGAAAAATCTTATGGAACCAATACTCGTAGAGCTTGAAGAGGGAGGAAAAACTAAAGAAGATTATCCTCATGAAGGAGAAGAGTTTGGATATGTACTTTCAGGAATTATAATTGTGCATATAGGAAAACAGAGATATAAAGCAAAAAAAGGAGATAGCTTTTACTTTAAGGCGCATTCTAATCACTATATAGAAAATATAGGAAAGAAAAAAGCAAAATTACTTTGGGTGAGTACACCACCAAGTTTTTAGAAGATTGGGGGTATTTATTATGGAAAAAAATATAATAATAGACTTAAAAAATATTTCAAAAACATACGACGATTTAGATGTTCTTCAAGATATAAATCTTTATATAAGAAAGAACGAATTTCTTACACTTCTAGGACCTAGTGGATGTGGTAAGACAACTACTCTTAGAATAATAGGAGGATTTGAACAGCCCACATCTGGTGATGTTATATTTGAAAATAAAATGATAAATAATATTCCTCCATATGAGAGGCAAATAAATACTGTTTTTCAAAAGTATGCTTTATTTCCACACTTAGATGTATTTGAAAATATAGCATTTGGACTAAAAATCAAAAAACTTGGAAAAGAAGAAATAAAAGAAAAAGTAAAGAACATCCTTAAGTTAGTTAATTTAAGTGGATTTGAAAATAGAGCTATAACATCATTAAGTGGTGGACAACAACAGAGAATTGCTATAGCAAGAGCTCTTGTTAATGAACCTAAAGTACTTTTATTAGATGAACCGTTAGGTGCATTGGATTTAAAGCTTAGAAAAGAAATGCAAGTAGAACTAAAAAACATGCAAAAAAGAGTTGGAATAACATTTATATATGTAACTCATGACCAAGAAGAGGCATTAAGTATGTCTGATACTGTAGTTGTAATGGATAAGGGTAAAATACAACAGATAGGAACTCCAGTAGATATATATAATGAACCTAAAAATGCTTTTGTAGCAAGTTTTATTGGAGAAAGTAATATAGTAGATGGAATTATGATGGAAGATTATCTAGTAGAATTTGCTGAAACCAAGTTTAAATGTGTGGATAAAGGATTTGAAGATAATGAAAATATAGATGTTATTATAAGACCTGAAGATATAAAAATAGTAGAGAAAGAAGATGGAATGTTAAAGGGTACTGTTAAATCAGTTACCTTTAAAGGTGTTCATTATGAAATGATAGTACAAGAAAAGGAAAGAGAATGGATGATTCATAGTACTGATATGGAACCAGTGGGAGCAGAAATAGGTATGAACTTTTCACCAGAGAGTATTCACATTATGAAAAAGGTGATTGAATAATGAAAAAAAGAACTTGGATATCATATCCATATGTACTATGGATGATTATATTTACTCTTATACCTATATTGTTGGTACTATTTTTGAGCTTAACAGATGGAAGATTATACAAGCTTGGTGAAATCCAATTTACACTTGATAACTTTAAAAGATTCTTACAACCTATTTATTTAGATGTATTTAAACGTTCATTAACTCTTGCAGGACTTTCTACTATTATATGCTTATTACTTGGATATCCTATGGCTATGATTTTATCAAGGATGGAACCTAGAAAAAGAAATATAGTATCTTTACTATTTGTATTACCCATGTGGATGAATTTTTTACTAAGAACTTATGCTTGGATGACTTTATTAGGAAGAAACGGAGTTATAAATAGATTTTTACAAACTATTGGACTGCCCACATTAAATTTAATGTATAATGATGGAGCAGTTTTGTTAGGTATGATATATAACTTTATACCATTTATGATATTGCCTATATATTCAGTATTGATAAAACTAGATGAAAGTCTTATAGAGGCTTCATATGATCTAGGTGCAAGTAAATTTAAAACATTTATGAGAATTATATTTCCACTTAGCTTACCAGGAGTAATATCAGGAATCACTATGGTATTCATGCCAGCGGTAAGTACTTTTGTTATTTCAAATTTACTTGGTGGTGGAAAATATAGTCTCATAGGTAATCTTATAGAACAACAATTCCTAAAAGTAGATGACTGGAGTTTTGGTTCAGCAATATCAATTATTATGATGATAATAATACTAATATTTATGGCTTTTACAGCAAAATATGATAAAGATAAAGAAGGGGGCGGTGGATTATGGTAGAAAAGGCCATAAAAAGAATTTATACAGCTTTACTTTTTATTTTTCTATATGCCCCTATAGGTATTTTAATAATATATTCATTTAATGAATCAAAATCAAGAGGAAGCTGGGGAGGATTCACCCTTAAGTGGTATTCAGAATTATTTAAAGATGAAAAAATAATGACATCACTATATTATACAATAGCAATTGCTATTATATCTTCAATAGTTGCTACTATTATAGGAACATTAGCTGCTATAGGCATACATAAAATGAAGCCTATAAGTAAACAAATAATTATGAATATAAATTATTTGCCAGTTTTAAATCCAGATATAGTAACTGGAGTTGCTCTTATGACTTTATTCATGTTCATGAATTTAGAGCTAGGATTTTTAAGTATGCTTTTAGCACATATTACATTTAATATACCATATGTTGTTTTAGCTGTTTTACCAAAACTAAGACAATTAAATAAATATTTATCAGAAGCTGCTATGGATTTAGGAGCAACGCCTTTTTATGCCTTCAGAAAGGTAGTATTACCAGAAATAATGCCAGGTGTCATTTCAGGAGCTTTAATTGCTTTTACATTGTCTATAGATGATTTTGTTATTAGTTTCTTTACTGCAGGTTCAGGTGTATCTAACCTTTCAATAACAATATTTTCTATGGCTAGAAGAGGTATAAAGCCTACAATTAATGCTCTTTCTACAATAATGTTTTTAAGTGTATTAATATTACTATTACTTATAAATAAGAAATCTTTGAAAGAAGCTAAGAAAAAATAAAAAGGAGGATGATAGGTAAAATGAAAAGAGTTTTAAAACTTTTAGTAACTTTTGTTTTGATAATATCCATAGGAATGGTTGGTACTGGTTGTGGTTCTAAGAATAACAACAAAAAAGTTTTAAATGTATATAACTGGGGAGACTATATTGATGAATCAGTTTTAGAGGAATTTGAAAAAGAGTACGGAATTAAAGTTATTTATGATAATTTTGCTACGAATGAAGAAATGTATATAAAAATAAAATCAGGTGGAACAAGTTATGATGTAGCTTTTCCTTCGGATTACATGATAGAAAAAATGATAAAGGAAGGTTTATTACAAAAAATAGACTATAACAATATAGAAAACTATAAATATATATCAGATAATCTTAAAAAACTAGATTTTGATCCTACTAGTGAATATTCTGTACCATACTTCTGGGGAACAGTTGGGATATTATATAATAAAACTATGGTGAAAGAACCTGTAGATAGTTGGAATATACTATGGGATTCTAAATATAAAGGAAAAATACTAATGATAGATAGTCAGAGGGATTCTATAGGTGTAGCTCTTAAAAAATTAGGATACTCAATGAATTCTACTGATCCAAAACAACTAGAAGAAGCTAAAAGTGAGCTTATGAAACAAAAACCATTAGTTCTTTCGTATGTTGGAGATGAAGGTAAAGACATGATGATAGGTGAAGAGGCCGCAATGTCAGTTGTATGGTCAGGTGATGCAGTATACACTATGTCTGAAAATGAAAATTTAGCTTATGCTATACCAAAAGAAGGAACAAATTACTGGTTTGACAGTGTAGTAATACCTAAAACAAGTAAACATAAAAAAGAAGCTGAATTATTTATTAACTTTTTATGTAGACCAGAAATAGCTCAAAAGAATGCAGAATATGTGGGATATTCTACACCAAATAAAGAAACTATGAAAAAATTAGATCCTAAACTTGTAAAAAATAAAGCACTATATCCAAATGAAGAACTTATGAAAAATAGTGAAGTATTTAGAGATTTAGGAGATTCAATAAAGCTATATGACACAATTTGGACAGAAGTAAAATCAAAATAAAATAATTATAAAAAAGAAAGTTCTAATATTATTAGAACTTTCTTTTTATTTATATCTTTCTATAAAAGAATAATCTTTCTATGTAAATAATAATAATTAAAATAAGGAAATTGCTTAAGGGGTTGAGGTTTTGAGAAAAGCTATAGGAATAGATATAGGAGGGACAAAAATAAAAGGTGGAATTATAGATGAAGAAGGAAATATATTAAAAAGCATAATATTAGATACAGATGCTAACAAAGGAAGAAATATGGTTTTGAAAAAAGTAAGAGAAATAATAGAAAATTTAATTAGAAATGAAAAGAAAGTAGTAGGTATAGGAATAGGTTCTCCAGGTGCTATTAATATAGAAAAAGGAAAAATAGAAATTTTAGAAGGGAATATGTATAACTGGAGTGGAGTTAATTTAAGAACAGAACTTAACAGCTTTTTTGATTTGCCTATATTCATAGAAAATGATGCAAACTTAGTTGGACTCTGTGAAAGATGGATAGGAGAAGGGCAAAATACAGATGCATTTGTTGTTTTAACTTTGGGTACAGGACTAGGAGGGAGTATATATGTAAAAGATGATATACTTCATGGAAGTGATTGGAGATGTGGAGAGATAGGCCATACAATACTATATCCTAATGGAAGAGAGTGTAAATGTGGACAAAAAGGATGTACGGAACAATATGTGTCAGGAAGAGGAATAGAAAAAACATATTATGAGAAGACGGGTATATATTTAAGTTCTAAAGAAATATTTAATAGATGTTCTAAGGGAGAACAAACTGTAAAAGAAACAATTTCTGAATTCATAGAAAATCTAGCTATATTAATTATAACCATAAAAAACATGATAGATCCCGATAAAATAATAATAGGTGGAGGATTAGTACACTCCAGGGATCATTGGTGGAAACCCATGATAGATTATTATAATAACAATTGTAATATTACTAAAGGAACTACTATAGTTACAGCAAGACATCTCAATAACTCAGGAGTGATAGGTGGAGGAAAGCTCGTGTTTGAAAATATTTCAAGTGATGAATAGTTTAATATAGATAATATTTATAAATATAGTTTTATATTTTATATTCAGTGTAAATAAGTTAGAGGTGATATTATTATGATAACTCCAATAAATAATGGTTACTTTATGAAAAATGATGATTTATTTTTGCATATAAATTTTTACAAAGATAATATAGTGAGATTTACATATAGTAAAACTATAGATTTAAGAAATTCATCTTATGCACTAATAAGAAGTCCTGTAAAAATAGATTCTAAACATACAAACAATACAATAACTACAAATAGTTTTAAGATAAAAATACATAAAAAGACACTTAAAGTTTCTATATGTGATAAATTAGGAAATATAATAAGCAGTGATAAAGATATATATACTAATCAAAATAAAATTATAAAAAGTATTTCTTGGGAAAAAGGTTTTTATGGCATGGGTGAAAAGTACGGGCATATAAACTTAAAAGGGACTAAAACTTCTAACTGGAATACAGATGTTTTAGGAAAGTATGGTATTCATAATTCAGCAATAAAAGAATATCATACATCTATACCATTTTATATTGGATTAGACAAAGATAAATGTTATGGAGTTTATTTTGATAATACATACAAAACTTTTTTTGACTTTGGTAAAAATAAAGAAGATGAGCTAACATTTAGTGCAGAAGGTGGGGATATAGATTACTATTTTATATATGATAACAATATACAAAAAGTTATAGAAGGATATTGTTTTTTAACAGGAACAAATACGTTACCAAGAAAAGATTTTCTTGGATATCATCAGAGTAGATATAGCTATAGTAATAAAGACGAGCTAATGTATGTAGCAAAAAAAATGAGAAAAGAAAAGATACCTTGTGATGTCTTATACTTAGATATCGACTATATGAAAGATTATAAAGTATTTACTATTGATAGTGAAAAATTCTGTGAATTTAGAGATATGATGATAAGTTTAAAGAAAATGAATTATAAGTTAACTGTAATAATAGATCCTGGAATAAAAGTAGAGGAAAACTATCATGTATATAAACAGGGCAAAGAACAAGAATTTTTCATAAAAGATTCTTTGGGAGAAGTATATATCGGAAAAGTATGGGGAGGAGATTCTGTTTTTCCAGACTTTTTAAGAGAAAATGTTAGAAAATGGTGGGGAGAGCTACATAAAGAATTTATAGATTTGGGAA
The DNA here is from genome assembly GCF_001190785.1 of Gottschalkia purinilytica. Taxonomy (NCBI): domain Bacteria; kingdom Bacillati; phylum Bacillota; class Tissierellia; order Tissierellales; family Gottschalkiaceae; genus Gottschalkia; species Gottschalkia purinilytica. The sequence goes on along the minus strand of NZ_LGSS01000003.1, from coordinate 294,397 downwards.
TAGAAGGCATATGGAATGATATGAATGAACCCGCTGATTTTTCTACAAAATCTAAAACAATTCCAATAGATACAGTTCATTTAGATGATAAAGACGATAAAAAAACTCACGATGAAATACATAATATATATGGACTATTACAATCCATGGCTACATATGAAGGGATAAGAAATATAAATCCTGATAAAAGGTCATTCATTCTTACAAGAGCTGCTTTTGCAGGAAGTCAACGATATTCAGCATTATGGACAGGAGATAATGCTAGTACATGGGAAAATCTACAGTATAGTATACCTATGTATTTGAATTTAGGTATTAGTGGATATTCATTTATTGGAAGTGATGTTGGGGGATTTTTAGAAGATAGTAATGGAGAATTACTTACTAGATGGACACAGCTAGGAGTCTTTACACCTTTATTTAGAAACCATAGCGATAAGGGAACTGTTAACCAAGAACCATGGTGTTTTGGAGAAAAATATAAAAATATAATAAAAAAATATATAGAGTTGAGATATAAGCTAGTTACTTATATTTATAACTTAATGAAAGAAAGTAGTAATACTGGAAAACCAGTTATAAGGCCTTTATTTTATCATTATCAAAATGATGAAAATACTTATAATATAAACGATCAGTTTTTATTTGGAGAAAATATATTAGTTTGTCCAGTAATTTCGCCAAAGACTAAAAAGAGAATGGTGTATCTACCTAAAGGTGAGTGGTATTGCTTTTGGACAAAAAGAAAAATAAAAGGAAAAAGATATATAACGGTAGATACACCATTAGATATAATTCCAATATATATAAAGAGTGGATCGATAATTCCAATGAATAGAGTATGTCAATATATAAAGAAAGATTATCAGATATTAGATATACATTTTTATTTAGGGACAAATAATTCATATAATCTTTATTTAGATGATGGACTTAGTTTTAAATATAAAAAGGGAATATACTCACAGATAGAGTTCAAAATTCGACAGGAAAAAGATAGAGTAATTATAAAGTCGAAAGTTTTAAAAAATAAGTATCCTATTCCAAAATTTAATGTACATATTCATGGATTAAGAAACAATAAATCTAGTAAGTTTTCTTTGGATAAAAAAGAATTTAGTATTATATTAAAAACAAGATGATACATACAAAATATTACAAAAAATACAAAATATATTGACATATGTAAAAAAATGCTATATAATATCGTTAAATATATATACAATATATACCCTTGAACAATATAGACTAGATGTAATTAAAATTCCTTTCAGTTTTAAATTTTTTTTATCACATCTGAAAACGATTTCCTAAATTTATTATAAATTTAAAGAATAAAAACTGTACAACCTCATATAATTTAATGAAGCAATAATTATGCGAAAAAGAGAGGGGGTATAATATAAAAAAATGCGCTATTAAAAGTTCATGATATTATTGGATTTAATAATATCATGAACTTTTTTTCTTGAATAATAAAGTTTAAAAATATAATAAAAATTAAAAATAAAATAATTAAGGGGGAAAACTATTTTGTCAAAATTAAATGCTAAAGATTTTAAAAAAACTATAGAATATAGAGAGATGATAGATTCTCTAATGGCTGATGATAGATTCGCAGATGTAGTTTTAAAAAATGGAAATATTATAAATGTTTTAACCAGAAAAATTTATAAAGCTGATATAGCTATTAAGGGTAAGTATATCCTTTTAGTAGGTGAATCAGAAGGCTTAATAGGCGCAGAAACGGAAGTTATTGATGTAACAGGGAAGTATCTATCTCCTGGATTTATTGACTCACATATGCATTTTGAAAGTAGCATGTTAACTGTCACTGAGTTTTCGAGATTATCAATACCATCAGGAACTACGACATTAGTAGCAGATCCACATGAAATAGGAAATGTTTTAGGCCCCATAGGTATGAAAGCTATAGCTGATGAAGCAAGTGTAGTTCCAAATCATGTTCATATAGTTGTTCCGGCATTAACTCCAGATTGTCCTGCACTTGAAACTGCTGGATATGATGTAACTTCAGATGATATGGAGGAATTATTAAATTACAAGAACATAATAGGAATAGGAGAATTACAAGGATTTAGTAATGCAAAGCATGTGTATAGAAATTCACCAGAAATAGTTACAGATTTAGTAGCTTCAACAGTTTATGCTTCAAGTATAGGAAAAGTAGTAGATGGTAATGCTCCAGAGTTGTTTGGCAAAGAACTAGCCGCACATATTATATCATGTGCTGGAGAATGTTCTTGTCACGAAACTACAACTAAAGCAGAAGCTATTGAAAAACTTAATCAAGGAGTTTATTTATTTATGAGGGAGGGATCAACTCAAAGAAATATGTCTGAATGTATAAAAGCAGTTACTGAAGAAGGATTTGATTCGAGAAGATGTATTTTGGCAACAGATGATATGGTTGCAGCAGACTTAGAAACTGTAGGACATATGAATGAAATCGTAAGAAGAACTATAGCAGAGGGAGTAGACCCAGTTGAGGCTATACAAATGGTAACAATAAATGCAGCTACTTATTTTGGATTTAAAGATAAAGGTGTTTTAGCACCAGGTAAATTAGCTGATATTGCTATTATTTCAGATATTAATAAGATGAAAGTGGAAAGCGTTTACTTAGAAGGTAAGTTAGTAGCATCTCAAGGAAAACTATTACTGGAGTTACCTAAATACACATATCCAGAAGTAGTTAAAAATTCAGTTAAAAGAGGAAGTATAACAGAGAAAGATATATCAATAAGTGTAGATGAAAATAGTGTTAATGTTAGATGTATAGAGTGTATTCCAGATCAGAATCTAAGTGGAGATCTAGAATTTACTCTTAAAGTAAAAGATGGGATAGTATGTCCAGATATAAATCAAGATGTTCTTCCTATAATTTGTGTTGAAAGACATGGACGAACTGGAAACATAGGTAAATCCTTTGTAAAAGGATTTGGACTAGAACAGGGGGCATTTGCAGAATCTGTAAGTCATGATACGCACAATATTATAGCTACAGGAACGAATTTAAAAGATATAACAATTGCAATAAATAGAGTTATAGAACTAGGAGGAGGACTGGCAGTAGCTAAAGATGGAGATATCATAGGAGAACTAGGACTTCCTATTGGAGGACTCATGACAGATGAACTAACGGGACATGAAGTAAGTGAAAGAATATCTTTATTAGAAAAATTAGCAAAAGATGAATTAGGATGTAAAATACATGCTCCATTTATGCATTTATCATTCTTATCACTATCTACAAGTCCAAAATGGAAAATAACAGATAAAGGACTAGTTGATGTAAATAATTTTAACATACTATCTCCTATTGTAGAATAATAATTTATAGTACTAAATAAGGCTAACAAAAATTTTTGTTAGCCTTATTTTAGAAGAATAATAGTGAAAATTAAATTCAAGAAGTGGAGGAATGAGCTTGTCTACTGAAAATATAGAATCTGTAGATACTCAAAAGAAAAAGTATTTACTTGAACCAATAGGTTCTCCAATAGGATTTGGAGTTATTATTTTAATAGGAGTTTTGATATACTTTATTCTAACTAATATACAAAATATAACATATTGGCTACCATATGAAGAAATCGCCAAGAATTCAGGGAATAACTTATTTTATAAAATTATATGGATGGTAAAAGACTTTTCAGAACCTCAATTTTATGGTGGATTGTTTGCTGGATTAGGAGTAATATTGGGTGGAATAGTTGCATGGATACTAGATGTTAAAAAATCCAAGTTTGCAGGATTTAATATTTCATATGGATTAAATGTTTGGCCATGGGTTTTTGCTTCTCAAATATTATCCTTATTATTAGCAGTATTTGCATTTAAATATATAACTTTGTTAGATAAAGGACATAATTGGATACCTACTTTTTTGGTTCTTGTAGGAGCTCCACAAGCTGTAATGATAATATATGGACCAAGTAAACGAGCATTAATCACTGGATCTATACTTGGAGGATTAATTACTCCACCTATAGCACTTTGGCTGTCTGATGGAATAGTTACAATACTGAGACTGCCATTAGCAATATCTAACTATATAGCACTAGCTACTGCTATAACTATAACTCTACAAGTTTGTAAGATAGCTCCTTGGATGAAGAAATCAGATTTTAATGTTGATGAAGAAGATGCAGAAGAAGTAAGTAGAAAGATAGAATATGAGCAATTAAAAAGTCCAATATGGTTTATAAGAAGAGTTCTTGCAGATTTTACAGATCCACTGTTTTATGGAAATGAAATAGCTACAATATTTCTAATAATTGGTGCCATTATTGACTGGTTTCTAAATACAAAACATGGATTATTAGGGACTGGAGTATTTCCAGGAATACTATTGTCACAACTTATAGGGGGAGGAATAGGAGTACTTTTATATGGAAGAAAGCATATAGAATATGGATGGTATCCTACATATATTCCAGTAGTAAGTGTAGGGCCTATATGTGTACTAACTTTTGGAGCAACTTTACCAGTCATTATTTTTTCATCCGTATTTGGAGGAATAATAGGACCTCCTTTTGCTGAATTACTAAATAGAAATATACCGGATCACTTACATGGAGTTATACCTAATATGGTAGCGATGGCATTAACTAGTATAATGGCGTTATTAGTAATGAACTATCTACCGTGGTTTTAATAAAAATTAGAAATATTAATAGCTTGTTAAATAACTATACCGAATAGTTTTTAACAAGCTATTTTTATATTTACTGTTAAATAGATACTTGACTCCCAAATAATGGTTTGATAATATTGAACTATAACAAGTGTACTATAACAAATAGTACACTGACTATGTATATAAGCTAAGTTATAAAATAACTATTTATATTAATATTAAAAACAATAATTTAATTAAATTATTATAAAAATTTTAAAGAACTAAGTTAGAAAAAATATTAACAATTCATTACTTAATTATTTTATTATTTTTATGTTTAGCTATTCAACAGGCTAATATAAAAAGTAAAAGAATACCTTTGGCTTAAGCTATAGCAAATACTTTGTGGAGGTGAGATATTGTTTAATATAGATGTTACAAGTTCTATACCAATATATATACAAATTATTGATAGTGTAAAAGAGGCTATATTAAAAGGAATTTTAAGTCCAGGGGAAAAGCTGCCTTCAGTTAGAGAATTAGCAAGAACATTAACTATAAATCCAAATACTATACAAAAAGCTTATCAAGAACTTGAAAGACAAAAGGTTATAGTAACAGTTAGAGGAAGAGGAACTTTTATATCCGATAACTATAAGCCTAATATGGATAAGGAAAGAATGAGTAAATTAGAAGATTTATTAAAAAAGTGTATTGTCGAAGCTCATTATATAGGAGTTAGAAAAGACGATATAATTTTAATGATAGAAGAGCTTTTTGAAGAATTGGAAAGGGGTAGATAAAATGATTGATATAGAAGGGGTAAGTAAAGTTCTAGAAGGGAGGAAGGTATTAGATAATATTAATTTGCATATAAATAAAGGTTCTATATTTGGGTTAATAGGACCAAATGGTGCAGGAAAAACTACTCTAATTAAGTGTATAGTTGGAATTTATGAAATAGATAATGGAAAAATCATTATAAATAACGAGATAGCTAAGAATAATGTCAATATAAGATCTATAATAGGATATGTTCCAGATTTTATACATTTTTATCCGTATTTTAAAGTGGATGATATGATTAAGTTTTATAGAAATACATATTATTCGTGGAATGATAAAAGATTTGAACAGCTTATAAAAATCTTTAATATAGATACTAAAAAGAAAATAAGAAATTTGTCTAAAGGTATGAAAACTCAATTGTCTATATTGCTTAATCTATCTATAATGCCAAGAATACTAATATTAGATGAGCCTACATCGGGACTTGATCCAGTTATTAGAAAGAAGGTACTAAATTTAATAGTAGATGAGGTAAGTCAAAATCAAACTACTGTGTTCATATCTACACATAATTTAGGGGAAGTAGAACGAATATGTGATCATATAGGAATAATACATGAAGGTAAAATTATTGAAGAAGAAAAAATAGAAGATTTAAAAAATAAAATAGGAAAGTTACAAGTAGTTTTTAAAGATACTCTACCAGAAGAAGTTAAAAATCATGATGATATATTAAAGATCGAGAAAAGAGGAAGGGTTTATCATATTGTAGTCAAGGATATGAAAGAAATGTATACATTTATAGAAAATTATAATCCTGTTATATTAGAAACTATAAATATGGACTTAGAGGAAATATTTTTATATAAGATGGGAGGAGAAGGATATGAATTTGAAACTAATTCCATTTAATAAAAATTTATTTTGGAAAGATTGGAAAATAACTAAGTGGATAACAATCTTAGCAAGTATCCTAATTTTTTTTGATATGCCTCTTCGTATATATAGTGAGATAAATAGATATAATGTATTTATTAAAAGAATAAAAGATATATCAGAAACAATGATACTTAACAAGTCTTTAGAAGTAGGAATAGAGGATGTTTTTAATCATATTTATGGAATTACACCATACATAATACTTATATATCCAATAATTATAATATTAATTTTGTTTGGTGAAGAAAGAAGAAACAAAACCATGGAACTAATGACATATATGCCTTATTCTAAATACGAGATATTTTTTAATAAAGTATTAGTAGGAGTAACTAATATCGTAATTCCATATATAATTAATGGAATTATAATCTTAGTTATATTAGCAACTCATCCTGTACTTAAAGAAATTAAAAACTTGTATCTAAATATAATGTGGATTATGAACTCAATAATAGTATCTATAGCTATAATGAGCTTTAGTCTCATATTTGCTACACTCACAGCTAATAGTATAGGTCAAATAGCTTTAACAAGTATATTTATATATTTTCCTGCAGGTATAACAGTTTTATTAAGGATAAATATGGAGCCAATGATGATATTAAGACAAGGTAACATGCTTTATGATAGATTTTACAAGATTAGTTTAATAATGCATAAATTTTCTCCTGTAGATTATATACGTTTTATCAATACTACTATAGAATTAATCATACTAATAATAGTCTCTATAATGTTAATACTAATATCTAAGAAATTATTCGATAAAAATAAAAATGAAAGAAATGGAGAACTACTCCAATTTAAAAATCTGGAACTATTTTTTAAAGCGGGAGTAACTATTTGTGTTATGCTAACAATAAGTCCTTTAATATTTCAAAGAGTAGGAAAGGGATCTATCATAGGATTTATATTGATTTATGCTATAGGGGCATTGATAGGATTATTTATTTCTAAGAAATGCATAAAGTTAAGTAAATCAAGTGTTACCACATAGCATTTAAACTTTATTAATATGTATTTAAAAATATATAATTAAAGACACATAGATTAACTATTAGAACTTAACTATGTGTCTTTTTAACCAAGTAAAGATACTATATAAAGTTAGTTATATAGTTGTTTTTAAGCATAATATATGCTACTACGATTCCTAACATTAATATCCAAGAAACGCTCCTTACAGCTCTACTACTTGAAACCCAGTGTACACCTAAAAGAATTAACGCTAATGGCCATAGGTCAACAACATTTTTTAACTGCTTAAATACATCAATAATAGATATACTAATTAGACCAAGATTATTTAATAACCAAAATCCACCAAGAAAAATTAAAATTGAACCTAAAATAACACTATCTCTTTTCATTATTTTTACCTCCTCTAATAAGTATGAATATTCCTGCGATTATTAATAGTGCGGCGTATATATATTCAGGATCAAATATGAAGAACTTTCTAATTAAAAATAATAGACCAATTATTATAAAAAATATACCTAACATTCTTTTATTTTTTTCATTAAAAGTAAAGCTACTAGAATTATGAGGAGTATATTGCTTATAAGAACCAGTATTATTGTTATAATGATATTGACCTTGACTATTATAAGCATTACTTCCATTTGGATCTTGAGGCATCAAAATAGCACATAATATATAACCAAATACTGCAAAACCATGTAAAGATAATCCTAAAATAATCCAGATAACTCTTACTATATCTGAGCTTATATCAAAGTGTTTTCCCAGACCTCCACATACTCCGCTTATCATCTTATCAGAATTAGAACGGTAAATGTTAATAGACATTTAAAGGCTCCTTTCTAAAGAAATAGAATCTTCTTAATTAAATATATTAACTTAGACATTAAAAATATACTTTGAGATTTATTATACCACTTTTATTTAATATAAAGTAGTATATAAAAATTGAAATAATATAAAACATTGATTAATTACTAATTTTTAGGAAAAACTAAAGATATTATGATCATAGGAGGTGCATTATGGATAAGAAATATGTAGTAAGAACAGATGTAAAGCTATCAAATGCGATGACAAGAGAAGAAGCTATCAAGGCAGTAAAGGAATATGAAAGTCAAGGAGTATCAGCTTATATAGTATCTGAAACAGAGGCAGAAAGAATAAAAGATAGCGAATTTAATAAGCCAAGTTGGAAATAAAGATATTAGCTCATGAGTTATCATGAGCTAATATTATATAAAAAGTACTAAATATTATTTAAAATAATATATTTTTATAGTATATTAATAGAATATAAAAAAGATGCATTTATGGTATTATTAATATATAATAAATTATTGTTATAGTCTTGAAATATAATTAATATTATTGTATGGTGGTGGTTAAATGTTTAATATTGTCTCTTTAACTTTTAGATATATATTTATAGTTTTAATATACTTATTTATGTTAGGAATTATAAGACTAATTTACTTAGATATTAAAAGTATGAGAACATTCAACGGGGAGAACAGTACTTATTTGAAATTAATAAATAGAAAAGAAACAGTTCCATTTAAAATAAAAGATGAGTATACGTTAGAAAATGAAGTTAAAATTGGTAGGAGTAATCAAAATGATATAGTTATTAGAGATCCTTACTTGTCCAAGAATCATGCTCGTATAATAACAGATGAAGGACAGTTTTTTGTAGAAGATCTAAAAAGTATAAATGGAACATATATAAATAATAACAGAATATATGACGTAACCAAGCTTAAAAATGGAGACAGAATAAAAGTAGGACAAATAGAGTTTTTATTTGTAGATCAAGACTAGAGGTGTTTATTATGTTAAGAAAACTAATGTGTAGAACCCCTCAAGGATTATTGGCTATTGTTAATATTTTGGGGTTGTTACTATTATTATTTTATAATAAAGAACTTGATAAAAAAATTATAATATCGGTTTCTTTATTTATGCTAACTGTATATATATCTAATTTAATACTATATAAGATTTCAAATGGAGACCATTATATATTTCTTGTAGTATCTATGCTTACAAGCATAGGCGTAATAATGATATATAGGATAAGTCCTGCAAGAGGACTTAGACAAATAGTTTACTATGGTATAGGAATAGTTGGATTTTATGTAACTTATTTTATTTTGAAAAATATAAAGAATTGGTCCAAATATACAGAAATATACCTAATAGCATCTTTAGGACTATATATTTTTACGTTAATCTTTGGTACAAGGATAGGTGGTGCTACCAACTGGATCAGAATTGGAGGATTTGGGCTTCAGCCTTCAGAGATTATAAAAGTTTTGTTTATTTTCTTTTTAGCATCATATTACGTAAATAGAGAAAAATATGTAAAAAAATTTGGAAGTAAAACTAGCTATATATTTATGGCATTAAGCTATACTTATGTTGGATTTTTGTTTTTACAAAAAGAGCTGGGAACAGCATTACTGTTTTTTTTAGTGTTTAATGCAATATTCTTTGTTTATGAACCAGATAGAAAACTTATTTTGTTTAATGTAATAGGAGCAGCAGTTATGGCAATTGCTGGGTATTTCTTATTCAGTCATGTTAGGTTAAGAGTGGATATTTGGTTAGATCCTTGGAAGGACTTAACTAGTAGAGGATATCAGATTGTACAATCTTTGTTTGCTATAGCTTCTGGAGGTTTTTTTGGAACAGGTGTAGGATTAGGACATCCAGAATTTGTTCCAGAAGTTCATACAGACTTTATATTTGCAGCTATATGTGAGGAAATGGGTATATTTGCTGGTATAGCGATAATGATGCTGTTTATGGTTATAGTTTATAGAGGAATAAAGATAACTATACAACAACAAGATAAATTCTTTAGAATAATAGCATTAGGAATAACAGCAACATTAGGATTTCAAGCTTTCATAATACTAGGTGGTGTTATAAAGATGATACCTTTAACAGGTATTACCTTACCTTTTATAAGTTATGGTGGAAGTTCCTTAATATCAAGTTTCATAGCTTTAGGGGTATTGCAAGTTGCGTCTGAAGAGCTTGATATAGAACAGGAGGAAGAACATGAATACAGAGTCCAAGAGGATAATTAGTATACTTGTTGTACTATGTACATTATTCATTAGTTTAATAGTGTATTTAAGTTACTTTGAGATATTTGTAGCTTCTGGTATAAAAGATCATTATTATAACAGGAGAAGATGGATAGGAGAAGACAAAATATTAAGGGGTAAGATTACAGATAGAGATGGAAAAATCTTAGCATATAGTGAAAAAGAAGGAGAAACTAAGCAATCTAGAAATTATAACTATGGTTCACTATATGGTCATATTATAGGATATAGTTATAAAGAATATGGAAGATCAGGTTTAGAATCAAAATATAATAAAGAATTACTTAATTTAAAAGATTCAAATCCTATTGAAGAATTAAAAAATATATTAGCAAGTAACAAAGAAAAGTATGGAAATGATTTAGTTCTAACAATAAAACATGAACTTCAAAAAGAAGCATATGATTCATTACATGGTAAAAAAGGATCAATAGTACTTATGAATCCTAAGACTGGTGAAGTGTATGCTATGGCAAGTAACCCAACATTTAATCCTTCAACTATGAAGCAAAATTGGGAAAGTATAGTTGAAAGTCAAGACAGTCCATTGTTAAATAGAGCTACTATGGGATTATATGCTCCAGGTTCTATATTTAAAGTAATAACAGCTACTGGTGCTTTAGAAAATACAGACATAAAGAATAAATATAATTGTGAGGGATCTATCAATCTAGGTGGTTTTGTATTGAATGACTATCAGAAGAAGGGTCATGGAAAATTAACTATAGAACAAGCTTTAACAAAATCATGTAATACTTCTTTTGCCCAAATAGGGTTACAGTTAGGGCAAGATAGATTAAAAGAAGTAGCAGAAAAATATATGTTGAACAAGGAGATCCCTTTTGATCTACAAGTATCAAAATCCACATTTTCTACTAAGTCAATGGATAAAGCTGAGTTAGGATTAACTTCTATAGGTCAGGGAAAAACCTTAGTAACTCCTTTAAATATGGCTATGGTAGCATCAGCAATAGCTAATGAGGGGCAGATGGTTAAACCTATCTTAGTAAAAGAAGTACAATCAAAGGATGGAGAAGTAATAAAAGAAAACTTTACTGAGGTGCTATCAGAAGTTACTAGTAATACAGTAGCAGAGGAAATAAAAGATATGATGGTTAACGTCGTAAAAGAAGGAACAGGAAAGTCAGCTAAAATAAGAAATGTAGAAGTTGCAGGTAAGACTGGTACTGCTGAAAATCAAACAGGTAAATCTCATGCATGGTTTATTGGATTTGCTCCAGCAGATGATCCAGAAGTCGCTGTAGCGGTCATACTTGAAAATGAAGGAAGTACAGGTGGTAAAAGTGCTGCACCTATAGCTAGAAATATGATAATATCTGCTTTAAATAACTTAAGATAATATAAATTTTAATTTTTACTAGAGTTAAGCTCTGAAAAATAATTATGAGTGATTAAAAAAATTTCTTATATTAAGTAATATAGAAATAACCCTCTAAGTTATATAACTTAGAGGGTTATTTTCATGTAAATTATTTTATGTAAAAAGTTATTGTAGCAAATTATTTATTTATTAATATATTAATAATATGTGAAATTAAAGGGGGGATAATATTGCCATTTTCAGATAGAGAGCTATTTGCAAGAATTATAAAGTGTGAAGCAGGTGGAGAAGGAGATACAGGGATGAAGGCAGTAGCTACTGTTATTATGAATAGAGCACAGGTAGGATACGGAGAGTATAGAAGAGTAAATCAAGGAGATTTAAGAAGAGTTATAACTCAAGAAGGACAATTTGATTGTATGAGAGGTACTATAAGAGGTGCACCTAATCCTCAGAACGTATGGGCAACCCCACCAGAAGCCGTACACTATCAAATTGCTGACTGGGCATTAGCTGGAAATAAGCTTTGGAATATAGGACAGTGTTTGTGGTATATGAATCCATTCGTACCTACGTGTCCTCCAACTTTTCCTTACAATGGTAGCGGAACTCTTAATTCAAGGATAAGAAAACATTGTTTCTATGATCCTACAGCTTTATATGCAGAGACATAATTATTAAAATTTTAAGGAGGTTATAAATAATGAGTTATGAAGATAACATAGTAAAACCAATTTTACCTAAAAGACATATGGAGATACCATATGAATACTTATATGATGAATATATGGACTATTACGATGATTACAATGATTACGATGATTATGATGATTATGATGATTACGATGATTATAATGATTATGATGATTTTATAATTCCTTCATATATAGAAGTTCCTGCAGGAATGCAACCACCAGATAGGAGACCACCTTCAGCTCGACCACCTTCAACTCGACCGATATCGCCAATAGACAGAGAGCCATCTAGACCCGCTCCTATTACTCCTATTACTCCTATTGAGCAGCCTGAGTTAGATAGTGATAGAATGCCTGTTATGAGAGATAGAGGATATATACAAGGGTACTTAAGAACTGTAATAGGAAGATATGTAAAAGCAGAGTTTATATTAGGAACAAATATGTTAATGGATAGAGAAGGAACATTGATAGATGTAGGAATAGACCATATAGTTTTAAGAGAGCCTGAAACAGATGATTTAATTTTAGCAGATTTGTATTCTATAAAATTTGTAAGAATTTATTACTAAAAATAGTAAAGAGAGTTAATGACAAATTTAAATATACCATAATAGATATCGGATATTAAGTATAATATTATACTTATATCCGATATTTCATTATATATTAGAATTATTAAAGGCATGTATTATAAGTAGTATAGTTAGTATATTATAATTTATCTATTAATAATAACTAAAATGAAAAAGGGAATAGATATTCACGCTCATCTTTTAAGACATATCTATTATTTACTATCGTGCAACTAAGAATATAAAGGATGTTCAAGAGCGTTTAGGGCACTCTCATGTACAAACTATCATGAATATGTATCTATATCCTTCTGATGAAGATATAAGAGCAGATTGGGAAAAAGCTCAATCATTATTTAAACTAACTAAAGGATATATAAATTGTAAGTAATCAAATAAGTTTATTAGAATATAAAAATGTAAATGAATATGAAGGTAAAATAACGGAGACATTATCTAAATATATAGAAAGAAGAATAAATTAAGATAAATCAATAAACCATAGAGAGATAAAAACAGATTACTTTTTAGAAAATAATAAATGGTATATGGACTTCTTTAATAGTATAGAGTAATTTAAAGAGTAAGTAAAAATAAACTATGCAGAGATCTATAATTATTATAAAATGTATAGTAGTTTATAGTTAAATTATGATATGAAGGGAAATCAAATATGGGAAATATTACAGTAACTGAAAGAAAGCCATCAGTTGAAGAATATATTCAGTTAAGAAATTCTGTTGGTTGGAAAATATTACAGTATGACAAAATTGAAAAAGGATTGAATAATTCAATTTACTGTGTTTGTGTAGAAGATCGGGGTAATATAATAGGATTTGGTAGAATTGTTGGAGATGGTGGAACAGTTTTTTACATACAAGACATAATGGTTACACCATCATATCAAAAGCAGAAAATTGGTACATTAATTATGAGAAAAATAATGGATTATATTAGTGATAATTGTATAGATGGTGCTATTGTAGGTCTGATTGCACTGAGCAAACTTGATAAGTTCTATAAAAAATTTGGGTTTGTATCTAACCAAAATAATTGTTTTTATAGATACAATGATTAGTTTTTATAACTAATAGTTGACAACATTCGTATATTACGATAAAAGCTAGTAATTTAGTATATAATAAATTACTAGCTTTTATCGTAATTATAATATGTTGAATAATTTTTAAATCTAGACTTTTTTAAATTAGGTTTTGATAATAATTAAATAGCTAAAGTTAAAGTTTAACTTTAACTAGTAAATGGCTTTAAATACAGAATTTAATGATATAAAGTATAACCTTAATAAGAGAACTTTAAATATAAGATAGGTTGTTTGATAATTATAAATTCAAAAACTATAGGTGAATATAACTATTGATTACTTAAAAATTTTCAAACTGGATAATATAGATATAAATTATCATATTTAATTTAAATAATAGCCTTTAATTATTTTATTTCTTTTGTGCAAGAAAAAATTAAATATTATATAAAGTTACTTTTATGCAGACATGTTTTTTTATTAAAAGACTATTAAATGAAAATATAAGTTAACTCTTAAAGTTAAAGTTTAACATTAATTCAATAATAGGTTAATATAGCGATCTTATAAATTAATGTAAAAGATTAATATCTGTTAAAATTATTTTCATGGAAATAAAAGATCAATTTTTAATTAAAAGAACATTTCATTTGGTAAAATAAAAATAATATATTTTTAAAATAATATTATTTTGTAGCATATATTTAAACAAAGTTATGGTAAATATTATATATAAGACTATAAGAAGAATATAATTATCTTAGTTAATTTGAAAGGAGAATATTAAATGTCAGATACTAATAATGAAATAAAAGAAAGGAAAGATATTGATGAAACATACAAGTGGGATTTATCATCAATGTATTCAAATGATGAAGAATGGGAGCAAGATTTTGATAAATTAAAACAATTATCTAAAGATATAATAAAATATAAAGGGGAAATTGTTAAAGATTCTAAGACGTTATTAAATGTATTAAAGCTTAAGGATGAAATTTCTAGAACAATAGATAATGTTTATACATTTTCTAAAATGAAGTTAGATGAAAATACTACTAATAATAAGTATCAGTCATTAACAGATAGAGCTAGTAGTCTAATCGTTGAAATTGAAGAAAATTTATCTTTTATAACTCCAGAGATATTGTCTATAGAAGAAGATAAGCTGAGAGAATATATAAACAGTGAAAAAGATTTAAAGATATATGAACATTATTTATCTGAGATTGTTAGAAAAAAAGAACATGTATTGTCATCACAGGAAGAATCTATAATAGCTCAAGTTGGAGATCTTGCTAGTTCTACAGAAAATATATTTTCTATGCTAAACAATGCTGATATAAAATTTCCAAAGATAAAAGATGAGAATGGAACTGAAATAGAAATAACTCATGGAAACTTTATACCATTCATGGAAAATAAGGATAGAAGCGTAAGAAAAAATGCATTCAAGGGATTATATGATACATATAATAAGTTTAGAAACACTTTTGCTACGTCATTAAGTGGAGAAGTTAAAAAGAATATATTTTATTCTAAAGTTAGAAAGTATAAATCATCATTGGAAGCCTCTTTAGATCAAAATAATATCTCTACAAAAGTTTATGATAACTTAATAAGTACTGTACATGATAATTTAGATCTAATGCATAGATATATTAAGCTAAGAAAAAAAATGTTAAAGTTAGATGAACTTCATATGTATGATCTATATACTCCAATGGTTAAAGACATTGATATGAAAATAAATTATGAGGAAGCTAAAAAAATAGTTTTAGAAGGACTTAATCCTCTTGGAGAAGAGTATTTGAATGTAGTAAAGGAAGGATACAATTCAAGATGGATAGACGTATACGAAAATAGAGGGAAAAGAAGTGGAGCATACTCTTGGGGAACTTATGATTCAGATCCATATATACTACTTAATTATCATGATACTTTAGATAATGTATTTACACTTGCTCATGAGATGGGACACTCAATGCATAGCTACTATTCTAAAAAAACTCAACCTTATATATATGGTGGATATAGTATATTCGTAGCAGAGGTAGCATCTACTGTTAATGAAGCGCTGCTTATGGAATATATGATAAAAAATGCTAAAAATAAAGAGGAGAAACTATATCTTTTAAATCATTATCTTGAACAATTTAGAGGTACCGTATTTAGACAAACTATGTTTGCTGAATTTGAAAAGATAATTCATGATAAGGTTGAAAGTGGTGCAGCTTTAACAGCAGATTCTGCTAGTGAAATATATAAGGAACTAAATGAAAAATATTATGGAAAAGATATAATAATAGATGAGGAAATAGCAATAGAATGGGCAAGAATACCTCATTTTTATTACAATTTCTATGTATATCAATATGCAACAGGATTTTCAGCAGCTATTGATTTATCTCAAAAAATTATAAATGAAGGTAAAAGTGCTGTAGATAGGTATATATCGTTTTTAAAAAGTGGGAGTTCAGATTATCCTACAAATGTTTTAAGAGAAGCAGGAGTTGATATGACTAAGCCAGAGGCTATTGATAATGCACTTAAATTATTTAAAAAGCTTCTAGAAGAAATGGAAAATCTAGTATAATAAATAAAAACACTTGATTATAATGTTAAAAATAATCAAGTGTTTTTTTATTTATTTTCTTTGTCCTATGATGTTTATAAGATCATCTATACAAATATCTTCTATATTAATATCACTTAAATCTATTTCTTTCTCTATAGCTATCTTTAATATGGAAGATTTTTTCATGTCATTAATTACTATTGCACCTATAACCTTTCCATTATTTATTAATACTTTTTGATAATTACCATTGTTTAACTTTTCTACCAATACATTTGTTGCCTTATTTTCATCAACTACACCCATTGAGAATATTGATAGATTAAATGCATTTAATAATGTAGCAGGTATAGGTGGTGTATATTTAATATCTTTTCCAATTATATTATACCCTGCTGTTTTCCCTTGTTCTATAGCTACATTCCATAGTCCATATGTATAACCATCAAATTCGGCTACATCACCAGCTGCATAAATATTCTCAACATTAGTTCTCATATTTTCATCTACTATAATGCCTTTATTTGTTTTTATATTAGTATTATTGACAATGTCTATATTAGACCTTATACCAGCAGAATAAATAACCATATCACAGTCAATGTTTTTATTTTCTTGTGTGGTAAATCCTGAAACTTTATCATCTCCTAATATCTCTTTTATTTGTGTATTAAATAATATTTCAATACCATGTGATTTTACTGAATTCGTCAATATTTGAGATGCATTTTCATCTAGTTGTCTAGGCATAAGTCTAGGAAAAATTTCACTCAATATGACTTTTTTATTAAATTGAGATAAAGTCCAAGCTGTTTCAAGTCCTAGAATTCCACCACCTATAATTAAGACAGAATTATTATTTTTAGTAAATTCGTTTATTTCTATAGAGTCTTCTAAAGTTCTTAATGTAAAAACACCTTTTTTATTAATACCTGAAATAGGAGGAGTAAAGTTATGTGCACCATTTGCTAACAATAATTTTGTATAAGAAATTATCATTCCATTAGAAAGCTTAACTTCATTTTTTACTGTATCTATTGAAATAACTTTTGTATTTTTGTAAATATTTATATTATTAGAGTCATACCACTCTTTTTTTTGAAGTAATAATTTGTCCTCTTCTAATTCACCAAGGAGTCTCTTTGATAATTTTATTCTACTATATGGATAGAACTTTTCTTCATTAATTAAATCAATATCTATATTCTTATTTATTTCTCTTATAGCTTTAATAGCTGATATAGATGCAATACCACTTCCTATGATAATAACTTTTTCTTTCATATGTACACTCCTTCAATAAGTTTATTGTTAAATATAGTTACTATTTCCTTATATAAAGATAATAGAATTAATTACCATAATTATATTTAATAATACACCAAACTAAGTAGATCTAAACAAAAAAAGCTATCCAAGTTCTGTATAGCTTTTTATTAATTATATATTTATAAGAATTTATCCCGTACATTAGACCAAAAAGTTTTTTCATTTATGGTTAATTTTCTCAAAACTTTATTTGAATATTGAAAATTAATTTCTATAATATTGTCATATTGAAACTGCTTTCCATCAACTATAATTAATATTGAACTTTCATCTCTATACTCAGGAGTTACTTTTATATATGAGTCACTAGGTATAATAAGGCTACTTTGTAGAGACCTATAAGCTTTAGAGTTAATAGGTGCTATAGGTGTTAATTGTAAAGTTTTTAATGAAGGATTAATTATACTACCTCCACAGGAAAAATTATAAGCAGTACTTCCTATAGGAGTAGAAACAATGATTCCATCTCCACTTACTTTTTCAAAATGTTCATTATCTATTGATATATTTAGATGGATTACTTGTGATTCAATTCCTTTTAAAGCAATTTCATTAATTCCTCTAAGTACTATACAGCTATTTCTTGTACATATTATTGCTTCTATAAGCTTAAACTCTTCTATTTTATATTTTTCTTCATATAGATTATTTACAAAACTATCAAGATTATCGGGAGATACTTCTTGAAAAAAACCTAAATGACCTGTATTAACTCCTATAAAAGGAGTATCAGGAAAGTTATACTTATGAACAGCTCTTAAAAAGGCACCATCTCCACCTATACATATATTTAACATGGCACTTTCATCAAAAGTTTCAGAAACAAAGAAACCCTTAGATTTAAGTTTGGACTCTAAAGTTTCATAAGTTTCCTTTGAACGGGAATCATTATTATGTATAATATTAATTATGCTTTTTTTATTACAATCTCCACACAAAATAGGTTCCTCCTATAAGCTTTTAATAGAAAATTACTTAATATTTAAAGTTATTGAATAATATAAATAAAAAATTTAACACTATTATAATACTTATTATACACTAATTAAATACATAATAAAACGGAGGCAAAAATATGAAAAACTTTGAAGAAAATGAAAGTATAGTATCATTTAAAGTAGAAGATGATGAGCTTACGGTTGAAAGAACTTTAAAAAAAAGATTTGATGTTTCAAGTAGGTTATTTAGAAAACTAGTTAAGACAAAATGTGTATTTTTAAATAATAGAAAGGTAAATAGAAATGAAACAGTAAAAAAAGGGGACATAATTACTATAATAATGGAAGATGAAAAAGATTCTAATATTCCTCAAAATGATATACCTATAGATATTATTTATGAAGATTATGATTTAGTAATTATCAATAAACAGCCTAATATGGTAGTTCATCCTACAAAAGGTCATCCATATGGAACAATAGCAAATGCACTTGCTTATTACTTCAAAGAAAAAAATATAAAAAAGAAAGTAAGATTCGTTAACAGGTTAGATAGAGATACATCTGGAGTATTAGTAATAGCTAAGAATTCATTTGCACATCAACAACTATCAAAACAGTTTCAAGATGATCTAGTTGAAAAAACTTATTTGACATTAGTAAAAGGTATAGTAAAAGAAGAAAATGGTACAATAGATATGCCAATAGAAAGAGACGAGGAAGATTCTATAAAAAGAGTGGTAAGAGAAGATGGTAAACGCTGTATTACACACTATAAGGTTATAGAAAGATATAAGAATTCCACCTTATTAGAAGTAAAGATAGAGACAGGAAGAACTCACCAAATAAGAGTACATTTAAGCTACATAGGTTATCCTATAATAGGAGATCCACTATATAATAATTCTAGCGAACTTATTAATAGACAAGCATTACATTCATATTCTCTTAAATTTAATTTACTTAGAACAAACAAAAGAATAGAAGTAAAAGCTGAGTTACCAAAAGATATACAAAAAGTTATAGAGTTAGGCAAGAAAGAGTGTATTGAGTAAATAAAAAATAACATTTTTTGCATTACTCTCAACAACGCTAATCAACTAATCTGAATATTAGAAACGCCGGAAACCTGTATAAATATTATGTTTTTTAGCAGTTCCTACGTTTTTTATAATGAGGTCTGTGGGGCGTTTCTTTCGTAGTAGGAATAGAGAAAGAAGAATAGCAGGCATAGAAAGTGTGTACCTACTTCCATATTTTCTACCCTCCGGCCTCATGTCCGGCGTTTGAAAAATTAATTGTTGGGAAGTGTCCTAAACCCTCGGAAAAGAAGCGAAAGAGACAGTTGAAATTTTATGTGACGGAATGGGAACGGGCATTGATAGAGGAAAAAATGAAGCTACTTGGCACTAAGAACATAGGCGTGTATCTTCAGAAAATGGCGATTGACGGTTACATCATTCAAGTGGATTACTCCCCTATCAAGGAACAGGCCGCAGAGATACAGAAAATCGACGTGAATGTGAACCAGATTGCAAAGCATATCAATGCTATTGGGAACATCGATGAGCAGGGCATAAAAGAGATAAAGGGGCGTTGACTGAAATATGGCGGTTACAAAAATTAAGTCTATCAAAGCACATTAAAAAAGCACTGGAGCGTAGCCATGAATGGCTAACGCGCCTGGTGCTTTTTTAGTTCTCATTTTCTTTTTGCCATTTTCCGATATTCTCCTGGCAAAAGTCCGGTGCTTTTTCGGAATAATTCTGCAAAACGGCTTGCACTTGTATATCCAACTGTTTCAGCTATCTGCCCAATGGGAAAATCAGTATCAGAAAGTAAATGTTCTGCTTGACCCATACGGCGTTGCTGAATATATTCTGTTACGGTACAACCGTGGAACTGTTTGAATGTTGTTTTTAACTTTGTGGTTCCCATGCAGGCGATTTTCGCCAACCTTTCTAAAGGAATAGTGTAAGCATAGTGATCGTTTAGATAGGCAGTAACCGTTTCGATTTTTTGAATGTCCTGTTTATAAAGTGAAGTATATGCTTCCGATTTCTTTTTCCGTTTTCTCTCAACAATTAAAGACACCGCTTCCGCAACTTTTCCTTCATAAAACAATTTTGCTGCAATACCGTTTCTGCGATAATTCTTCACTTGATTAAGAAGGATTATGAATTTGTCTGCCGCACTTGTTCACGTGTTTTACACTTTGATGAATGCGAAATGTCCGATGATATAGGTGTTTCTATAAGTAACGAAGAAAAATTGCGTGAGTTGTTTGTAATACAAAATGATACTACGCAAAGGAAAGGATGATTATGTTGAAAGAGAAAAAGAAAAATCCTGTCGCTCTTTTACTCCATTGGGCAGGAAAAGACAGGTATTGGTTGATTTTATCAGTTATTTTATCACCGATAAGCGGACTTTGCACAATGGTTCCTTATTTTGGAATTTATCGTCTAATGGACGCTGTTTTTTCTGGCACTTGTACGAAAGAAATTGTATATCAAAATGCGTTATTGGTTGCTGTTTCTGTCATAGTTCGTTTTGTGCTGTTTGGTTCTTCTGGTATTGCATCACATAAAGGCGCATACGGAGCATTATTCCGTGTTCGTTGCATGGTTGTAGATCATATGTCAAAAGTTCCTTTAGGGGCATTAAGTGAGCGCAGCACCGGGGATATAAAGACAGTCCTCAATGAAGATATTGAAAAACTGGAACTGTTTTTGGCTCACAATCTTCCGGATTTGGTCTGCTATCTATGCGGGCCTATCGTAATCTTTATTTATTTAATGACAGTAAATATTCCTATGGCATTGATTTCTTTAATCCCGCTTATTCTTGCTGCTGCAGTTATGGGTATTATGTTCCGCAACATAGATGAAATGATGGGCAGGGCGAACCGTTCTATTTCTAATCTTAATTCTGTGATGATTGAGTATATCAGCGGTATGAAGCTCATTAAGGCTTACAACATGGGAAGCAAATCTTTTCAGAAATATGCAGGAGCAATCAAAGAAGAAAATGACGTATGGAATGAAATGTCCCGTAAAATGGGGCCGCCGTATGCTGCGTTTATCGTGATTATTGAGTGCGGTATGCTCCTTATGGTTCCTTTGGGTGGTATGTTTTTTATGAAAGGCTCTTTGACAGCCAGTACCTTTCTAATGTTTGCTTATGTTGGCTCTCTGTATTTAACTGAAATTAGACCTCTACAAGAGTTAGGCGGTACATTTGCAGAAGTCCTCACTGGAATTACTAAAACAGCTGAAATCTTAGAAATTCCTACCAATGAGGGCGGCATAGATTTTCCGAAAAAGCATGATATTGAATTGAAAAATATCAAGTTTTCTTACGACGGAAAAACAAACATTTTAGAGAATTGCAATCTCCACATTAAAAACGGTGAAAAAATGGCCTTAGTTGGTCTTTCTGGTGCAGGCAAGAGTACTGTAATCGAACTGATTTCCCGTTTTTATGATGTGCAGGACGGTGAGATTTTAATTGATGGTAAAAATGTTAAGAAAATCAATTATGAAACACTTCTGAAAAATGTTGCTATTGTATTTCAGAAAACATTCTTGACCCGTGATAGTGTGTTAGAAAACATCAGAATGGGTAGTAATGCCAGTCTTGCAGAAGTGCGGGAAGCGGCAAAACAGGCACAGATTGACGATTTTATTATGTCCCTGCCTAATGGCTATGATACAAAGGTGGGTAGCTTCGGCGCAAGGTTCTCCGGTGGCGAAAAACAACGGATAGCGATTGCAAGAGCGATTTTGAAAAATGCCCCTATCTTAATTTTAGACGAGGCTACTTCCGCAGCCGATCCAGAAAATCAAGTTGAAATTGATAAGGCCATTCAAAATCTTTGTAAAGGAAAAACAGTTATTATTGTTGCGCATCGCCTTTCTGTTTTAAAGACTTGTGACAGAATAGCTGTGGTTGAAAGCCACACGATTTCTTGTGTTGGAACGCATGAGGAAGTACGAAAGAAAAATGTCTACTATAATCAGGCATGGACGGATTATGAAAAAGCTCGTAATATCGTTTATCAGTTGGAAGGAGGGGCTGTTCATGCAAACTAAAAATCCTTTAGAGAAAGATAAGCATTTTTACTGGGGCATTGTATTGACTGTATTAGAGGGACTGTTATCTGGCGGTAACTTTATGTTACTTTGGGTTGTCATGCAGGAATTATATTCTGGTTCAATAGATGTAGGACGCATTTTTTCTATAACTGGAATATTAGCGGGTATTTTTGTCTTGCGTCTTATTATTTACAGCACTGGTTATGTACAGGCACAAATTGGAGGCGCAGAAGTCAGTAAAAATGTTCGTTTGTTCCTTGGGGATAAAATCAAGAAAATCCCATTATGCCGTTTTACACAGGGACAAACAGGTGAATATATCAACACAGTTACAAGTGATGTAAACAACTATGAAAAAATTTTAACTCATAAGGTCGGAGATTTAGCAAAAAACATCTCCCTATCTGTTATGTTGATTATTTTTGTGGCGACAATCTGGCTTCCGGCAGGAATTATTCTTCTTGTTGCAGATTTGCTTTTGGTTCCTGCACTGTGGTTCTCATTCCGTGCAGTAAAGAAGTACGGAAACCAAAAAGCGGCTATCTGTGCAGAGAATGTCAGCAGCATTGTAGAGTATGTAAGTGGTATTCAAACATTTCGTGCTTATGGCATCGGAGGTACAAAAAATAAGACAGTAACAAAGGCAATGAAAGATTTTAGTGATATTAGCTTCCTATATGAAGCAAAAGTACTTCCGATAGGTGCGGTACTTGGTATTCTGATTTAGGCAAGCCTGCCGTTTATTATGTGGACTGCCTCTGTTCCTTGGTTTGCAGGCACTTTGGATACGGTTTCTTATCTGTTGATTTGTATGTTTCCGATTTTCCTTGCAAAGCTTGCGAATGGTATTTTTATTGACTTGACAAGCTATAAAAATTTGATGATTTCTAAAAAACAGATTTTACGTGTTATAGATGAAAAAGAAGAAACAGGCAATATGGAACCGTTTATTAACAAAACTCATGAGATTACTTTTAAAGATGTGGATTTTTCTTATGTGCAGGGGGGTGAGTCTGTGTTAAAGAAAATTGCTTTTACCGCGGGCAATCAGA
Organism: Gottschalkia purinilytica; assembly: GCF_001190785.1. Taxonomy (NCBI): domain Bacteria; kingdom Bacillati; phylum Bacillota; class Tissierellia; order Tissierellales; family Gottschalkiaceae; genus Gottschalkia; species Gottschalkia purinilytica. The sequence goes on along the minus strand of NZ_LGSS01000003.1, from coordinate 270,273 downwards.
AGTTAACAGCGATTGTTGGGGACTCGGGTTCCGGAAAATCCACAATATTGAATTTGGTTTCCAAATATTACGAAGCACAGGATGGTATGATCTCAATCGGAGGGAAACCCATTGAGAATATAGCAGCTGAACGGGTGTTAGAGCAAATTTCTATGGTAGATCAAGACGTATTCCTATTTAATGACACTATCCGTGATAATATTCGATATGCCCGCCCAGATGCAACAGATGAAGAAATAGAAGCTGCCTGCAAAGAAGCGAACTGCGACGGGTTTATCCGCAAAATGGAAAAGGGATATGATACACCGACAGGTGAAAATGGAAATCTTTTATCCGGTGGCGAACGTCAGCGTCTTTCCATTGCCCGTGCTATCTTGAAAAACAGTCCTATTTTGCTTTTAGATGAGGCAACCGCAAACCTTGATATTGAAAACGAACTGGCAGTAAAACAGGCTATTTCTAATCTGCTGAAGCAGAAAAAAACAGTGGTTATGATTGCACATACCTTATCTATTGTAAAAAATGCAGATGAAATCCTTGTGGTATCTAGCGGTAAAATTGTAGAGCACGGTGCGCATGATGACTTGATTAAAAAGGGTGGGAAATATGCTACCATGTGGAAAGCAGAAGAACAACTTTCCGTATAAGTAGGTGTTACTATTTGGGTTTAGAAAAATCTTTAGAGGATTATTTAGAAACTATTTTAATATTGAAAAACAAAAAAAGCATTGTCCGTTTTGTTGATATTGCCCGATACATGAATTTTTCAAAGCACTCTGTTAGCCATGCAGTTAAGGAATTACGGAAAAAAGATTATCTGACAATGGATTTAGACGGTAGCTTGCGTCTAACGGAAAAAGGTATAGATAAGATTATAGCAGCTTTGGCAGACAGGCAAAAAATAGAAGTCATGCAGCCAGTCGCTTCTCTTACCAGTCATGAATTATCTGGCTTCAACGCTGGGACAGGTATTCACAAAAGAGCAGATATTTGAAGAAGTCTGGCACATGGATATTAATAGTTGCTATACAGTTGTTATCAACGATATCTGCTGCCTGCGGGCAAAGATTGAGCCGGATAGGGAAAATCCCACTTACACAAAAACAGTTTATGGTGAGTATGAATTTAACGCATAAAAAAGCCGAGACACAGCAGCTACAATAGTTGCTGCGTCCCGGTATTTAATTATTCTCCGCAGTTTCAAAGGAAAGCTGCGCATATTCTGTTTCTGTCAAAGCGTTCAGATTCTTTATGATATGCTCTGTAAGCTCCTGTATATCCTATTTCATATAAGGGCAGGGGGGCGTTCATTCCCTCCACCGTTTTCCGACAGGTACAGCATTTGTCAAAGAAGCTCTTTGGTTTTCAAGGCCAAGTCCGGGTTTCTTAGGTGGTGGTTTGACATAACCGTATAGCCCTTGTTTTTTTCCACACGGAATACTGCCATAGTTCATCAGTTTCTTTCTGATTTTGGGTAAAAAAATAGACGCTCATTGCTGAATGTCTATAATCAAGCACTGTTTAATTTTCTTCCATTAAGTAGTCCTTTATGACCTCCCCAAAATCTGCGATAAAGGAAAACAGGAAATAGTTAAGTGCTTAGGGATGAGTGCCTATCAATTTCATTTCTTCCGTAACTGGCAATCCCATAAGTCTATAGAGGACTTGAATAGTTTGGAATAGACGCTTGTTTTCAGTAAGGGTATTTATATCAAGAAAAAGGTGTGTTAGCCTGTTAATGTTATCCATATCACAGCCCGTAGTTGCCCATACCATTTCTAAAAAAGGTGGGGTAACTGCTCCGAATATAAGGTTATCTTGTCCTTATTTATATTCCTGGATGGTAGTATAATATCTTTAGAGAGTAGTATGTTTTGCATGATATTCCTCTTTCTTTTTTTAAATTTTCCGTGGTGCCCAAATGGTGCCTGGTCAGCAAAAAAAGCGTTATAAAAGGATATGATAAGATATGCAAAAATGCTGTAAAGCCTTGATTTATAAGGGTATTTCATGAAAAACTATAGGGATGTATAAGGACTTATGAACCGTCAAATCAAAAAAATAGAAACATTAGATTATTGAAGATATTATTATTTTATAGGTTTTAAAAACATAATTTATTCTATATAGATGCACAATACTTATATAGCTTTAAACTAAAAGTAAATTATGAGGTGATTTTAATGCTTAATAGTATAAAAGAGACAAGAATAAGAGAGGATAATGGACTTCATAGAATAACTTTAGAAGTTCCAGAAAAAGATTTTTTTGAAGCATATGATGAAGTTGATGAACATTCAGCTTATGATTTATTAAAACAGTATCTATTATATAGAGAAGATGATGGTAGACCTAAGAATGTAGATATTAACTATAATAAAAATAGCCATATAGTTACTATAACAACAGAATTACACTATTTAGGCAATGATCATACTGACTATAATTAAAACAAAACAGATAAAGTTTTCAAAAACTTTATCTGTTCTGCTTTCTTATACATACATGTATATACTAGATTTATCTATTCTTTATCTAAACTATCTATATTTTCAAAGTCATCATCTATATTTGTATTTTCAGAGTCGTTATCTACATTTGTATTTTTAGAGTTATCATTTTCATTATTATTGTTATTATCATTATCATTATCATCAGAAGAACTAAGTGCACTTAATATTTCAACCATTTGCATCATATCTTTCATCTTGTCAGCTGTTTCTGCATTATCACCTAACATGGGCTTTATCATATCTATCATACCATCTAAGCTGTTTCCTTTACTCTTCGAGGAATCAAATAACGTAGTAACTGCACCTAGCATACCTTTATATTTATCAAAATTTGCAACGATATTAACAAGAGGTTTTATATTCTTTATTTTTTCTTCAGGAATATCATCTTTTAGTGTTAATAGTATACTATTAAATCTATCTTTTGATGAAAGGCTTTGGCTAGATACTATTGGATTAGAGGGGGTAGTTTCAGAAACAAAATTAATTAAGTCCACTACCTTATTCATTTTTTCGTATGTAAATATAAACGAATTGAGTTTTTCAACTATAGGTTCTGGAAAATATGGACCGATTTTCTTTAAAGTACCTATAGAGTCGTTTACATTTTCAATGCTTATAGATTTTGAAATTTTATTTATCATATCACTTATAGCTAATATATTATTTTTCTTGCTACCATTAAGAGTATTACTTCTAGTTCTTGTATTATTTTTATTAAAGTTTGAGGCAAATAATAAAACGGGTATAAATACTAAAAAATTATTATTGAAAGAGCCAGAGCTATGTGAGAAATCATCAGTTGGTAAGTTTATATTTGTGTCTTCCACATTTACACCTCCTTAAGTAGTTTATGGCAATTAGTCTCTATAGTATAATATGATTTAAAGTAATAAATTGTTACAAAAATAATAAAAATATTATTAAATAAAAAGGAGTTGATATAATGGGATTTTATGAAGAACTTAGTAAATATTATGATATAGTGTTTCCTACTTCAATGATGACAGTTAAATTTATATCAGATAGGGTAAAAAAACATTCAAAAATATTGGACATAGCTTGTGGGACAGGAAACTATTCTATAGAATTATCAAAACTAGGATATAAAGTAGATGGAGTAGATTTAGACGATGAAATGATAAATAACGCTTTAAATAAAGCTAATGAAAATAATTTAAAAATAAACTTTAAAGCAGGGGATATGAGAGATATTCATAATATATTAAAAGATGAGTCTTATGATATGGTATTTTGTATAGGAAATTCACTAGTTCATTTACAAAGTTTAAAAGAAATTGAAGAATTAATAAAAAACATATATCAAATAACTAGAGAGAATGGAAAAATAATAATACAAATAGTAAACTATGATAGAATATTAGACTTTAATATTGATTATTTACCGACTATTTCAGACAAGGACAAAGGGATAGAGTTTATAAGAAAATATGATTATGATGATAAAGATAAAAAGGTTTATTTTAATACAGAGTTAGTAGTAAAAAGAGATGAAAGAAAAGAATCTTATACTAACTCTATACCCCTATTTCCTTTAAGAGTATCAGAACTAGAGGATATTTTAAAAAATATAGGATTTAAAAGAATTGAGCTATATGGAAGTTTTAAGGAGGATAAATATACTAAAGATTCTTTTCATACTATAGTTGTAGCTGAAAAGTAAAATTTTGAAAGTAATATATTAACATGTTCCCTCATAAATATATAAAGAATAAAAGGAGGGGACATTTTATGAGTAATGAAAATAATAAAGACATAGATAAAGTATTAGAACAATTAAAACAAAAAGTTAATCCATCAGAAGAACAACTTGATCAGTTAAAGGAACTAGCAAATAAGTATTCGGATAAATCTGAAGATGAAATATTTTTTGAAATAATAAAACTTAATAAAAAATTATCAGAAGAAATGGGAAAAGATGAACTTGAAAATAAATTGAAAAAATTGGAAAGTATTCGCCCTATGTTAAGTCCAGATCAAAATAAAAAGCTAGATAAGCTAGTTGAGGCTATTAAGCAGTCCTTATAGGTACACATTAATGTGTACCTATTTTTTTATATAAACTCTTTAAATAGACAATTGTTATTAAAAATGTTATAATAATTTATCAGATTATGTAAACCTGAAAGGGTGATTTTATTGAAATTAAGTAAAAAGATGAAGGTACTTTTAGTTATAGCTACGATAGTTCTAGTATCAACAGTATCTTTAACAACTTTTTTTGTAAAACAAAATAAGTATCAAGAGATTTCATATACAGAATTTATGACAAATGTTAAAAAAGGAAATATAAAAAATGTAAATTTGAGCGATGACTCTAAAATAACAGGAGTAACAAAAGACGGAAAAAATTTCAAAACAGATAATCCTAGATCAGAAGATTTTAAAAAACAACTATTAGAGTCTAAAGTAAAGGTAGAAGAAACTAATGGAACTTCTTTTGTAACCAATACTTTCTTTTTAGTTATGACTTTGATTGGTTTTGTAGGGATTATTCATTTCTCTAGTAAAAACTCATCGAAACAAGCTCAGAAAGAAATGACTCAAATGTCAAGTATAGGTAATGACAATGATGTTTCAACAAAAATAACCTTTGATGATGTTGCAGGAAATGAGGAAGCTAAAGAAAATCTTAGAGAGTTGGTTGACTTTATACAAAATCCAGAAAAATATCAGAAGTATGGAGCTAGAATGCCTAGAGGTGTTCTATTATACGGTGCACCAGGTACTGGTAAGACATTATTGGCTAAAGCTCTAGCAGGTGAGGCAGGAGTTCCTTTTTTTGCAGTAACAGGATCTGACTTTATTCAAATATATGCAGGGGTTGGTGCAAGTAGAATAAGAAGCTTATTTAAAAAAGCTAGAGAAGCAGGTAAATGTGTAATATTTATAGATGAAATAGATGCAATGGGAAAAAAGAGAAAATCAGGACTTGCAAGTGGGGCTTCTGATGAAAGTGATAGAACGCTAAATGCTCTCTTAACGGAAATGTCTGGTTTTAAAGGCAATGAAGGTATTATTGTTATAGGAGCTACAAATAGAATAGATACATTGGATGATGCTTTACTAAGACCTGGTAGATTTGATAGACAGATAGAAGTAGGATTACCAGATGTAAATGCTAGATATAAGATCCTTAAGCTTCATAGTAAGAATAAGCCTATATCTCAGGATGTCGACTTGAAAAAGGTTGCATATCAGACTGTTTATTTTAGTGGAGCAAAGTTAGAGAGTCTTATGAATGAGTCAGCTATGATAGCAGCAAAGCATAATGATTTAAATATAACAATGAATCATATAGATAAAGCTTTTTATACAGTTGTAGTAGGAGAAGAAAAAAAAGATAGAAGTAGTATTTCTTTAGAGGAGAAATCTATTACAGCATATCATGAGGCGGGACATGCCTTAGTTGCAAAATTAACTTGTCCTAAGAATAGAGTTACAAAAGTTAGTATAATACCAAGTACTAAAGGTGCAGGAGGCTTTAGTATGAATATTCCTCCTGATAAAATGTATCAGACAAAAGATGATATTAAGAACCATATAATGATTTCTTTAGGAGGAAGAGCTGCTGAAGAAATTGTATTTGGAAAAGATAACATTACTACAGGAGCATCAAACGATTTAGAGAGATCTACAAATATGGCTCTTTCTATGATAAGTAAATTCGGAATGGATGATGAAGCAGGGCTTATAAACTACGAAATAGCTTTAGGTGGAAATTTAGGTGCTAATAACTATATTATAGATAGAACAAGATTTATATTAAAAGAAATGTATGATAAAACTTTAGATATTCTGAAAAATAATATGAATTTATTAGAAAAAATTACTCAAAATCTTTTGGAAAAAGAAACATTAGATGAAGATGAGATTAATAATATATTAGAAAATTAAATGATAAAGGCTAAATTAGTAAAACTGCAAAAATAAAAGGAAAATTTATTATACTCTAACTAAACATATATAAAGTAAGATAATTTTATAAAATAATAACTATCTTACTTTTTAAAAAAATGTATTTGTAGTATAATAAATTCACAACATAAAACATTCCTGAGATGTACGAGAGCTTTTGATAATTCAACCGACATATGTATTACGGGAGTTCAAGTTCTATAGTGTATGATAGGCCTACTTGTATAGGAAATCAGAAACTAAAGATAGAACACCCACCTGCGAGAGATGCGGGTATGAATTAGCAGGGCAACCGGCATCGCGGGAAAATCCTTAGGCACTAGCTTAAGGATTTTTTATTGTTTTTAAAAATTTAAGAGTAAAATATGTATTTAGCTAATGTTTTAATAGTTTAGTATATTATTATATTATAATTAGCTAGAATTGTTACTTTAAAGTGTAATTAATAAATAATTTAAAAGGAATGACTTTAAATGATAAAAAAGATAGATGTTAATAATGAAGATTTGCTTATAAAAGTATTAGATATTCAAAAGGAAGCTTATAAAAAAGAAGCAGAAATTATTAATTTTTATGATATACCTCCTTTAAAGGAAAATATAGATGACATAAAAAATAGCAATGAAACTTTATATGGATATTTTGAAGAAAATAAGCTTTTAGGAATTATATCATATTACATAGACGAAAAGACTTTAGATATATGTAAAATTGCAATTCACCCTAGTTATTTTAGAAGAGGAATAGCTAATAAGCTGCTAAAATTTATAGAAAATGTAGATAGCAAAGTAACAAAAATAGTAGTTACAACTGGTTCAAAAAATGAACCAGCAACTAGACTATATGAGACAAATGGATTTATAAGCATTGGAAAAAGAGAAGTACATGATGGAGTATATATAACTATATTTGAAAAAAGTATAAATAGTCAAACTTTATAAAAACTTTTTATAAACAAAATCAGGAAGTGCTTTTGTAACAAATAATAATAATAAGTATGAAGAACCAGATACACTCATGCAAATTAAAAGAACAAAGAAACTTTTTATACCAATATTAATTATAAATATATATGTTATGAAGGTTATAAGTAATGACAGCATAGTAGCAAATGTTGGCTTTAAAATATAATCAATAAATTTAAACTTTATTTTAACTGATTTTTCAAGTGTAATATAATTTAGTACAAATGTAATTAATGTTGATAATATAAAACTTATAAAAAATCCATTAATACCAAATGAAGGATTTGATATTAGATAATATGAAGTAATTAATTGAATAATAGTTCCAATTATATGATTGATTGTTGATATAAGCTGCTTACCGATTCCTTGAAGAATTCCTGAAAGAGTATGTTGTAAAGATAAAAATACAATACTATAGCTCATACTAACTATATAGCTTGATACTTTGACATCATTATAAAAAAGCTTAGAAATTGGCGTTGCAAAGAAAATAAAGTATCCAGTAATAGGGATAGAAACCAACAAAGTGATTTTTATACATAAATGAATGTTAGAATTCAAAGCTACTTCTTCTTTGGAATCCAAAAGCTTAGATAAAGTAGGTACTATATTTACGACTAGAGCAGAAGTAACTATAAATGGTAGAAAAATCAATGGCATTGCCATTCCCATTAGTCTTCCAAACATACCTATAGCTTCGCTATTTGTATATCCAGCTTTTATTAGAAGTTGAGGTATAAGTATAGCATTTATTAATTGCATTAATACATTTGTAAGTCTAGATATAGTTATAGGAAAAGATATTTTGACCAATTTAGAGAATATAGAACTATATTTAATGCTTGAATTTAGTCTTTTTTTATTCTTAAAAGAAGAAATTTTAAAGCTTAGTAATAACCATAAAAATCCAAAGAACTCTCCTACACTAACAGCTATTGTAGCTATTAATAATCCTACTTTAGGGCTAACCCCTTTAAGATATGTCATGATTCCGATAACAAACAATACTCTAGTTACTTGCTCGATTACCTGGGCAATACCTGGTGGATTCACTTGATTTATTCCATAAAAATACCCTCTTAATATTGAGCTTAAAGATATTATTATAATAGCTGGAATAAGTAAGATTACTGCTAATCTTACATCGTTATTTTTTAATAGATTAAAGCTTATATATCCGTTAAATAATAGCAAGATTAGGCTTAATAAAATACTTAATAAGAAAGAAAAACAAAATGCAACTTTAAAAACCTTTATACTACCATTGCTATTACTTATCGTTTGCTGACTTGCAACTAATTTAGATACTGCTATGGGAAGTCCAGAAGTTGTAAAAGTAATTGCTAGCATTAATACAGGACTAACTATATGATAAAGACCTATCCCTTCAGCACCTATATTTTTTGATAATATAATTTTATAAGCAAAGCCTATAAATCTAACGACAAAATTTACTAGAATTAAGATAGTTGTACTATAAATAAAACCTTTCTTAGTCAAAATACCACCTCTAATATAATCAAAATAATTAAGATATTTAATAATATAAATATTCCTTAGTTACTTGAATAATTACTTCAAAAAATTTAAAATGACATTATTTAAAATAAGCTTAGAATTAAATGTATAATATCTTAGATATATCAAGAAAATAGAAGTGAAGGGAATAAATTTAACGAGGTTATTAGGAGGAAAAAATGAACTTAATATGTCCACTTTGTAACGGACTAAAAGAAAAGAAAGTTAAATGTAAAAACTGTAGTGACTATATGAAAGATTATGGACCTATAGTAAACTTCTATGACGATTATAGTCCTTATCTTTCTAATGATATAACTCAGCTTGTTGATGGAGTATCCCATGACTGTTGTTTGCACTTATTCAATTGTGATAATTGCAATTATGATGAAAAAGTAAAAATAAATAGGGTGAGGAAATGATCCTACCCTATTTATATATTAATAAATTGTTTTTTTCTATTTTTAAAAATAGTCAAGTATTTGAAGTCTAATTCTTTAAGAAGTTTTATTACATCATTGTATGCAAAACCTATATCTTCTGGCTTATGAGAGTCTGAGCCAAACGTTATAATTTCTCCACCCAAACTTTTATAAAGTTTTAATATGTCTAAGTTTGGTAAGAATGATTCCATGCCATATCTTATACCTGAAGTGTTTATCTCTATACCCTTACCCTTAGAAATTATTTTTTTCAAAACCTCAGATATTATTTCTTTATAGTCTTCAAATTTTACAGATTCATTTAAATACTTGGAATATCTATCGATTAAATTTAAATGGCCTACTATATCAAAATTATCGAATTTATCTAAACATGTATACAGATCCTCATAGTATTCTTCATAGGATTTAATAGCTGATTTATTTTCAAAAAACTCACCTTCATGAAGATCTTGTCTCTTTACTGTGTGTACAGACATTAATATAAAATCAAATATATCTAATGGTAATAATTCATGTATCTTATCAACTAAATGAGGCTGCATACCTAATTCTACTCCTGATAATATTTCAATTTGATTTTTATAATTGTTCTTAATTTTTTTAAATTCTTTCATATAATCTTCTGTATTAAAAACAAAATTGATTTCAGAACTATAGTTTCCGCTTCCGTAGTCATAGTCTATATGGTCAGTAAAGGATAATGATTTTATATTTTTATCAATAGCTGCTAGAACCATTTCTTCCATGGTATATTTACAGTCTCCTGAAAACATACTATGAACATGATAGTCATACATTACAAACACCCCTATCTAAATTTAAGAAATACCATTTCATATAATTCTACTAAAGTATCATATATAAGTAAATATGATGCATGTTAATTTTAACAACAGTAACTATCAAAAAAACAATAATAAAAGTATTAAAAATATTTGATAATTATTTTAATTTTGGAAATGCTATATATATAGTTAGCTCAGTATAATTTGATATACATAATAATGTATGGATTATAAGTATGTGATCTTATAGAAGATATACGATATAAGGATAGATATTATTTATTTAAATATAGTAATAAATTTAAAAATAGTAGAAAATAATATAATAAATCTAAAAAATAATAAGGAGGATTTTTTATGGATTTAAATGAAAAAGATATTTTAAAGAAAAAAATATTAGATGCTCAAGAAATGGTAAGAGATTATGAAGTTTTTTCTAAAAAAATGAGAGACACTGAATTAGCAGAAACATTTAAAATATTTGCTGAAGAATCAGGAATGCAAGCAAGAAGATTACAAGAAATTTTAAAAAAACATAATAGCCAACAGTAAAGCTTTTAAATAGTCCCAAAGATTAAGGGGCTATTTTTATTTTTTGGAATATATTGAACTTATAAGGGGTGAAATGAATGAAAAAGCCATTAATAATTGCGCATAGAGGTGCATCAGCATATGCTCCAGAAAATACTATTTCTTCATTTAAGAAAGCAATAGAAATGAAATCAGATGGTATAGAATTAGATGTACAAATGACTAAAGATAATGAAATTGTAGTTTGTCATGATGAAATGTTAAATAGAACAACTAATGGAGTGGGATATATAAAAGATTTAACTTTAAAAGAAATAAAAGCATTAGATGCAGGAAGTTGGTATAATGAAAAATATAAAGGAGAAAAAATACCTACTCTAGAAGAAGTTTTTGAAATTGTAAAAGATAAAAATATATTAATAAATATAGAACTGAAAAATATATTTATTCATTATGATGGATTAGAAGAAAAGGTTGTAGATTTAATTCAAAAAAAAGAATTAACTGATAATGTAATAATATCTTCATTTAATTATCCTAGTTTAATAGAAATTAAAAAAATTAATAGAAAAATAAAAGTAGCGCCTTTATATATGTTTAAATTTGATGATTTATTAGTTCATGCAAAAAGAATAAATTCAAGTGGAATAAGTATGATTTCCATGTTAATAGATGATAAGTTTATTAATGATTGTAAAGATAATGGATTTAACACATATTTCTTTACTATAAATGATAGATGTGAAATGATGAGGGTACTTAAGAAAGGTGTTTCAGGAATATTAACAGATTATCCAGATGTAGGAGTGAACTTATTAAAAGAACTATAGAAAAATATTAATGACTAAAAACATTATATAAAAATTCTATAAATATTAAATATTAATATAGAATAAATATATTTAATGTACTATAATTTTATATGAGAACTTATTTAGACAAAGTTTCTGAAGTATGTTAAACTTTCATTGATATATGAATGAATATACATAAATAAGTTCTGTATTATTAAATGATATACAAACTTTTATTAAAATAAATAAAAAACTAAAGGAGGCGGAACCTGTGTCACAAATTTATGATGTTATAGTAATTGGAGGAGGTCCTGCAGGATACGTAGGAGCTATAAAAGCAGCTCAACTTGGTGGTAAAGTTGCTATAGTAGAAAAAGATAATTTTGGTGGTACTTGTTTAAATAGAGGATGTATCCCAACAAAGACTTATGTAAAAAACGCAGAAATTATAGAACATATTAATGATGCTAAAAGTAGAGGCATTGTGTTAGACAATACAAACTTTAGTCTAGATATGGATAAAATAGTAAGTTATAAAAATAGAGTAGTTAGAAGACTTACAACTGGTGTAGGTGGTCTTTTAAAAAGCTACGGTATTGACATATATAATGGTGTAGGTAGATTAACTAAAGATAAAAAAGTACAAATAGATGAAGGCGACATAATAGAGGGTAAAAAAATAGTTCTTGCTGGGGGATCAAAAGTAGCTAGAATAAATATCCCTGGAATAGATAGCCCAAAAGTACTTACAAGTGATGAAATATTAGATTTAAAAGAATTACCAGAAAGATTAGCTATAGTTGGTGGTGGAGTAATAGGTACAGAGATCGCTACTATATTTAATGCTTATGGTAGTAAAGTAACTGTTATTCAGTCAAATGACAGAATAGTTCCTACAATGGATGAAGATGTAAGTATTGAATTAGGAAAATTACTTTCTAAAAAAGGCGTAAAAATACTTACTTCAAGTAGATTAAAAGAAATAGAAGACCAAGGAGACAAAGTACTTTTACACTTAGAAGGAAAAGATCCAGTAGAAGCAGATTTAGTATTAATATCAATAGGTAGAGTTCCAGATTTAGATGGTGTTGGAGAACTCGAATTTGAAATGAACCGTGGAGCGATAGTAGTAAATGACAAGATGGAAACAAGCATAGAAGGAATATATGCTCCTGGAGATATAAATGGACAATTAATGCTTGCTCATGCAGCATCTAAAATGGCAGAGGTTTCAGTTATAAATGCTCTAGGTGGAAATGAGACATTTAAGGCAGAAAATGTACCAGCTTGTGTATATTCATTACCAGAAGTAGCAGCAGTAGGGTTAACAGAAGAACAAGCTAAAGAAAAATATAGTAATGTAGGTGTAGGTAAATTCCCATTTGGTGCTAATGGTAGAGCATTAGCTTCAGGTGAAGGAAATGGTTTTGTAAAAGTAGTAACAAACAGAGATAATGAGCAAATATTAGGAGTTCATATTATAGGAGTTTCAGCTGCTGAAATGATTAATGAAGCTGCTGCTTTAATGGAAGCAGGAGTTACAGCTGAAGGTGTTGCAGAAACTATACATGGCCACCCAACATTCTCAGAAGCATTTATGGAAGCATGTGCAGATTCTTTTGATAAATGTATACATTTACCTAAAAAATAAAACATATAATGAAATATGATTATTAGTCTATAAGCTTCTTTTTAAGAATCTTATAGACTTTTTTTATTATATAAACTACTTATTAAGCTAATACTAATATATCTTTGATTTTATCTTGTTAAAATAGTATACTAAGTAAGTGTATAATTTAATAAAAGTAATATTTTAGTAAAAACTTAAATAAATCTCATAAATATAATAACAAATATTTAAATATCGATTTAAAATACTACTACTCATGAGGAAAGGTGACTTTTATGAGAAAGGTAAAAATTATAAATAATCCTTCAGCAGGTAGAAATATTGTTCAAAAAAGATTAGATAGTATATGCAAGATTCTTATGGATAGTGGATATATTATAGGAAAATATTCTACCAAAGGGAAAAATGATGCTATGAATGAAACAATAAAATCTTGTAAAGAAGACTGGGATATTATTATAGCTTGTGGAGGCGATGGAACTATAAATGAAGTTGCTACAGGTATAGTAAAGGGAGGAAGAAAAATTCCAGTTGCTATATTGCCAGCTGGTACTGTTAATGATTTTGCAAATTATATGAAACTTCCCAAAAGTCCAAAAAAATTTTGTGAAATGATAATAAAAGAAAATACAATAGATGTTGATTTAGGAAGAATTAATGATAAATACTTTGTAAATGTTGCAGCAGGTGGGTTATTAACCAATGTAGCACATGAAGTACCTGTTGAAGCTAAGACTATATTAGGAAGAATAGCTTATTATATAGAAGGTATGAAACAAATGCCAAGACAGATGTTTAAGGGAATAAATATAAAAGTAGAAAGTGAAGAATATACTTCAGAAGAAGAAATACTTTTATTCTTATTAACTAATAGTTCATCAATAGGTGGATTTAAGAAGCTTGCTCCAAAGGCTCAAGTAGAAGATGGTCTTTTAGATTGTATAATAATTAGAAAATCTGAGATACAAGATGTCTTTTCAATATTTATCAATTTATTAAAAGGCGAACATATCAATCACCCAAATGTAAAATATTTTAAGACTAAAAAAGTAATCATAAACTCAGATCAAGAAGTACAGATAGATATTGACGGTGAATTTGGAGGAAAATTACCGGCTACCATAGAAGTTTTACCTGGTAGTTTCAGGATACTAGTTTAATGAAATAATTATGATTATGTATTAAGTTTTTAAACTATTTACAAAATTTGTAACTATTGAAACTTTAAATATCAAAATGGTATAATATTATTACTCTTAATATAGTGAATTAAAAACTTGTGTTTTTATAAGTTTTTATAATATATTTGTATATTATTTTGTTATAGATAAAAAATATAATTAATTATATTTTCATATAAATATGCTTGGGAGGGATAACACAATGGCTGCTACTATTAAAGATGTGGCTAAAATGGCAGGAGTATCAATTTCTACTGTATCTAGAGTAATAAATGATTCCAAGCCTGTAAGTCCGGAAATTAGAAAAGTAGTTTTAGAAGTCATCGAGGAACTTGGATATAAGCCTAATGAAATAGCAAGAACTTTAGTTACTAAGAAATCATTTTTAATTGGAGTAATAGTTACAGATTTAGGAGACTCATATATAGCTGAAATGGTTAGAGGAATTGAAGAAGTTGGAAAAATGTATGATTATGACATAATCTTATGTAGTACATTTGGAGATAAGTCTGCTGAAATAAAATATTTACAGCTTTTAAATACTAAGCAAGTGGAAGGTATTATACTTATATCAAATATATTAAATGAAGAAATGGATGATCATATTAAAAAATCGAGAATACCATTTGTATATTTAAACAGATATTATTATGATCAGGATTATCCTACAGTTACTATAGATAATTTTGAAGCTGCATATGAAATGACTAACTACTTAATTAGTCTAGGACATACTAATATTGTGTATGTTGCAAATAGTGAAAAAGAGCATTCATTAGAAATGATGAAGCTAGAAGGATATAGGAAAGCAATTTCAGAAAACGAATTATGTAAGGAAATTATATATTTTACAAAAGGAAGAAATATAGATGATGGATATAATGTAGCTAGAGATATAGTAAACCATGAGGAAGATGTAACAGCTATATTTTGTAGCTATGATGAATTAGCCATTGGAGTTTTAAGTTATTTACATGATAATAATATAAAGGTTCCGAGTGAAATGTCTGTTACTGGATTTGGAGATATAAAAATAGCTTCGATATTTAGACCTACTCTTACAACTATTAAAGAACCATTCTATGATATAGGAGCTGTAGCCATTAGAAGAATTATAAAAGAGCTTAAAGGGGAAAAAATGGATAAAAATGATATAATATTACCTTTTCAGATACAGAAGCGTAATAGTTGTTCAAAAATAGATGAATAACGAATGTATATAATATTTAAAGTATAAAAAATAGACTAGAATGAAAATGTATAATTTAGCGGCTATTTAAAATAGCTGCTTTTTGGTATATAATAAATAAGTATATTGTATTGAGATATAGCTTCTTTAGGAAGAAGGGATAAAAATAAATATGAAAAAAGCAGTAAATTATTTTAAAGGTATTTTATATAGTAGTATTATTATTTCTATAATAACTACATTAATTTGTTATATTTTAAATATAAAAAATTTTAATCTAGTTATTCTGAGTGACTATTTTTTTATAGAGGGAATAGTTATAATTATACTAGGAGCTGTTAGTAAAATACTATCTTGGTCTATTCATAAAAAACATTCACTTAATAGATTTAAGGGAGACGAAAATAGTTTGATAGAAGCAAAATATAAGTTAAATAATCTGTTTAAAATTTTAGGAGTAGTTGGAATATTACAAATATTAGTCTCTTTAATTTTGGCTATGATAGTTATAAGTTAGCATTTAAATATAATAAAGAATTATATAGTTAGGATTAGATAAGGGAGGAATATAAATGATATCAAAAGAAAATATAGATAGAATAAATTATTTATCTAAAAAGTCTAAAGAAGAAGGATTGAATGATGAAGAAAAACTAGAACAAAAAACTCTTAGAGAAGAATATATAAAAGCTTTTAAAGAAAATTTTAGAAGACAATTAGATAATATAGAATTTGTTGACTAAAACCGTATTTTTACGGTTTTTTATTTTTTTTATTTTAATTAATTGGAAGGAAAAAATAAAAATATATAGAAATAATTCAGTAGGAGGTGTAATAATTGGGAGAAAGACAATATGTTGTATTTAAACTAGGGAAAGAAGAATATGGTATAGATATTATGAATGTTAGAGAAATAGGTCCTTATCAAGAAAGTGTCAAAGTACCTAATTCTCCAAGCTTTGTAGAAGGAATAATTAACTACAGGGGAAATGTTATACCTATAGTTTGTTTAAAGAAAAGGTTCAGTATAGAGGACAGTGAAATTGATACTAATACTAGAATCATAATTATAAATTTAAATGATAAACAAGTAGGGTTTATTGTAGATGAAGCATCTCAGACAGTAAAATTAGATGATAATGATATAGACCCTACGCCAAACATAATAACAGGAGTAGATATGAAATACATAACGGGTGTAGGAAAACTGAATGATCGCTTAATAATATTAATAGATTTAGAAAAAATATTGACTGATAATGAGAAAGAAGAAATAGAACTAATGAATGTTTAATACACTCGATGGTAAATTATAACATTTATTTAATATTGATTTACAGACTAGAGAATATATGTCTAGTCTTTTTTTAAACAAATTATCAACTAGAAGTTTTTAAGGAGTTGCGAATAAAAGCAATGGAGATAAATAAGATAAGTGAAATTATAGAGAAAACGATTAACGTGATAGATCAAAGTAGAAATGAAATATTTAATATGGTAGAAGACGCTAAAAAAGAAAATGATAGGTTGCAAAAAGAACTAGAAAGTATACAACTAAAATTAGCACTGATAATAGATGCAGTTGATAATTTAGAAATAGAAGAAAAAAGAACAAGAACTAGATTAATGTTAGTAAGCAAAAACTTTAATGTACATTCTGAAGAAGATATACGATTAGTATATGAGGAAGCAAATAATTTAAGATTGAAACTAATATTAAAAAAGCAAGAGGAACAAAATCTTATAGATAAAAGAACAGAAGTTGAGCTAAGTCTTAGAAGAACACTTGAAAATATAAGAAAAGCAGAAAAAGCGGTAACAAAGGTTGGCGTAGCAATGCAATACCTAAGAGGGAATTTTGATGAATTATCAGAGACAATAGAAGATATGAGTAGTAGACAATACCTTGGAGTTAAGATTATACAAGCTCAAGAAGAAGAAAGACAAAGAGTTGCCAGAGAGATACATGATGGTCCAGCTCAGACTATGGCAAACGTTATGCTAAAGGCGGAACTATGTGAAAAACTACTATCATTAGATATAAATAAATCTAGAGAAGAATTACAAAAGTTAAAATTTATAGTAAAGAATAGTTTAAGAGATATTAGAAAAATAATATATGATCTACGACCGATGTCCTTAGATGATTTGGGGCTTATTCCCACAATTCAGAGGTTTATTGATAACTTTACAGAAGAAAACGATATTAAGGTAGAATTTATAGTGCTTGGTGATATGGAGAACATTAATTCTATAGTAGAATTAGCTTGTTTTAGAATCGTTCAAGAATGTCTTAACAATATTAGAAAACATTCTAAAGCCAAAAATGTATTTTTAAAAATAGATAAAGTAATGAACAGAATAAATATATTTATTAAAGATCATGGAGTTGGATTTGAAGTCGATAATATAAATAAGATAAAAGATGCAAAAAATGGTGGTTTTGGAATTTTAGGTATAAGAGAAAGGACAGAATTACTTGATGGCAGCTTTGATATTACGTCTAGTCTAGGAAACGGCACAGAGATAAATGTTACAATACCTCTGACAGGAAAGGATGATAGCAATGGAGCTTAATATAAAAAACAGCATTACTGTTTTGATAGTAGACGATCACTCTCTTATGAGAGAAGGACTTAAACAAATTATAGAGTTGGAAGAAGATATTGAGGTTATAGAACAGGCTTCAAATGGCGAAGAAGCAATTCAAAAAGCTATTAATAACAAACCGGATGTAATTCTTATGGATATAAATATGCCAGATATGAATGGTATAGAAGCTCTTAGAAGACTAAAAGACATAGGAGTGTCTTCTAAAGTTATAATGCTTACAATACATGACGATAAAGAATATTTATATGAGACAATAAAAATAGGTGCTAGCGGATATGTTCTAAAAGATGCAGATTCCGATAGCTTAATTAAGGCTATAAGAGACGTCTACATTGGAAAAACATATATTCAACCTAATGTTTCTGCATTACTTGTAAAGGAAATTAATTCTCAGGATGATAAAGCTATAGAAAGAGAGCAGATAGATTCTCTTACAAGGAGAGAATATGAAGTATTAACACTAATAGCAGAGGGATTAAATAATAAAGAGATAGCTGGTAGATTATTTATTAGTGAAAAAACTGTAAAGAATCATGTATCTAACATATTTAAAAAGATTAATGTAACAGATAGAGTTCAAGCAGCAATTTTTACTTATAAAAATAAGATGAAAAAGATACAATAGTAATATAAAGTTTTAAATAAATTAAAATTTTATATGTAAATAATTATAAAAGGCTAAATATATAGTTAATTGACAAAGTGTATAAGGGTATATATTATATATTTGAAAGTTTATTAAAATTGCGGAGGTATACAAATGAATAAAAAGTTAAGAGGAAAAGAATTAAAAGAGAAGCTTACTCATACTTGGCCTAATGTATGGGAAAATACAGATGATACACAAAAGGATATGATATTTGGATTAGGTGATGAGTATAAAAGTTTTCTTGATAAGAGTAAAACTGAAAGGGAAGCAGTTAGTGAAATAATAAAAATTGCTGAAGAAAATGGATATATTTCTTTAGAAACAATAATTAATAAGAATATTAAAGTTGTACCAGGAACTAAAATATATGCTAATAATAAAGGAAAATCAATAGCATTATTTGTTATAGGAAAAGAAAGCCTAGAAAAAGGTATGCATATAGTTGGATCTCATGTTGATGCTCCTAGAATAGATTTAAAACAATTTCCTTTGTATGAAGATTCCAACTTAGCATTTTTAAAAACACATTATTATGGCGGTATAAAAAAATATCAATGGGTTACTCTTCCTTTAGCACTTCATGGAGTAGTAATTAAATCAAATGGAGAAAAAGAGTACATAGTTATTGGTGAGGATGAAAAGGATCCCGTATTTTTTATAACTGATTTATTACCTCATCTTGCGAAAGATCAAATGTCTAAAAAACTTGATGAAGCAATTGTAGGAGAAGGCTTAAATATATTAATAGGAAGTATACCATATAATGATGATGAAATAAGTGAAAAAGTTAAATTAAATATTTTAAATGTATTATATGAAAAATATGGAATAGTGGAAGAAGATTTTACGACAGCAGAATTTGAAATAGTACCTGCTGGTAAGGCTAGAGATGTTGGAATAGACAGAAGCATGATAGGCGGGTATGGACAAGATGATAGGGTATGTGTATTTACTTCATTAAAAGCAATATTAGAAACAGAATGTCCTAATAAAACAGCAGTTGGCTTATTTATGGATAAAGAAGAAGTAGGAAGTTTAGGAAATACAGGTATGGAGTCTAAATTTTTTGAAAATGTAGTTTCTGAGCTTATAAACTTAACTGAGGAAAATTATAGTGAATTAATTGTAAAAAGATCGCTAGCAAATTCAAAAGTTTTATCAGCTGATACAGTAGGAGCATTTGATCCAAATTATCCAGACGTACTAGATAAGAGAAATTCCCCGTTTTTAGGAAAAGGAATATGTCTAGTAAAATATACTGGAGTAAAAGGAAAGTCATCTAGCAATGATGCTAATTCTGAGTATATAAGCTATATAAGAGATATATTTAATAAAAATAACGTAATATGGCAAATGGGAGAACTAGGTAAAGTTGACCAAGGAGGAGGAGGTACAATAGCTTATATTCTAGCCAATTATGGAATGGAAGTTGTTGATTGCGGAGTAGCTCTTCTAAGTGTACATGGACCATTTGAAATATCAAGTAAAGCAGATGTATATATGGCTTATGAAGGATATAAGGCTTTTTATAAAAGTTAGATAAAAAAATATAAAATTAAATAAAAAAAGCATAAAAAGTCTGGGGATTTGCCCAGTTTTTATGCTTTTTTTATTTAAATGGAGAATCTTCATTAGATGTGTATTCAATAACGAAATCTTTAAAAGTTTGACTTAACGGTGATAGCTGTCTTTTTTTATGATAAACAAAGTAGAACTTTCTTTTTAAATCGAATCCTTTAATTGAAAATGGTTTTAAAAGACCCATTTCAAGTTCACGTTTAATTGCTCTTTCAGATAAAAAACTTATTCCTATACCTAATTCTACAAATTTCTTTATTGCCTCAGTATCTTCTATATAAGAAACTACTTTAAGAGAATCAAAGTCAATATCATTTTCTTTAAGTTGATTTTCGAAAAGATGTCTAGTACCAGAACCTTTCTCTCTTAATATAAGCTTTTCATTTAAAATAAAGTCTATATCTAATTCTTCATATTCATTCCAAGGATATTTACTATTATTAGGGGCAACTACATATAAAGTGTCTTCTATTAGTTCGATATATTCGAGATGCGGAGATTGGAACTTAGCACCGATTATGCCAAAGTCAGTGTCACCTTCTATAATATTTTCAGCTACTTTTTTTGAATCACCATCTGTTATAGCAAAAGTAACATCAGGATACTTGCTTGTAAATTCTTTTAATAAAAATGGTAATACATAGTGACGAGGGATGGAACTAGTACTTATTTCTAAATGTCCTTGTATTTTTCCTTTATATACACCTAAATCAAATTGAGCCATATTCCTCATATTAACTATATTCAAAGCATATTTATATAAAAGATTTCCAGCTCCTGTTGGAGTCACAGTTTTACCTGACCTATTTAGTAGAAGCGTTCCCAATTCATTTTCTAAGTTTTGTATATGGCTAGTTACAGTAGGTTGAGTTAGATACAACTTTTGTGCCGCTCTTGAGAAGCTCTTTAACTTTACTACCTGAATAAAGGTTTCTAATTGTCTGAAATCCAAAATACCACCGCTTTCTACAAAAAATTTTTAAAAAATACCTTATATATACAATCTTGTCAAATGCTCTCCTCTAAGTATACAACAAAGGATGTAGACTAGCAATAGCAACTATTAAGATATGTGAGTAATTGACCATTATAATATTACGAAGATAAATTAATTAAGGTAAGTTATTATTCTATAAATAGAAAAATATAGAGCATTAAGCTCTATATTGTCAGTTAAATATAATTACGATATATACAAAGAATTGAGATTATGAATAACACTCCTAAAGGCCATAAAACTATATATAGAAAGTATTCAGGTAAAATAATGCCCAAAGCTACTAAAATACTATATAGCTTAAAAAAATTAGAATGTATTTCTAGCAAATTAAAAAGCGTTTTTTTGCTAATAAAAGAAATATTCATATTGATAATATAAACTAAAATGAATTTATTGTTTTTTAAGTTATATCCTATATGAAATAGGATAATAGAAATAGGTATAGATAGTAAAGAATAGACATTTACTTTTATGCTCAAAGCATTTAAAACAGAGTGTAGATGTATGAATAAGAATATTATAGAAAAGTAAAGATTTAGAATATTGATAGCGATACTAAAAAAAAGCTTATTATTCTTTAAGTTTTTTTCTATAAAAGAGGATAAAGAATAAAACACAGTCATAAAAGTTGGAAATAATAGCAGAAGTTCATACTTTGAATTATATATATCAGATTTGCCTAAATAGTTCCAAGTTATTGATATCTTTTCTGGAATAAATGGTAGTGAAATAATAGAAATCAAGAACATTGAAACTATAATAAACAAGGGTATTTTTTTTGAATTTATCATAAAACTCCCCCTTATATACGAATTATTGTTTATATATTATGTGATATAAATCTATATAAGGTTACTAATTTAAAGAAAAAGTTAAATAAAAATAAAAAATAGTTATTTTTTAAACTTTAAAATAAAATATTTAACTAATTTGAAAGTAAAATAACTAGTACTTTATTGATAAAATGATCTATTGATTTTAATATAAAAAAATTAAAGTTAATAACACCTATTGAAAAATTTTGTGACAAGGAAATAAATAATGACTATAATATATAGAACTGAGAGGTGAGAAAATATGTATAGTGATTTTATAACTATAGATTTTTTAGCAACTTTTTCAGGACTAGTAATGGCAGTAGGTATTATAGTACAGTTTACAAAGAGTATAATTAAAAATAGATTTAATGATGCAGCTGTAAGAGTTTATACATTCATAATAGCTTTAATTCTTACTTTTATTTTTGTTAAGCCTGGAAAAGGACTAGAAGGTATTATGTTAACGATACTAAACTCAATTTTGATAACTATAACAAGCATGGGTGCTTATGAAGCACTATCTGATCCAAAAGCAAAAAAGAATAAATTAGATTAATTTTTTATTTATTTTGGAAGCTTTTCTGTAATAGAGGCAAGTTGTTATCTCAAATAATTAAGCTTGAAAAGTTTAGTTTAATATCAAAGATATTAAACTAAAAAACTAGAATAAGTATGATTAAATGAAATTAGAGAGTATAGTAAAATCATGAGCTATTTTATAGAAGTTAAGTAGTGGCAATTTGTCTTAGCTAATAAGCGTAAGATAAATTGCCCAAAATTATCTAAGAAATAGGACTTCGATTAAAGTTACAAGCACAATTTCATGAAAATGACTGTCATCTATAGTTGTTCTAGCTTTAACAAAATGAATGTGTTTTCCATTTCCTACATCAATAGCTGGACCAGTTTCGGTTTCAATCTCATGATGATTTATAAAGAAATCAGTGTTAGTCAATAGAGCATGATTATGACTGCCACCTAGTAAATGTATAGCTTCATTTGTAACTCTTGCAGAACGATAATTGTAACGGCCTTTTCATCCTTCCCCTAATTTAGTGCTACCTAAGAATTCATGAACGTGAGATTGTCCTTCATCTTCATTATGCTTTGGAGAGCAATGACCACATCTATCTATGTTTACTTTATACTCTAAAGTTCCACATCCTTATTTATAGACTGTAAACCTATATATCATCAATTATTATTATATTTAATATAAGCTACACTATAATTAGACGTGTGATATAGTATGAAGAATACGTAATTTGAAAAGATATGACATAAGGATTTTTAGTAAGCAGCAAGATAATTAATAAAATGTGATATTTTGAAGTATTAGGAAGAAGCGCAAGAAGATTAGATAGAAATATATTGAAAAAAATAGAATTTAATGATAATATTTTATATAAATGACATAAAATACAATAAACAATCTTTAGGGGGTAAGGAAATTGAAAAAAATATTAGCAATTATACTTGTTTCAATACTATTTATTACTGGATGTTCTTCTGGAAGTATCAATAGTTCTAATGAAAATAATGAAGAATATCAAAATGAGAAAGTTAGTATATATGACTTTTGGATAAACGATATGGAAAATGAGTTAGAACTATCAGATGATTCAAGTAAATTTATAGAGGATAATAATAATTTATTTCCTACAAATAATAAGGAAGAGGTATCTAAACTTGTAGATAACTCTATAACTTATAAGCATATTAATAAAAATATAAAACAATACTATAAATCAATAATTAAATTTGAAGGATACGTTATAGATGTACAAGAAGAAGAAATAGAAGAAGGTAATAAAGCAACTATATTACATGTTGCAGATGATAATATGCAAAGTTATGAAATTTTATATTTAGGAGAACTAAAAGATATCTTCAAGGAAGATAAAATTAGTGTAATAGGATTACCTCTAGGAATAGGAGGATTTGAAAATACCGATGGAGGATATACTAATACTATAGTTATAGCTGGTAGTTACATAGAAAAGCTTCAATAAAAACTAGAATTTATACAAGTAACATTGACTTTTATTTTTTATTATAAAAGAATCAAATATAATTGAAGATGAACTAATTGATAGAAAAGAAGATAATAACGAAACTTGGACAAGAACATCATAAATACTATTAAGATTTAAGAAGATAAAAAAGAAAAAGGATTACTGAAAATGTAATCTTTTTTCTTTTTATTAAGTTTAAATTAAAAAAGAGGGTGTTTATATGCTATTACCTCCACTTAAGTATAAAAAATTATACTTGGACAGTAAATCTTGAGTCATATTCTATTACTGATGAAAGGAGTATAGTCATACATCATTATCCAT
Source organism: Gottschalkia purinilytica (assembly GCF_001190785.1). Classification (NCBI taxonomy): domain Bacteria; kingdom Bacillati; phylum Bacillota; class Tissierellia; order Tissierellales; family Gottschalkiaceae; genus Gottschalkia; species Gottschalkia purinilytica. The sequence continues at coordinate 245,779 of NZ_LGSS01000003.1, read as the reverse complement.
ATACACACTTAAATGAGATAGAAGACTTGGGAATTAGACTAAGAGAGGTTTTCTGTTACAGAAGAATTTATCGGACCAGGAGTATATAAGGAATTTTAAAAACTTGCTACAGTATATTATTATTTTGAACTAGAACCATTAATAACTCTTTATGACAAATACAAGAATCTATATTCACAAGATTAGAAGTAACTCAAGAGCCTACTCCTAATTATGTTAAATATAGTTTTTATTTTATGGAAGATAATGCAGAATACTTAGTGAGGATAATAGGTAAAAGTCAGAGAACAAGCAATAATAGAAGATGGGGATGTAATAAAATGTTTCTAAAGGTCAAGAAGCTGATAAAAATTTTATAGTAGAAAGAAAAAGAGAAAATTTTGAGATAGAGTTAACTATACATGGAAAACATCACGCAGAAGCAAATAAAACTGCTTATCTTGAATTTTAAGAGTGTTGTTTTTTCTTACCCTTAATATAAATGGACAGTTAATAATAGTTAAAATAAGGCTAACTTCTGTTTCTTTTTAATTTTAAGGACCTATATTTAATAATTTTATAAAATAATTTATATATACATATATTAATGTAGAAACACGATAATTTATTTTTAAAATTAATGCATTTAAAGTTAAGTATTGTTAAAGAAAATTAATTAACATTATCTAAGTGTTGACCATTTGTTGACCAAAAACATAAAAAAGACATTTTAGATTTTATATCTAAAATGTCCTATATAGCTAAATAACTTGGTGCCGAAGGTGGGATTTGAACCCACACGGTATTGCTACCAACGGATTTTGAGTCCGTCGTGTCTGCCGTTCCACCACTTCGGCTTATTAAATCCACTAAATTATATTATCATAAATTTTTAAAAAAATCAATATTAAATATTAAATATTAAATATATTTAGATTACATGTATTTTGGAAACTATACAAATAATGAATTTTTAATATAAAAAAACTATATCAATTGTAAAGAAATTTACTTAATATATTTTGGGATATTTTAGACCGTAAGTTTTGAGGCTTTTTTGTTTACTCGAAATACCTTTTAATATATACTAAAACATATACACAAAAGCCAATAATTATTTTTAATTAACTAAATGTATTGGCTTAGATGTATAAGTTTTAAGGAGTGATAAATGTGAATAATGAAAAGTTAATGATAATAGACGGAAATAGCTTATTACATAGAGCATTTTATGCATTACCACCATTAAAGACACAAGATGATATTTATACAAATGGAGTATATGGATTTTTAACTATGTTATATAGAGTACTAGACGAATATAATCCAGACTATATAAGTGTAGTGTTTGATAGAAAAAGTCCTACATTTAGACATATTGAATTTAAAGACTACAAAGCTGGAAGGGCTAAGACACCTAGTGAACTATCTATGCAGTTTCCATTGCTTAAAGAAATATTAGATAGTATGAATATAAATAGAATAGAACTTGATGGGTTTGAAGCTGACGATTTAGCTGGAACACTCTCTAAGATAGGCGAAGAAAATAACATGGAGGTTATATTAATATCTGGAGATAAAGATTATTTACAGTTAGCTAGTGATAGTACAAGAGTTCTTTTAACAAGAAAAGGCATAAGTGAATTAGAAATATATGATGAAAAAGCTGTAATAGATAGATATGAATTAACTCCTAAGCAGTTTATAGATCTAAAAGGACTTATGGGAGATAAATCAGATAATATTCCAGGGGTACCTGATGTAGGAGAAAAAACTGGTACTAAGCTTTTAAAAGAATATGGAACAATGGAAGGTATATATGACAATATCGATAATGTAAAAGGACCAAAATTAAGAGAAAAACTTATAACTTATAGAAATCAGGCTTTTATGAGTAGAAAACTATCAGAAATTATTAGAAATATTCCAATAGAAGTTAAGTTAGAGGAAATGAAACGAAGAGAACCAGATTCAGAAAAACTATATGAGCTTTATAAAAAATTAGAATTTAGAAGTTTAATAAATAAAATTAATACAGAGCATGTAAATATGGAATTATCTGAAGAATCTCTTGAAATTAACTATAATATAGTGAGTGATATAAGTGAATGTAAGGAAATAATAGATAAAATAAAGTCTTTACAAGAGATGTATATTAAGTTTATTTACGATGGTCATCCTCTTAAAGATGACATAATAGGCATAGCAATTAAATTAGATGACGAGAGTAACTACTATATAGATTTTATAGAGAGTGATATTAATATAAATATATTTTTAGAAACTTTTAAAGAAATTTTAGAAAACGTAAATATAAAAAAAATAGGTCATGATATTAAGCATGAAATACTAGTTCTATTAAGATATGGAATAAATTTAGAGGGGATCGAGTTTGATAGCATGATTGGTCAATACTTAATTGATCCATCCCAAAGTAGTTATGATATATCAATACTTTCTAAATCGTATATAAATCAAAATATCTCTAATGAAAAAGATATACTAGGTACCGGGAAAAACAAGAAAACATTTAAAGATATTTCATTAGATGAAAGAGCCAATTTTTTAGTAGCTCAATTGATAGTAACTTATAAAGTTAAAAGTAGTATTGAAAACATGATAAAAGATCAAAATATGGAAGAATTATTTTATGATGTAGAGCTTCCACTTGTAAGTGTACTGGCTGATATGGAGTATAGAGGTTTCACAGTTGACATAGAACAATTAGAGGATCTTGGAAAAAACTTCAACTCTAAGATAGAAAAATTGACTGATGACATACATGATTTAGCAGGAGAAGTATTTAATATAAACTCACCAAAGCAATTGGGAGAAATTCTGTTTAATAAGTTGAATTTACCAGTTATAAAAAAGACTAAAACAGGTTTTTCAACTAGTGCAGAAGTTTTAGAAAAACTATTGAATGAGCACCCAATTATTGAAAAAATATTAGAATATAGACAAATAGTTAAGTTAAAGTCAACTTATGTAGATGGACTTATAGCAGTAATGGACAGAACTACAAATAAAATACATTCAAGTTTTAATCAGACTATTACAACTACTGGAAGAATAAGTAGTACAGAGCCTAATTTGCAAAATATTCCTATAAAAACTGAAGAAGGAAGGCAAATAAGGAAAGTATTTATACCTAAAAGTTCAGATTATACTTTAGTCGATGCAGATTATTCTCAAATAGAGCTTAGAGTTTTGGCACATATATCTGATGATCCTAAACTAAAAGAAGCTTTTTTTACAGAGCAAGATATTCACGCTAAAACAGCATCAGAAGTATTTGGAACTCCGATAGAGGAAGTAACGAGTATTATGAGAAGTAGAGCAAAAGCTGTGAATTTTGGAATAGTATATGGAATAAGTGATTTTGGATTATCTAGAGATTTAAATATAAGTAGAAAAGAAGCTAAAGAATATATAGATAATTATTTTAGTAATTATACTAAAGTAAAAGAATACATGGATTTAATTATAAAAAATGGAAAGAAAAATGGATATGTAGAAACTATATTAAATAGAAGAAGATATTTACCAGAGCTTAATTCTAGAAACTTTAACATTAGAGCTTTTGGAGAAAGAATAGCGATGAATACACCAATACAAGGTAGTGCAGCTGATATAATAAAAGTAGCTATGGTAAGTGTTTATTTAGAACTTAAAAGAAGAAAATTAAAATCAAAGTTAATACTTCAAGTCCATGATGAGCTTATAGTGGAAACTGCTATAGATGAAATTGACGAAGTGAAGAAGTTGCTTAAAGAGCTTATGGAAGGGGCTATTAAGCTAAATGTGCCTTTAAAAGTAGACATGGAATCAGGAGATAGTTGGTATGATACAAAGTAAAATCATAGGAATAACTGGAGGAATTGCTACAGGTAAAAGTACAGTTTCTAACATGATAAAAGATAAGGGATTTGTAGTTATAGATGCAGATCAAATAGCTAGAGATATTGTTAAAATTGGGACACCAGCATATAAAGAAATAGTTTTAGTATTTAGAGAAAAAATATTAAACAGTCAAAAGGAAATAGACAGAAGCAGACTAGGACATATAATATTTAATGATGATAATGCCAGAAATACTTTAAATAAAATAACTCATCCCCATATAATAAACGAGATTAAAAGTCTTATAGAGCTATATTCTAAAACAAATGATGTTATATTTTTAGACATCCCTTTATTAATAGAAATACGAGATAGTATTCTAGAAAATGGAATAAAAATTGATGAAATATGGATAGTATATGCAGATGAAGACACTCAGCTAAAAAGATTGATGAAAAGAGATAAACTAGACTATAATAGTGCAGTAAAGAAAATGAAAGCACAAATGCATATTGATGAAAAGGTTAAATATGCTGATGTAATTATAAATAATAATGAAGGTATAGATTATCTGTATAATAATTTATTAAAGGCTTTAGACAGGATTTAATGTAGCTGGAGGTGTGCAATTGAAAATTATAACGGTTAGATTTAAAACTATTTTAGTACTACTTTTATTGGGAATATTGTTTTTAGGGATAATTAGTAATAAAAATAAAATATTAAAAATTATATATCCATTAAAGTATGAAGAATATATAATTAAGTATTCAAAGAAATATGACTTAGATCCATGGCTTGTGGCAGCTATGATTAAAGTAGAAAGTAAATTTGATAATGAAGCTAAGTCAAGAAAAGATGCTAGAGGTCTTATGCAGATAATACCCAAAACAGGACAATGGGCATCTGAACAAATAGAGTTAGAAAACTACAGTGATGAATTATTATATAATCCAGAAGTAAACATTAGAATTGGATGTTGGTACTTGAATAAATTAAGAAGTCAATTTGAATATAATATGAATTTAGTTATAGCTTCATATAATGCCGGAAGCGGAAATGTATCTAAATGGCTTAAGGATAATAGATATAGTGATGATGGGGTAAACTTAAAGAACATACCTTTTAAAGAAACAAGATTGTATGTTGAAAAAGTTCTTAAGCATTATGAAAACTATAAAAAAATCTATGGAGATAATTATTTCGATATAAAATAAATTGTGCTTAAAAAAACTAACTAAAGTTGGTATAATTATGCTTATACTAAATTTTAATAAATATCTGAAATTATGATGACAGTTAGAAAGGATGGGAGCGGTGAACTTTATAAAAAGCATTAAAGATGTACAAGAATATGATATAAAAAAAGAAGAAAGATTACTACATTCAGCACAACATGAAGATATTTTATCAGGAGTAACTACAGATATATACTTCATTACTACTATGAATATCTTAGAACATATGGGAATAGCAGATAAAGAAGTAGTAGTAGAGATATTTGCTAGAAAGTCAGGAGTATTTGTAGGTATAGAAGAAGTCAAGAATATATTAAAAGATAAAAATATCGAAATGTGGGCTTTGGAAGAAGGAAGTGAATTTGAACCAAAGGAAACTTTAGTTAGAATAAAAGGACCTTATAAAAACTTTGCTATATATGAATCTATAATATTAGGATGTCTTGCTAGTCCAAGTGGATGGGCAACAGCTTCTAAAGAAGTAAAAGAGGCATGTGGAGAAAAAGGATTTATATGCTTTGGAACAAGACACGTCCATCCTTCAGTAGCTCCAGTTATGGAAAGAGCAGCAAAAATAGGGGGAGCAGGTTCTGTAAGTAACATATTAACAGCTAAGCTAATCGGAGAAAATCCTACAGGAACTTTACCTCATGCAGCTTTTTTAGTTGCTGGAGATACTCTAGAAGTTGCTAAGGCATATGATGAGATAATGCCAAATGATTATAAAAGAATCGTTTTAGTTGATACTTTTAAAGATGAGGTTGAAGAAACGTTACGACTTGCTAAGGAAATGGGAGAAAGACTATATGGAATAAGATTAGATACTCCTAGTGAAAGAGGAGGGGTTACTCCAGAGCTAGTAAAAGAAATTAGAGCAAGATTGGATCTTGAAGGATATAATTGGGTTAAGATATTTGTTTCGGGTGGATTAAAGCCAGATAAAATAAAAATTTTATCTGAGGCAGGTGTAGATTCATTTGGAGTAGGAAGTTACATATCAGGAGCTCCTGCTATAGATATGACTATGGATATAAAAGAAATAGAAGGGAAACCGGTTGCAAAAAGAGGAAGAATACCGGGGATAATAAGTAATCAGAGATTAGTTAAGATGCTGTAGTATTTAAGGAGGAAGTGTGCATTGAAAATCAAAAGATTAGCTTGTATATTGCTTATTTTAGTAATAACAATAAGTATAGTTGCTTGTAGTGTAGGCAGTAAAGTAGCCACTGGTGAAAAGCAACAAGAAAAAATTAAGAAAGAAAAAGCTGTTGATGGTGGTGAAATAACTGTACCTATAACTAACGTAAAGACATTGAATCCTCTTTTAAGTACAGACAGTAGTTTATATTATTTTAATAAACTTATCTTTGAAGGTTTATTTGGCATAGATAAAAACTTAAATATAAAAAATATTTTGGCAGAGAAATATACAATAGAAAATAACGGACAGAGTATAAATATAAAACTAAGAGAAAATGTAAAATGGCATGATGGAACAGATTTTACTTCAGAAGATGTTAAATTTACTATAGATACTCTAAAGTATGGATCTACAAGTTCTAAATATTCAGAATTAATTCCAGATTTATATAGTACAAATGGAGTTGCTAATATTCAAAAGATATCTAGTATAGAGGTTCATGATATTTATAATATAACAATAAACTTTAGTGAGACGTTTAGTGATGTATTGGAGACTCTAACTTTTCCGATAGTGCCTAAGCATAGATTTACTGGTGGTGGAGATGTAAGTCAAGGATCTTATGATAGAGCATTATCGTTACAAGGATATAATCCTATAGGGACTGGACCGTATAAAAAAACTAAATATGAAAAGTTAAAGTCTGTTAAACTAGATATAAACGATGAATATTGGGGAGAAAAACCCCATATACAAAGAATTATAGGAAAGATTTTAAAAGATGAAAAATTATCTTTAGTATCTTTTGATTCAGGACAAGTAAACATAGCTTCTAGTCTAGGGATAGACTGGGAATCGTATGCACAAAATGAAAGTGTGAAAAAATATGAATTTCCCTCAAGAAATTACGAATTTTTAGCATTTAATTTTAAAGACGAGTTATTTCAAGATGAAAAAGGAAAAGCTTTAAGAAAGGCAATTGCCTATGGAATAGACAGGGATACTATAGTAGAAAAAGTATATTTAAAACATGCTACTAAAGCAGATGTTCCAATACACCCAGATTCATGGTTACTTTCTAAAAAAAATATAACTTATAAGTATAATGTTAAAAAAGCTAGAAAAATATTAGAGTCGGCAGGATGGACTGATAAAAATGAAGACGGAATATATGAAGACGAAAATGGTAAGAAACTTACTATAAAAATTACTACTAATTCTTCTAATCAATTGAGAATGAAAACAACTGATATAATAGCAAGTAATCTGAAAAGTATAGGAATAGAAGTAGAAAAAGACTATAAAGATATAGAACTTGAAAATGTAACAGAAGAGACAGAACTCACAGACTGGCAACAACTACAGAGTAAACTGACTTCAGGAAACTATCAAGTAGCTGTGCTAGGATGGGAACTGTCTTACATACCAGATATATCTTTTATGTTTCACTCGTCTGGAACAGATAATTTTATAAACTATAATAATGAAAAAATGGATGACTTATTAAATAATGTAAAATCATCTATTTCAAGAGAAGAAAAGAAAAAAGCTTATGCTAAGTTACAAAAGTATATTTTAGATGAATTACCTTATGTTAGTTTGTTTTTTACAAATGGATCTATACTAGGATACAAAAGAGTCGAAGGAGATATACAACCTAGTTTTGTAAATGTATATGATGAAATACAAAACTGGTATATACCTAAAAAATTTCAAAATAGTAATAAATAAATTTCTTGACTTTTAAAAATATTGGGGTTATAATTTATTTTGTAACCTTAAATGCGGGTGTGCTGGAATAGGCAGACAGGCACGTTTGAGGGGCGTGTGTCGATGACGTATGGGTTCAAGTCCCATCACCCGCACCATATATAAAATAAAAAAAGAAACAGATAAAAATTTTTATCTGTTTCTTTTTTATTAGGCTTTTCACAAAAGAAGGAAAGAAAAGAAAAATATAGAAGTAGTTAACTAAAGTTATAGCTAAGAGGGGGGATATCTTTGAGATTAACTATAAGGAAGAAGAAAAAGTATAAAAAGAAAGAAAAAAATATACTCCTTATAGCTTTTTTTATAATTATACCTATTATTTCTGTAATCGGTGGAGATATTATGGCAAAAAAAGTTATAGTACCAGTAATATCTAAATGGCTCCCCAAAAATAAAGATAATAATATTAAAAACAAAAATAATATTCAGACTAATACTAAGGTAGGAAACAATAAAAGTGATGAAGAGAGAAAACAGAATAGAGATAAATTAAAAAGTATATATATAGAAGGTTTTGAATTATATAATATAGGTATAGGAAGTTTTTCTGATATTGATAGTGCCAGAAAAGAATTAAAAAAACTTAATAATAAAAAATTATTAGGTTATATTTCAAAATTTGATTCTTATAAGGTTTATACAGAAATTAGCTTTGAGAAACAAAATGTTAAAGATAGTTTTTTAAAAATAAAAAAGGAATATAAAGATGCTACTTTAAATACTATTTATATAAAGAAGAAAGAATTGCAATACTATGATTATGAAGAAAAATATATAAATAAAATGCAAGAAGTAGTTAGAAGTATAAATCAAGTATATAAAGAAGAATTAGACTTATGGAGAAAGGCTATGGATGATTCTGAAATAAATAATTTAAAGAGTAAATTAGATAAGAATACAGAAATTATAGATTCTAAAATAAAAGAAGTTTCTAGTGATACACATAGTGAAGATCTCAAGAAAATTAGGAATGTACTTGAGATACATCTTAAGAATAGAAAAAATGTATTAGTATCCTTTGATATAAAAAGTAAGGAGAGTATTAAAAAAAGTTACTCCGGATTCATGCGAGCGTTTTTTGATTATATAAACTACTATAACCAGTAAAAGAACCCTTAAATAAGGGTTCTTTGTATATGCAAAAAAGTAAATAATGAGTTATTATAAATATAAGGTCAAAAAATGTAATATTAAATAATATATTGTATTGCATATTACTTCTTTATATATTAATATATTCTTGTGCAAGTTAATAATTATGCAATCATGATTATTAACCTCTATTTATATCATTTACTTCATTTTTAAGTATATCCCAGTCAATAAAATTCAAAACATAAATTTAATAAACTTAGAATGCATTAATTTAAAATATAAATATATTAATTTTGAAAGTAAGAGGTGAAATATATGAGTTTAAAAAGCTTTACTTTTAGAGGCGGAATACATCCTCCATACTCAAAGAGGTTTTCTGAAAAGTTTAAAACAGAAAAAGCTAAAGAACCTACAACAGTAACAATTCCTTTACATCAACATATAGGAGCACCTTGTGATCCTATAGTAAAAGTTGGTGATAAGGTAAAAGTAGGTCAAAAAATTGGAGAACCAACTGGTTTTGTATCAGCTCCTATACATTCAAGTATTTCGGGTACTGTAAAGAAAATATTATTAGCAGATTCTCCTTCAGGAGAGAAAGTAATGTCTGTAGTAATAGAATCTGACGGAGCAAATGAAGTACATGAAAGTGTAAAACCTAAAGGAGATTTAAGTTCTCTTTCAAAAGAAGAAATTATAGAAATAGTTAAAGAAGCAGGTATTACAGGACTAGGAGGGGCAAGTTTTCCTACACATGTAAAACTTTCTCCACCACTTGAAAAAAAAATAGATACAGTTATTTTAAATGGTGCAGAGTGTGAGCCATACTTGACTGCTGACCACAGACTTATGTTAGAACAGCCAGAAAACGTTATCTATGGTCTTAAGGCAATAATGAAAGCAGTTGGAGTAAGAAAAGGTTTTATAGGTATTGAAGATAATAAAAAAGATGCTATAAAAGTATTACAAAAAGCAGCAGAAAAAGAAGCAAATATAGAAGTAGTTGCATTAAAAACGAAGTATCCTCAAGGGGATGAAAAAAGACTTATAAATGCAGTAACAGGAAGAGAAGTTCCTGCTGGTGGATTACCAATGGATGTTGGTGTCATAGTTAACAATGTTGGTACGGCAGCAGCTATAGCAAATGCTATAAAAACAGGAATGCCTTTAATTGAAAGAATAGTTACTATAACTGGCGGAGCAGTAAATACTCCTAAAAACTTATTAGTTAAGATAGGAACTTCATTTAAAGAAGTTATAGAGCAGTGTGATGGATATAAAGAAGAACCAGGTAAGATAGTTATGGGTGGACCTATGATGGGAATGGCTCAATTTACAGATGAAGTTCCAGTTATTAAGGGAACATCCGGAATATTAGTTTTAACAAAACAAGAATCTGAATCTCCAGATCCTGAGGCATGTATAAGATGTGGAAAATGTATAGATGTTTGTCCAGTTAATATACAGCCATTATTTATTAGTCAACTATCACTTAAAGGAATGTTTGAAGAAACAGAAGCATATCATGTTTCTAATTGTATAGAATGTGGTTGTTGTTCATTCGTATGTCCTTCAAAACGCCCACTTCTACATTCAGTAAGAGTTGCTAAAAAAGAGCTTGCAAATAGAAAAAGAAAATCTAATCAGTAGGAGGGATATAAATGGAGAATAGATTAATAGCAACATCTTCTCCACACATTAAATCGAATGAAACAGTTTCGAGAATAATGTTAGATGTTTTAATTGCACTTTTACCAGCTACACTAGGAAGTATTTATTTCTTTAGGTTTGCAGCTGTAAAATTAATAGTACTTGCAGTTGTATCAGCTGTTGTAACAGAGGCTATTGTTCAAAAGGCTATGAAAAGATCAGTAACAATAAGAGATTTAAGTGCAGTAGTTACAGGACTTCTTCTAGCATTCAATATACCTGCATCAGCACCATGGTGGATACCTGTAATAGGATCTGTTTTTGCTATAGGAATAGTAAAGCAAGCTTTTGGAGGTCTTGGACATAACTTTATTAACCCGGCTTTAGCTGCTAGGGGTATGCTTTTAGCATCATGGCCAGTTATAATGACAACATGGACGACTCCAGGACCAGATGCAATTAGTACAGCTACACCTTTAGCTATATTAAAAGGTGGAGAAGTAGTAGGTAATCTTCCATCATTATGGAATGTATTCATTGGAAATATAGGAGGATCATTAGGAGAAACATCGGCACTTTTACTATTAATAGGTGCAGCATATTTATTTTATAGAGGAGTTATTAATTGGAGAATTCCTTTCTCTTATATAGGAACTACTGTAATCATATTATTACTATTTGGTGGTACTGGACTTACTAACACTATGTACCATGTTTTTGCAGGTGGACTTATACTAGGCGCTTTCTATATGGCAACAGACTATTCATCATCACCTGTTACACCTAAAGGACAAATTATATTTGGAATAGGAGCAGGAATATTAACTGCTGTTATAAGACTTAAAGGCGGATATCCAGAAGGGGTATCATATTCTATAATGTTAATGAATGTTGCGGCGCCACTTATTGATAAACTTACTAGTCCTAAGGTTTTCGGGGAGGTGAAGTAGTATGAAAGAAATTACAAAACTAGGAATTATATTGTTAATAATTACTTCAATTGCTGGAGGATTACTAGCGTTTGCAAATGATATAACTAAACCTAATATAGAAAAAGTACAAGAAAAAGCTAATAATGAAGCTAGAAAAGAGATTTTACCTAAAGCTAAAGAATTTAAGGCGTTAGAAAAAGATAAGCTAGAAAAAATAATGTCTTCAAACAAATCAGTACTTGAGGTTTTTGTAGGATACGATAGTTCAAATAAACCAGTGGGATATGCTATAAAAACGGCTACTTCTGGATATGCAGATTTAGTAGAAGTTATAACAGGTATATCTTCTGATGGAAAAATAGAAGGCATGAAAGTAGTAAGTAACAGCGAAACACCAGGATTAGGAGCAAATGCAGCTAACCCAGAATATCAAAATCAATATAAAGGAAAATCTGCAGAAAAAGAATTAGAAGTAGTGAAGAGTGGAGCTAGCGAAGAACAAATTCAAGCTTTAACTGGAGCTACTATAACTTCAAAGGCTGTTACTGATGGAGTAAATACGGCTATAAACGCATTTAAAGACATCTCAAAATAACATATCCATGGAGGTGAAAAAATGAATATATTTAAAAATTTAAAAAATGGAATTATAAATGACAACCCTACTTTTGTACAACTTATAGGTATGTGTCCTACCCTTGCTGTTACGACATCAGCTATCAATGGATTAGCAATGGGATTAGCTACAATGTGTGTTTTAATAGGATCGAACCTAGTTATATCACTATTAAAAAAGGTAATACCAGATAAAATACGTATACCTGCCTTCGTAGTTGTTATAGCTACATTTGTAACTATAATAGGTATGGTTATGAAAGCATATGTACCAGAGCTTGATAAAACTCTAGGTATTTTTATACCTTTAATAGTTGTTAACTGTTTAATATTAGGTAGAGCAGAAGCCTTTGCTTCTAAAAATTCAGCAGTATCATCTATATTTGATGGGATCGGAATGGGTCTAGGATTTACTATTGGACTTACAGTATTAGCAATTATAAGAGAAATATTAGGTGCTGGAAGTATATTTGGATTCTCATTATTTGGTAAAGCTTTTCAACCAGCAATAATAATGATATTACCTCCTGGAGCATTCTTTGCATTAGGATTATTAATCGGATTAATAAATAAAGTAACTAAAAAGAAAGCTGAATCAAGTTGCCATTAGAATATAAAATAATTTGATCGTAGTTAAGTTAGATGAAGGAGGGGGAAAATGAAACTTTTAACTATAGTAATCAGTGCTATATTTGTTAATAACTTTGTATTATCTAGATTCTTAGGAATATGTCCATTCTTAGGTGTCTCTAAAAAAATAGAGACTTCTTTAGGTATGGGAATGGCAGTAACATTTGTTATGACGATATCATCTGCAGTAACCTACATTGTTCAAAAATCTATATTAGATCCTCTCAAGGTAGGGTATCTTCAGACTATTGTATTTATATTAGTTATTGCTGCATTAGTTCAAGCTGTTGAGATGTTTATGAAAAAGGCAAGTCCATCTTTATACGAATCACTAGGTGTTTACTTACCACTTATTACGACTAACTGTGCTGTACTAGGTGCTGCACTTCTTAATATACAAATGGAATTCAACTTTATAGAAACAGTAATTAATGGATTAGCTGCAGCCATAGGGTTTACTTTGGCTATAGTATTATTTGCTGGTATAAGAGAAAGATTAGCTTTAGCTGATGTTCCAGAGTCGTTAGAAGGATTTCCTATAGCACTTATAACTGCAGGATTAATGTCAATAGCATTCTTAGGTTTTGTTGGACTTGTATAGGAGGTGAAAGAGATGGAAACTATTTTAATTCCTATTGCCATTTTAGGGGGATTAGGATTATTATTCGGTATAGGATTAGCTATAGTAGCAAAGGCATTTGCCGTTGAAGTTGATCCTAAAGTTGAAAAAGTTAAAGAAGCTCTTCCAGGAGCAAATTGTGGGGCTTGTGGATTTCCAGGATGTGAAGGACTTGCAGTGGCAATTTCAAAAGGTGAAGCTCCTGCAAGTGGATGTCCTGTAGGTGGAGCTTCTACTACTGAAAAAATAGCTGAAATAATGGGAACTTCAGCAGAGGTAGCAGATAAAAAAGTAGCTAGAGTAATTTGTAAAGGAACAAACTGTAATACATTTGAGAAATTTGAGTATCAAGGAATAAAAGATTGTAGAGCAGCAGCGTTAGTTTCTGGTGGAAGTAAATCATGCTCTTATGGTTGTTTAGGGTTCGGAAGTTGTAAAGATGTTTGTCAATTTGGTGCTATTGTAATTGAAGACGGAATAGCTAAAATAGATAAAGAAAAATGTACTTCATGTGGTAAATGTTTAGAAGTATGTCCAAAGTCTGTTATAGAACTAGTACCATATGATCAAGATGTATTTGTGGATTGTAATAATAAAGAGCTTGGTAAAGGTGTAAAAGAAAAATGTGACGTTGGTTGTATAGGATGTAAAATTTGTGTTAAAGCATGCCCATTTGATGCTATGGATTTTGAAAATAATTTAGCGAAAATAAATTATGATAAATGTACTAATTGTATGGTTTGCGCTGAGAAATGTCCTACAAAGGCAATAACTGCAAATTTTGAAAAGAGAAAAAAGGCTAAAGTTGAAGATGACTTATGCATAGGATGTACTATATGTGCTAAGCAATGTCCTGTAGAGGCTATTGAAGGTAATTTAAAAGAAGTTCACAGTGTAGTTGAAGAAAAATGTATAGGATGTGGAGTATGTTTTGAAAAATGTCCTAAAAAAGCTATAACTCTACAATAAAATAATGTTAAATGGAAATCCTACTAAAATATATTTTAGTAGGATTTTTTATTTGACATTTTTCTACTAAATATGACTATGATCAAATTATGGTTAAAATTTAAACTTGTAAATGAAATAAGGAAATGGTAAACTTAGATAGTGAAACCATATGCCTTTAGTGACTATAAAAGGATGAATAAATATGACAAAATACGACAAATATCTTATATTTATTATTTTGATTTCGAGCTTCATTGGGATATACTATGTTAATAAAATAGCTACAAATTCATCAAATAAATATGTTAACATAGAATTAGATGGGAAAAAATATAAAAAAATAACTTTAGATAATAAAGAAATGAGAACATTGGAAATTAAGACAAAATTTGGGTATAATAAGCTAGAGATAAACAAAGGAAAAGTTAGAGTAGTAGAAGCAAATTGTCCAGATCAACTTGATGTAAAACAAGGCTATATAACTAGACCAGGAGAAATGATAGTATGCCTACCAAATAGACTTGTTATAGAGATAAAAACAGAGTCTAAAACTAATAAAGAAATTGACTATATTAGTTATTAAGAAAGAGTGACTAGAAACTATGAGATTAAAAAAAATAATATTTTTATCAGTACTTGTGTCACTAGGACTTGCATTAAATATTGTTGAAAGTATGATACCTTTTCCAATCATTATTCCTGGAGCTAAACTAGGATTATCTAATATTGTTTCTTTAGTAGCGTTGGTGTTATTTGGATTTAAAGAAGCTATAGTTATATCAATTTTAAAAGGGTTGGTATTAGCTCTTGCTACAGGCAATTTTTCAACCTTATTATATAGTATTCCGTCTGCTACTGGAAGTACTATAATAATGACACTAGCTTATGAGTATTTAAGAAACTATTTTAGTTTGATAGGAGTAAGTATATTAGGAGCTTTAACGCATAATTTTTTACAAATAACAGTTGCTAGCTTAATTATGCAAAATATAAATATTTTTTCATATCTCCCTTTTATGGCTTTGACTAGTCTTTTTACGGGATATTTTATAGGACTTAGTTCTATATATTTAGTTAAAAACATGAAAAATACTCTTGGTGGATATTTAAAATGAAGCTTTATATTAAATGATTACCTTAGGATGTGATAAAGAGTGAAAAGTATAGTATTGGCGTCTGGTTCACCTAGAAGAAAAGAATTACTTAGAAAGTTTAATTTAGAATTTAATATAATTCCTAGTGATATAAAAGAATATATAAATGATGATGAAGGACCAATAGAAACTGCAATGTCATTAGCTCTTCAAAAGGTTTTAGATGTTTCTAATAAACAAGATGAAAATAAAATAATATTGGCTCTGGATACCATTGTATATAAGGACTCTATTTTGGGAAAACCCAAAGATAGAGATGATGCATTTAATATGTTAAATAGCCTTAATGGAAAAGAACATTATGTTATAACAGGCATTGCTATTGTTAATAAAACAAATAATGTTAAATTAGTAGATTATGAATCTACTAAGGTTAAATTTAGAGAATTATCTACAGATAAAATAGAAAGATACTTAGATACAGAAGAATATAAAGATAAGGCAGGAGCATATGGAATTCAGGGTTATGGTGAAATTTTAGTAGAATGGATTAAAGGATCTTACTCTAATGTAGTAGGATTGCCAATATCGAAGATTGATAATATTTTAGAAAAATTTTATAATATAAAGTTGTTATAGAAACTTTAAGGAGACTATAGTGATGAAAGAGAGTTTAAGATATACTATGAAAAGTCTACCTGAGGAAGAAAGACCTAGAGAAAAACTATATAAATATGGAGTTAAAAGTTTATCTAATCCAGAATTATTATCAATAATTATAAGAACAGGAAGTAAAGAATACTCAGCAATTGAGCTTTCAAATAGGTTATTATCAATTGATAAACAAGGAATATCTTTTTTATCAGATTCTTCTATTGAAGAAATAACTAAAGTAAAAGGCATAGGAAAATGTAAAGCAGCACAAATACTAGCTGCAATAGAACTAGGAAAGAGAGTGTTAATATCCAGTTCAATAGATCAGAAAAAAATAACTTCACCTTTAGATGTTGTTAACTTTCTTATAACTGATATGCAACATTTAAAAAAGGAGTATTTTAAGGTAATAATGCTTGATACTAAAAATAAAATTATAGGAATAGATGACGTATCCGTAGGTAGCTTAAACTCATCAATTGTACATCCAAGAGAAGTCTTTAAAGAAGCAGTAAAAAGGAGTAGTGCGTCAATGATCTTGACACATAATCATCCAAGTGGAGATCCATCTCCTAGTAAAGAAGATATTAATGTTACTAAGAGACTACTAGAGTGTGGACAAATTTTAGGAATATCAATATTGGATCATATAGTTATAGGAAAAAATACTTATTTTAGTTTTAGAGAAGAGAACATATTATAAGATAAATTTTTAGGAAGGAGCAAAAGAAGATGGGTATTTTTAGTGCGTTTTCAAAAGATATGGGAATAGACTTAGGAACAGCAAATACATTAGTTTATGCAAGAGGTAAAGGTATAATAATAAAGGAGCCATCGGTTGTTGCTATTCATGCACATACTAAAGAAGTTTTAGCAGTTGGTGAAGAGGCTAAAAAAATGATAGGTAGAACACCAGGACATATAGTAGCAATAAGACCTTTAAGTGATGGGGTTATAGCTGACTTTGATGTTACTCAAAGTATGTTAAAATATTTTATAAAAAGAGCTCATCCAAGACGTTCAGTAGTACAACCTCGTGTTGTTATATGCGTTCCTTCAGGTGTAACTGAGGTTGAAAAAAGAGCAGTTGAAGAAGCAGCAGTACAAGCAGGAGCAAGGGATGCATACCTTATAGAAGAGCCAATGGCTGCAGCAATAGGTGCAGGACTTCCAGTTCAAGAACCTACAGGTAGTATGATCGTTGATATAGGTGGAGGAACTACTGAAGTGGCTATAATATCACTTGGAGGAATAGTTACAAGTAGATCAATAAGAGTAGCTGGAGACGAGTTAGATGACTCTATAGTTGGATATATTAAAAAAGAATATAGTCTTATGATAGGAGAAAGAACTGCTGAGGAAGTTAAGATAACAATAGGATCAGCAGACTTAGGTAGTAATAAAGAAAAGAAACTTAGTATAAGAGGTAGAGACTTAGTTACAGGCTTACCTAAAACAGTAGAAATAAGCTCAAATGAAATACATGAGGCTATGAAAGAACCTATTTATAGCATTGTAGATGCAATAAAATATACATTAGAAAAAACTCCGCCAGAATTAGCTTCAGACATAATGGAACAAGGTATAATGCTAGCAGGTGGTGGAGCATTATTAGATGGACTAGATAGAATGATAAGAAAAGAAACAGGTATGCCTGTTCACATAGCAGAAGAACCATTAGACTGTGTAGCTTTAGGTACAGGAATGGCTCTAGAAGATATAGAAACTCTTAAAAGAGTGACTAAAAATTCTAGAAAGATAGATTAAAATATCAACTGAGATGGTGATATAAATGAACATTTTTAGAAAGTTTAAAGGAAGAATGATAGTAGCTTTTGTTACTATCATTCTAATTGTAATTATAGGTTTAACATCTACAGGTAAGCTGAAAATAACTAAATTAGAAAATATACTTGGAAATGTTATAACTCCAGTTCAAAAAGTAGCTTATAGTATATCAAAAAATGTAGCTAATGGATTTAGCTCCGTTGGTGATATTTTTACTTTGAAGGAAGAAAATACACAACTAAAAAAAGAAGTAGCAAAATTAAAAGATAAGGTAATAAAATATGAAGACATAATAGGAAGATCGGATTACTTAAAGGAAGAAGCAGAACTTAAAAGCAAGACTAATTATAACTTAGTAAATTCCCAAATAATAGGCAAAGATCCTGGTAACTGGTTTGAAAAATTTATAATAGATAAAGGGAGTAAGGATGGAATAAAAAAAGGTGATCCGGTAGTTAAGGCTGTTGAGATAGAAAAAGATAATATAGTAGAAGGTCTTGTTGGTAGAGTTACTGAGGTTGGAGATAACTGGTCAAAGGTAGTGTCAATAGTGGATAGTTCAAATAGTGTAAGCTTTACTATAGTCAGAAACCAAAATAATGGAGTGGCAAAAGAAGGTTCTCAAGGTATATTAAGTGGATATATGTTTGATACTAAGGCCGATGTTTCTAAAGGTGATAAGCTGTTGACATCTGGACTAGGAGGAGTTTTTGAAAAAGGAATTTTTATAGGGGAAGTTATTGAAATCAAAAAGAAAAGTGAAGATTTACTTGTACATGTAAAAATTAAGCCTTCAGTTGACTTTAACAAGTTGCATGAAGTATTCGTAATTACTGGAAAAAAACATTAAAGGGGTAATAAAATTGAATTATATTATAATAGCAGGGATAATAATACTTAATTTCATATTACAGTCTACTGTATTTCAATACTTTCATTTTTTACAAGTACTTCCCAATACTTCTTTAATCTTAGTAGTTACATATTCTCTATTAGCAGGAAAAAATTCAGGTGCTATAGTAGGACTAGCTGTAGGTCTTTTACAAGACATATTTTTCTATGATGTTATAGGGGTTAATGCTCTTATTTATTTTCTAATAGGATATGTCTTGGGACTTTTAGATGAAAAAGTTTTTAAAGAAAATCTAATTTTGCCATTTTTAATAACAGCAGCAACTACTGCTGTATTTCATATAATGCATTACTTCTTTATGTACTTTTTATCAGTGGATGTTCATTTGATTCCGATATTAAAAAATGTACTATTAAAAGAAGCTATATATAATGCTGTTCTTTCAATTTTTGTATATAAGTATATGTTGAAGTTTTATAAAGAACCTCGAATAAAGTTTACTAAAAGACTTTAGAATAAATGAGGAGGTGAAATTTTGAAACAGATATTTGAAAAGCTTAGAGATAGATATAATATTTTAATACTAGGACTATCATTATCATTACTAGTATTAGCTTTTCGACTTGCCTCTCTTACTATAGTACAAGGTGAAGAATTAAGAAAGCAAGCAGATACTAGAAAGTTTAAAGAAATACCAATCACAGCTCCAAGAGGGGAAATAAGGGATAGATATGGAAGACTTTTAGCTGGAAACAATCCTAGTTTCACTATACAAGTTGTTAAAGATGAACTCGAATCTAGTAAGGATAAGAAACAGAGAAATAAAACACTAATAGAATTAGCACATATATTAGAAGATGAAGGTGTAAACTACAATGATGAATTTCCAATAAAAATGAATTCATTTGCATATACAGATGAGTCTATGTATTTTGAAAATCCTAATACACCTAGTGAAGAGGTTGTAAGTACTATAGTAAATAATAATTTAGTAGGTGAACTCATTGGTTTAACAACTGAATATAGTAATCAACAAAATGCTAATAAATTTTCTGTAGGCAATAAAGTAGTAGGTATACTTCAAAGTGAAGGCGTTGAAATGCCTATAAAAGTTAATGTAGATCAAAATGGTAATCCAATATTTGAATATGATAGTGAAAAAGATATAGATAAGTGGAAAGAAAATAATGGCATATCTAAAGGAATGGATGCTAGAAGTGCAGTATTGAATATAATTAATAACCGTAATGTTAATAAGATAGTAACTAAGATAGTAAGTGATCCTGTTTCAAGTAAATTAGCATACGATATGCTTAAAAGCAAGGGATTAATAGCAAATATAAAGTTAGTTCCTTTTTCTTTTACTTTTGATGAAGAATATGAAAAAGTTAAAAGAGGCTTAATGCAAAAATTTAGCGGTATTACTATAAAGAGTGCGGCAATAGATGATTTTATAAGTATACTAAAGGAAACTGATAGTTTTACAAAAATGTTAGAAAGTACACATAGTATACCAAGTAAGACTAAAAAAGATAAAAAGGAAACTATAGTGCCAGGACAAGTTATAATTGAACTCTTGGAAGAAAAATATAAGAAGAATAAAGATAAAACTAAGATACCAATTAAAGTGGAAATAAATGAGAAAACAAATAAAGTTACTTATAAATTTACTAATAATAAAGATAGAGATGAGCTATATAAAAAATATAATATTAAGGAAAAACTTAATCCTCAAAAAACCTTGATGTTTATACTGGAAAAAGAAAAAGAAGTTAAAAACTTTATTAAGCGTGAAGATATAAGTAGAATAGCACAAGAAATTATAATAAAACAAGACATATATCCTAAAATAGGAATAAGCACTTGGAAGTATTCTGCTTTAAATGATAAGGAGTTCTGGCTCAAGAGATATAAGATATCAGCAAAGTCTGATGCTGAAAAAGCATTCAAAGAGATTAGAAAGAAAACCGAGCTACCAGAAAATTTATCAGACTATGAAGCTAGGATAGCTCTTTTAATACTAGATCAAGTAAAGAATATGGGACATAGAGGATATCATCCTGTAAACATAGCATATGGTATCAAAGATACAACTATAGCTAAAATAGAGGAAAATAAGGGTGATATGCCTGGAGTGAAGGTATCTCTAGAGCCTGTAAGACAATATCCTATGGGAAGTACTGCAGCACATATATTAGGATATTTAGGTAGTATATCTAGTGCTAATGAGTTAGAGAAATATACAAAAGCAAAAGGTTATTTACCTAACTATTTTATAGGTAAAAGTGGTGTAGAAGCAACATTTGAAGAATATCTTAAAGGTAAAGATGGAAAGAAAAGAGTTCAGGTAGATGCTGTTGGAAACGTAGTAGATACTATAAGTGAAGAAAAAGCTAAACCAGGAAGTACTCTTTATCTAACTATAGATGCAGAACTTCAAAAAATTACAGAAAACGCGTTAGAACAAGCTTTAACAGAAATAAGAAGAGGTGGAACATTCAAAAGTAAATGGGGAAATTATAGTTACGGTAAGGCTTTCCCTTATGCTACATCTGGAGCAGCAGTTGCTATAGATGTAAAAACAGGAGAAATACTTGCTTTAGCAAATTATCCATCATATGATCCTAATCTTTTTGCAACAGGTATATCAAGTGAAGATTGGAAGATGCTAAATCCTGATAATGGAGAAGATAAATTAGGACCATTACCAATGTATAATATGGCTATAGGAACAGCTGTCCAACCTGGATCAATATTTAAAATGATAACAGGGATAGCAGCCCAAGAAAACGGAATTCCTGCTTCTAAGAAAATATATGATGGTGGATATGTGAAAATAGGAAACAGAAACTTTGGATGCTGGTTATGGAATCAGAATAAAGGTAGCCACGGATGGGAAGATTTAAAAGGTGCTCTTAAAGATTCGTGTAACTATTATTTCTTTAGTGCTGCTCTAGGGAGAGACCCTAGAACAGGTGAAAAATTTCCTGGGAAAGCAGGAATAGATGAAATCGCTAAGGTAGCAAAAGAATTTGGACTTGATGAAAAAACTGGTATAGAAATAAACGGTGAAATGGTTGCAGGAGTACCTAAGACTAAGACTAAATCAACAATTAATAAAAGGAACTTAACACATTTTTTAGAAGCAAATATAGAGAGTTATATAAAAGAAGGAGTAGAACTAAGTAAGAAAGACATAAAAAAGATTATAGATGAGATAGTAAGTTGGACAGAACTAGAGAAACCACTTAGTAAGAGAGATATTATAAACAAATTATCTGAGATGGGGATAGATGGAGAGAAGAAACTAGAAGGAAACAAAGAAGATATATCTGATACTATAAAGTATACTTATCTTAATCAGTCTAAGTGGGGTCAAGGAGATACCTTAAATATATCTATAGGACAAGGTCAGAATGCTTATACTCCTATACAAATGGCAAACTATATAGCTACTATAGCTAATGGAGGAAATAGGCATAAAGTTAGTGTAGTAGATAAAATAGAAAGTTATGATAATACTAAAAAAGTGTTTGAACCTAAAAAAGAAACTCATAAGGTAGATGTAAAAGATCCTAAATATATACTAGAAGTTGCAAAGGGAATGTCTTTAGTTACTGGACATGATGGAACAGCTGGTTCTCCGTTTAAAAATTTCAAGGTAAAAGTGGCTGCTAAAACTGGTACAGCACAAGTTGATAGAATAAATCCTAAAACAGGAAAAAAATATGACAACTATGCATGGTTCTCGGCATTTGCTCCTTACGAGCCAGATAATCCTGATGCTGCACAAATAGCTGTAGTAGTATTTTTATCCCAAGGTGGTAAAGGGGGATATGGGGCACCAGTAGCGAGAGAAATAATAGCCCAATATTTAGGACTTAATGAAGATGAAAAGAGTAATGAATTAGACTTAAATAATAAATTAGCAAGATAATTGATATTTAATATATGATTTTCCACAATACAGAACTTTAATATTGTGAATAATTTTGAAGTTTAAAATAAATAATTGCCGTCAATTTATTGACGGCAATTATTTATTTTTTGATATAATTTTAATTGAATGTTTTTTGGATAGTTTGTATTATACAGAATATTATATTGAGAACATTTAAAAATAGATATATTTTAATGTAAAATTAAATGTACGAGATTAAAAAACCTAATAAATTTTCAAGTACATGATTCATAAAAATAATAATCTAATATAATATGGTATAATATACCGAAAAGAAAGGAAATGAAATATGATAGAAGAAAATAACTCCGTACAAAAAATGTGGGAAGATTATTTAAAATCTATAGGAGAAAATGTTAACAATTCTACTAAAAAGTATACTTCATGGCATTTTTGTGATAATGAAAAAGATGCTAATGAACTGGCGAATTTAGTTAAAGAAGAAATAAAAAAAGCAACAGCATCATTATATTATTGGTATGAGTTAGGAGAAGAAACTGAACCTAAAGTAGGAGACTTAAGTATTATTACAGATTGGAATGGGATAGCACAATGTATAATTGAAACAAGTAAAATAAATATAGTACCTTTTAAAGAAGTTACAGAAGAATTTGCAAGACTAGAAGGCGAAGGAGATAAAACTTTAAAGCATTGGAGCAATGTACATATGAATTATTTCTCTAGAGAGCTACAAGGTCAAGAAAAGGAATTTTCAGAAGATATGTTAGTATTATGTGAAGAATTTAAATTAGTGTATAAATAATATACTATATTTGTAATTGTATCGTATTATATTTTTAAGCTAAAAATGAACGTAGAATATAAGGAGTGTTATTTATGATAATAAAGCCAAAATTTAGAGGATTTATATGCACAACAGCTCATCCAGAAGGTTGTGAAAAGAATGTTATTGAACAGATAGACTATGTAAAAAATAAAGGAGTTATAGATGGACCTAAAAAAGTACTTGTTATTGGAGCATCAACAGGATATGGTTTAGCTTCTAGAATTACATCAACTTTTGCTTCAGGAGCAAGTACTATTGGAGTTGTATTTGAAAAATCGGCTTCAAAGAATAGAACAGCTACTGCTGGTTGGTATAATACAGCGTCTTTTGAAAAATTAGCGAAAGAATCTGAATATTATGCTAAGAGTATTAACGGAGATGCATTTTCAAATGAAACAAAAGAAAAAACTATTGAACTCATTAAACGTGATTTAGGAAAAATTGATCTTGTTATATATAGCGTTGCATCACCAAAGAGAGTAGACCCAGTAACTGGAGAGATTTTTCATTCAGTATTAAAACCTATCGGAAAGCCTTATAAAAATAAAACTGTAGATTTTCATAATTACAATATATCAGAGATTGAAATTGAACCTGCAACAGAAGAAGAGATAAATCAAACTGTAGCTGTTATGGGGGGATACGACTGGAAATTATGGATTGACTTATTAAGGCAATCTGATGTTCTTGAAAAAGGTGCTATGACCATAGCATATTCATATATTGGACCAGAAATTACATATCCTATTTATAGAAATGGAACAATTGGTAAAGCAAAAGAACATTTAGAAGCTACTGCACAATTATTAAATGACGATCTTAGAAACATTAATGGAAAAGCTTTAGTATCTGTTAATAAAGCTTTAGTTACTCAATCAAGCTCAGCTATTCCAGTAGTCCCTTTATACATTTCACTATTATCTAAGATTATGAAAGGAAAAGGTATTGATGAAGGATGTATTGAGCAAATTTATAGACTATTTTCAAATATATCAAATGATAATGACTTAAAGCTTGATGATAAAGGTAGAGTAAGACTAGACGATAGAGAGATGAGATCAGATGTTCAAAGTGAAATACTAAGTCTTTGGGAAAAAGTGTCAACAGATAATATTAGAGAGCTATCTGACATTGAGGGATATAGAAAAGAATTTTTTAAATTATTTGGTTTTGGATATGAAGATATAGACTATGAGATAGAAGTTGATCAAAATGTAGACATACTGGATATTAATTAGATACTACATAAACAATCTCTTACAGGATAACTCCGCAGTTTATAAACGTTCTTAAATAAGAAAGCTATTATCTAATGAAAATGGTATGGTTTTGAAAGGAAGATGAAAGGATGAATCATGATATAAGAAAGGAACATTGGAGCAATAAATATAAAGCACGAGAGAACATTTTAATGGATCCAGAGCCTTTTATAGTTAATAATACTAATTATTTAATTAAGGGAAGTATTCTTGATATTGCTTGTGGAGATGGAAGAAATGCTATTTATTTAGCAAAGCAAGGATTTAATGTTACTGGAGTGGACTTTACACCTGAAGCATTGAAAAGACTAATAAGATTTTCAAAGATTAATCATGTATCTGTCAGAACAAAAGAACTAGACCTTGATGACATAGATCTATTAATTAAAATAGGAAAATTTGATAATATCATTATAAATCATTATAAGCCATCTGATGAAACATTTAACGTATTACCTAATCTCTTAAAGAAAAAAGGCATATTAATTATTTGTACTTTTAATTATTTACAATCTATAGAAAAAGGATTCAAAAGAGAATTTTGCTTAGAAAAAAATGAATTAGTTAATAAGTGGGATAATCTAAAACTAATAAAACATGAAAACTGGAAAAATGAGAATACATATCTTGACGGATATATATTTGAGAAGATATAAGAAATAATAACTGTTAATATAATAGTTAGAAGACTACCTTAATGACGATTGTTTTTATATCTAATATTTTATACATTAGATATAGGAGGTGTAGGTTATAGGATGAGAGAAGTAGTAATTAATAATAAAAAAATAATAATAAGAAAAGCTATTAAGTCAGATGCTAAAAATATTATAGAATATATTAATAGGATTGCAGGAGAATCAGATTTTTTAACATTTGGATTAGGTGAATTTAACACAACAGTAAAAGAGGAAGAATGTTTTATTGAAGATGCTTTAAAAAAGAAAAATACTCTTTTAATTGTTGCAGAAATTAATGGACAAATAATCGGAAATTTAAACTTTTCAGGTGGATTAAGACAAAGAAATGCTCATATTGGAGAATTTGGAGTAAGTGTTTTAAAAGAATACTGGGGAAATGGCATAGGAGAAGAACTTATAAAATACTTAATTAATTGGAGTAAAGATACAAATATAATAAGAAAAATAAACTTGAGAGTCAGAAGTGATAATGAACGTGCCATTTATTTATATAGGAAACTTGGATTTTATGAAGAAGGTATATTAAAGAGAAATTTTTTAATAGATGATAAATTTTATGATTCATTACTTATGGGACTACTAATTGACTAAAATACTATATAGAGAAGTAATCAAACTATAAAATTTTGCGAGGTATAAGATAATGAAAAATACTGATTTTAAAAATATTTTAAGTAACTGGATATCACAAATATCAAACGAAGAAGATTTAGATGAAAATATAAAAGCATTAAATTTTGGAATTTTTGAATCAGAAAATGGATATACTGTGTATCTAATTGGATCTAATGAATATGACATTGATGATGATGAATGGGCATGTAATGAAGACTTTGTTCCAAAACAAAAATATTTAACTTTCAATGAAGGACAAACTATAAGATTAAATTGGGAAGATTTTGAAGAACTTATATGTAGAACGCTAAAAAGTATAATAAATTCAGAAAAGGTAGATGAATATTCAATATTAAATGTCGATAATATTACAACAGGATTTGATGATGGAGATTTAATAAAAATCAAATAGTTTACCAAACTAATGAAAAAAATTATATATAAGAAGATAGAGAGAAAGTTTATAAAAGTGTGCTTATGTAACAATAATATAATTCTATATAATAAAAATAAAAGAATCTTAAAGATATTATATGAGGTATAATATGTATATTTTTGCTATAATTAAATTATTATAAAAATAATTAAACTATTTTTATAATAATTTTAAATAAGCTATAATTATATAAAATTAGAGGTGGACTAAAATGAAAAGTGAGATTTTAGAGTGGATTAAGTGTATTGTAATATCAGTTGGAATCGCATTCGCTATAACTTCTTTTATAAATACTACAGAAGTGTATAGTGTTTCTATGAATCCTACATTAGTAGAGCATGATAGATTAGTTATATTAAATAATAATAAAAATATTAAGCATGGTGATATAATTGTATTTAAAACAGATTTAGAATTTAATGAGGGCGAGCTAAAAAGTCTAAACATAATTCAAAGACTTACGTCAGGTAGTACAAAAAAATTAATTAAAAGAGTTATAGGACTTGAGGGAGATAAAATAACTATAAAGAATGGAAAAGTATATGTAAATGATAAAGAACTCGATGAAAACTATATAAAAGAATATGGAACTATAGGTGATGTAGAAATAGACAAAATACCAAAAGGGAAGGTCTTTGTCATGGGAGATAATAGGAATAATAGTATAGATAGTAGAAGTGAAGAAATAGGTCTTGTTGACTATGACAAGATCGTAGGTAAAGTCATATATAGAATATATCCATTTTCTAAAGTAGGAAAACTTAATTAATATTATTAATTATTTATTTAAAATTTTTTAAGAATTAAAGAATACCTATGAAATTTAATACTTTCAATATAGATTAAATGAATATAAGAAATGGAGAAAATCCCTAGAAACTATATTTAAGACAGTTTTAGGGATTTTTAATTTATTATAAAAAGTAATAAGATAAGAATACTAACCTATATGAAATGGAGGACTTAATTTTGAAAAGATGTTCTTGGTGTAAAGACGATGAGTTATATATAAAGTATCATGATGAAGAATGGGGAGTTCCTGTCCATGATGATAATAAACATTTTGAATTTTTAATACTAGAATCAGCTCAAGCAGGATTAAGTTGGATAACGATACTAAAAAAAAGAGAAAATTATAGAATTGCTTATGACAATTTTGAACCACAAAAAGTTGCAGATTATGATGACGAAAGAATAGAAGAATTACTTAGTAATTCAGGTATCATTAGAAATCGTAAAAAAATAGAAGCTTCAATAAATAATGCTAAAAAATTTTTAGAAATACAAAAAGAATTTGAAAGCTTTGATAACTATATATGGTCTTTTGTAAACAACAAACCTGTAAAAAATAGTTGGAAAGATATATCAGAAGTTCCTTCTAATACTAAGTTATCTGACAATATTAGTAAAGATTTAAAAAAAGAGGATTTAGATTTATTGGAAGTACTATTGTATACTCTTATATGCAAGCAGTTGGAATAGTAAACGATCATACAATTGATTGTTTTAAATATGAATAAAACATAAGAATATTAAAGATTTTTATAATATAGAATTAAGTATTAGTCATAAATATCATAGTTTTTAATTGCCATATGACTAATATATTTAAAAAGATTAATCCTAATATGTTAAAATTAAAAGTATAAACTAATAAAGTAATAATAAAAAGCATATATGCAACTAGTAAACATGTGTCAATAAATTATCTTACCAAATTATTTTATATTAATACAATATAAAATATAAGTCTTTCTTTTTAGGATATATAAATTTATTATGATAATTTTTCCAAATATATGAGGTATATTAGAATTATTTTTATACACATAAAAACAGGATAAAACATTAAATGATATATAAATAACAATTTCAGAAACACAATAGCTATAAAAAAGTTGCACATTGCCACAATATTGCAGGATAAGTATTATCTTGTCAATTTATTTTTTGTATGAATAAGCAGGAATTAAAAAAACTATGAAGAAATTAATTTTAGTAGCCGTTAAATGGAGGGTGAAAAATGACTCACAGCTTAATAAACTTTAAAGGTCGTAAAGATGGCATAAGTATATATATAGAAGAAGGAAGCTTTCAGGCGATAAAAGACCAACTAGATATAAAAATAAAAAATGCAGGAGAATTTTTTAAAGGAGCTAAGGTTATAAGCATAAAAGGACAAAAGTTGACGGTTGAAGAAGTAGAAGAGTTGAAGGAGATAATAAAGAATAAATATAGAATGACCATAGAGGATAATGAACAGGAACAGGAAGAAAATAAAATGGAAGATATTGACCCAGACTTAGAAGCAGTTCCTTTTATAGGTATACATGAAGGAAGTACCAAGTTTATAAAAACTACTGTAAGATCAGGGCAAATTATAGAATACGATGGAAATGTAGTGGTAATAGGAGATATAAATCCTGGGGGGATGGTAGTAGCAAAAGGTAATATAGTAGTATTAGGATCTTTAAGAGGAATTGCTAATGCTGGAAGTGATGGAAATAGAGAATCTATAGTAGCTGCTTTTAGCTTACAGCCAACTCAGCTTAGAATAGCTGATGTAATAGCACGTAAGCCAGATGAAGATATACAAGCTCCGAAATGGCCTGAAATTGCAAGGGTATATAAAGACGCTGTTATAATTGAACCTTACTTGTTAAAAAAGTGATAAAAGATAGGAGGTAGAAATAAATGGGCGAGGTAATAGTAGTTACTTCAGGAAAAGGTGGCGTAGGAAAGACTACTACTACTGCAAATATAGGAACCGGTTTAGCCATGCTTGGCAAAACTGTAGTTGTAGTGGATGCTGATATTGGACTAAGAAATTTAGATGTTGTAATGGGTCTCGAAAATAGAATAGTATATGATATTGTTGATGTAGTTGAAAAAGTGTGTAAGCTAAAACAAGGTCTTATTAGAGATAAAAGATACAATGGGCTATATCTCTTACCAGCGGCACAGACTAAAGATAAGAATGCGATATCTCCATCTCAGATGCAAGAATTAAGTGATAGTCTAAAAGAACAATTTGACTATGTTATTATAGACTGTCCTGCAGGGATAGAACAAGGATTTCAGAATGCTATAGCAGGAGCAGATAAATCAATAGTAGTTACTACTCCAGAAATATCAGCAGTTAGAGATGCAGATAGAATAATAGGCTTATTAGAAGCAAAAGGGTTAGATGATCCTAAGCTCATAATCAATAGAATAAGATATGATATGGTAAAAAGAGGAGATATGATGAATATTGATGATATGATTGATATATTAGCAATAGATCTTCTGGGAATAGTTCCAGACGATGAATCAATTGTAATATCAACTAATAAAGGAGAGCCTGTTGTTATAGAAGAAAAAGCCTTATCAGGACAAGCTTATAAGAATATAGTTCAAAGAATATTAGGAGAAGAAGTTCCTTTATTAAATTTAGAAACAGAAGAAGGCATGTTTACCAAACTCAAGAAAATTTTATTTGGGAAATAAATTAAAGGAGGGGTTGGTTTGGATTTCTTTAGATTTTTCAGTAGAAGTGAAAAAAATAGTAAAAATGTAGCTAAAGAAAGGCTAAAATTAGTATTGATTCATGACAGAGCAAATGTCTCTCCCCGTTTTCTAGAAATGATAAAAGGAGATATTATTAGAGTGATTTCTGATTATATGGTTATAGATGAGGAAGGCTTAGATATAAAGCTTACACGAACAAGAAAAGATAGTGATAGTTCACCTATATCAGCCTTAGTGGCAAATATTCCTATACTAAAAATGAAAGAAGATTCGATAAAATAGTACTTATTAACCCTGTATCATGTGATACAGGGTTATTTTAGTATAAAATAAAGTATAATAATGTGGTAATATGTTAATATAACAAAATTTGTATAGAGAGTGGAGGCGGATATCTATGAACATAGCACTTATAGCACATGATAAAAAGAAAAAACAAATAGTAAACTTTACTTTAGCATACGAAGACATACTAAAAAACCATAGTATATATGCAACAGGTACAACTGGAAAACACATCGAAGAAGCTACAGGTCTCAAAATAAATAAAGTTATGTCAGGTCCAGTGGGAGGAGATCAACAGATAGGAGCTATGATTGCTAATAATGAGATGGATTTAATTATTTTTTTAAGAGATCCATTAACAGTACAACCTCATGAACCTGATGTACAGGCACTTATAAGACTAAGTGATGTTCATAATATACCTATTGCTACTAATTTAGGAACAGCTGAACTTATTATCAAGTGTCTAGAAAGAGGAGATATAGACTGGAGAGAGGTAATAAAAGAAACTAAAAAAGATAACTAATATATTTCATACAAAGGAATTTTTAAAGTAATAAAATCCCATTTATCTAAATATTAATGTATTAAATTGATAATTGGGGGATAATTGCATATGAATAATAGTAAAACTTTCTTTAACAATATAAAGCGCAGATATGGATATAATTATAAAAATAAAGATCAAAAATTTTATATAAAGCAAATAAAAAAGCTATTTATTTGCCTTATAATTTTAGTTATTATAATTGCCATAAAGAAGATAAATTTTAAAAAAGGAAATGAAGTTATAAAAATAGTAGATGATACTATTAACTATACAATTGATATAAAAAAAGATTCGAAGAAGCTTTTGGCTTATATGAAAAAACACTCATATATAAAAGACAAAGTTATAACTGCATTTAGTATTTTAAAAATGGAAGAGAACCAACAAAAAGAAATATATATGATGCCAACTAGAGGCGACATTAAAAGTAACTTTGGAGATATAAAAGAAACAGAAGATATAAAAAAGGTTAATAAAGGAGTAGATATATTAGTAAAAAGTTCAGACATAATATCTATTGATAATGGAACTGTATTAGATGTAAGTGAGAATAATGGAATATTTGAAATAAAAATTCAACACAACAAGATGCAAACTCTTTATAAAGGAATTGAAGAAAGCCTCGTTAAAGAAGGACAAAAAGTTACTAAAGGAGATATAATAGGGCGAATACAATATACGGAAGGAAAGGAAAAGCTTTTACACTTTCAACTTTGGAAGGATAACAAAGCTGTTAATCCTTTAAACTATATAAAAACTAGCTCAAATGATCTAATAATTTGATAACAACGGGGTTGAACATAATGTATATATTAAAATTGAATAACATAAGGGTAAAGCTAAACTATATTATGCTTATACCTATAATAATTTACTTTTATTTTGGATACTTTATCGAAATAGTACTAATGTTTATATTGATATTATTTCATGAACTGGCTCATATTTTTGTAGCATCAAAATATGGTGTGAAAATTGGTGAAGTAGAGTTATTTGTATTTGGAGGAGTTGCTAAAAGTGAAAGTTTAATAGGACACGATCCTAATACAGAAATTATAATATCTATAGCAGGTCCTTTATTTAACTTTTGTTTAATGCTATTATTTATGATTATAGAGAAGATAACCAGTAGCTACTTAACATATTATATGATCAAGGCTAATTCTTTTATATGCTTTTTTAATCTATTACCTCTTTTCCCACTAGATGGTGGAAAAATCTTAAGGGCATTTTTATCTAATTTTTTTGGAGTAAAGAATTCTACAAGATATTTAACCAGATTAACTTATATATTGTGTGTCTTTATAATAATAATTAGTATATATTGTTTAACTTTAAGACAAAGTATTTATATTATTATACTTAGTATATTTATTTTAATAGCTGCCAATAAAGAAAGCAAAATGGCAGCTTTTATTTTCATGAAAAACATAACAGGGAAGAAGTGGGAGCTTAGACAGAGAAAAATAATGAAAACACATTTACTTGTATGTTTAAAAACAGTAACTGCTGAAGAAATATTTAATTGCTTTTTACCAAACAAATACCATGTACTAATAGTAATAGATAATAAAGGAAAATGTCTGGGTACTATAAGTGAATGTGACTTGATTGAAGGTGTTATAGATCAAGGACTGTATACTGAGGTAGAAAAACTACTAAATAATAATTAAAAATGATAAAATAATACTGTATACTAATGATAAAGTTCATATAGAATGTACAAGTAAAAAATAGAAAAGGATGATAATTTAATGTTTAAAGAGCAACTAGAAAAAATCTTCCTTAAGGTAGAAAAACCAGGAAGATATATAGGAAACGAGCAAAACAGTGTTAAAAAAGAAGTTACAGAAGATATGGTTAGATTTGCTTTAGCATTTCCAGATGTTTACGAAGTAGCCATGTCACATTTAGGATCACATATATTATATAGTCTTTTAAATAATGAAGATGATATTTATTGTGAAAGAGTATTTGCTCCTTGGATAGATATGGAACAAAAAATGATAGAAAATAATATACCTTTGTATGGGCTTGAGAGTAAAGATCCTATAAGCAAGTTTGACTTTATAGGATTTACTTTACAATATGAGATGAGCTATACAAACATTATAAATATGATACACCTAGGAAATATACCTATACTTTCTAAGGATAGAACAGATAAGGATCCTTTTGTAATAGCAGGAGGACCATGTGCATATAATCCTGAACCTTTAGCTGATATTATAGACTTTTTTGTAATAGGTGAAGGTGAAGAAGTTAATATAGAGATATTAAAACTATATAAAGAATTCAAAAAAGCTAATAAAAGTAGAAGTGAATACTTAGAAGCTGTAAGCAAAATAGAGGGTGTGTATGTACCAGAGTTTTATCAAGTAGAGTATAATGAAGATGGTACTATAAAAGAGTTCAAACCTAAAGATAAAAAATATCCTAAAACTATTAAAAAGAGAATAATGAAAGATCTAGAAGAGAGTTATTTCCCAGAAAAAATAATAGTTCCATATATAGAAACTGTACATGATAGAATAATGTTAGAAATATTTAGAGGATGTACTAGGGGATGTAGATTTTGCCAAGCTGGAATGATATATAGACCTGTAAGAGAGAGAAGTATTGATAACCTTGTGGAACTTGCTAAAAAACTAGTAGAAGCTACAGGCTATGAAGAGATATCACTATCTTCACTAAGTACAAGTGACTATTCTCAATTAGAAGAATTAGTAACTAGACTTATGAAAGAATTTAAAGATAAAAAAATAGGTTTATCTTTACCTTCATTAAGGCTAGATTCATTTTCATTAGGTGTGATAGAGGAAATTCAAAAAGTAAGAAAGACTGGGCTTACATTTGCACCAGAGGCAGGAAGTCAAAGACTTAGAGATGTTATAAACAAAGGTATAACAGAAGAAAACTTAATAGAATCTGTTCAAAGTGCATTTAAATTAGGATGGTCAACTGTAAAACTATACTTCATGATAGGACTACCTACAGAAACTTACGATGATATTCTAGGTATAAAAGAATTAGCTTATAAAGTTAAAAGTGAATTTTTTGATATACCTAGGGAGGAAAGAAAGGGTAATTTTAAAGTAACTGTAAGTACATCTTGTTTCGTTCCAAAACCATTTACACCGTTCCAATGGCATCCTCAAGATACTATTGATGAATTTAATCAAAAAATAGATTTCTTAAAAAAACAAATTAAAGATAGAAAAGTAATATATAATCATCATGACTCTAGATTAAGCTTTTTAGAAGCTGTCATTGCTAGAGGTGATAGAAATATAGGTAAAGTTTTAGTAAAAGCTTGGGAGAAGGGATGTAAGTTTGATGGATGGTCAGATTTATTTAACTTCAATAACTGGATGGAAGCTTTTGAAGAAACAGGAATCGATCCAGATTTCTATGCTACAAGAGAGAGATCATATGATGAAGTCTTACCATGGGACTTTTTAGATGTAGGAGTTACTAAAGAGTTTCTTATAAAAGAGAATGAAAAGTCAAAAAAAGAAGAGCTTACCAAAGATTGCAGACTAGGATGTACAGCATGTGGCATTAATAAGAGTTTTACAGGTGGTGTATGCTAATGACAAATATTAGAGCTAAATTTACAAAATGTAATGATTTAAAATATATATCTCATTTGGATCTAATGAGATTATTTCAAAGAGCTTTTAGAAGGGCTGATATACCTTTAAAATATAGTGAGGGATTTAATCCACAACCTAAAATGGCATTTGCAACAGCATTGTCACTTGGAGTATCTAGTGATGGCGAATATATGGATATTGAGTTAGAAGATAATATAGATATAAAAGAGTTTGTTGACAGAACAAATAGTGTGCTTCCTGATGGAATAAAAATAGTTAAAGCAAGTGACAAAGATACAAAAGAATCTATAATGGCTTTAATAAGATGGAGTGAATATATAGTAGAAGTTAGTCTTATAGAAAAAATAGATAAGGAAACAATAGATAACGAAATAAATAAGTTTATGAAAATGGAAGAAATAATAGTGGTTAAGGAAAAGAAGAAAGGTTATAAAGTAGTAAGAAAAGAAGACAATGTAAGGGATAGGATAAGAAAATTAATCATATTGGATTATGAAGATAACACGATTATATTTAAGATGATGCTTAAAACAGGAAGTAATGGGAATCTAAAACCAGAAGTTGTTATAGATAAACTTGATGAATTGACTAAAATAAAAATTGATAAAGAAAACATAAAAATTCATAGATTAGATTTATTTATAGAAAAAGAAGATCATATAGTAACTCCAATATAGAAAATAAATTAGGGGAGATTTTATGAATCAAATAATCATAGACATAGGATTAAATGAAAATAAGGTTGCTATGGTTGAAAATGATGAACTAGTTGAAGTATATATAGAACAAGATGATAATAAAAGAGTTACAGGAAATATATATAAAGGAAGAGTAGTAAATGTTTTACCAGGAATGCAGGCAGCTTTTGTAGATATAGGTCTTGAAAAAAATGCTTTTTTATACGTAAAAGACGCTATCACGAAAGAGATGTTATCAGATAAAAATATAAACTTAAATAATATTTCGATAAAAGATGTAGTAAAGTCTGGACAGGAAATAGTTGTTCAAGTAATAAAAGAACCATTTGGAACAAAAGGTGCTAGGGTTACTACTCATATAACTATTCCAGGTAGACATCTTGTTCTTATGCCTTATACAGACTACATAGGGGTATCAAGAAGAATTAGTAGAGAAGATGAAAGAGAGAGACTAAGACGTATTGCCGAAGAAATAAAACCTGCCAATATGGGAGTCATTATAAGGACTGTAAGTGAAGGAATTGATGAAACAGAATTTAAGGATGATATAAGATTTTTACTAAAGATACTTAGCAAAATAGATAGTGAAAAAAACTTAGGATTTGCTCCAAGAACAATATATAAGGATTTAGACTTGGTTCATAGAACTGTAAGAGATTATTTTACTAAAGACATAGACGAACTTATTATAAATGATAAAAAGGAATATCAGAGTATAGTAGACCTAGTTAAGATGATATCTCCTGAACTTGAAAGTCGTGTTAAATATTTTGATGATAGTCATGATATATTTGGATATTTAGGTGTAGAAAGTATGATAAATAAGGCTTTAGATAAAAAAGTATGGCTTAAAAGTGGAGGTTATATAGTAATTGATGAAACAGAGGCCTTAACATCTATTGATGTAAATACAGGAAAGTTCATAGGTAGTATAGATTTAAAAGATACTGTATTTAAGACTAATATAGAAGCTGCTAAGGAAATATCAAAGCAATTGAGATTAAGAAATATAGGTGGAATAATTATAATAGATTTTATTGATATGAATAATGAAAAAGATGAGCAGTTAGTTTTAAAATGCTTAGAAGAAGAATTAGATAAAGACAGAACAAAGTCAACTATATTAGGAATGACTCAGCTTGGATTAGTAGAAATGACAAGAAAAAAGGTAAGAAATAGGCTTACTTCTAGGTTATTAAAAGAATGTCCATACTGTAAAGGTAGAGGAAAAATATTATCTGAAAGCGTAGTTATGTCTAATATAGAGAAAGAGATTAAAAGAATAAAACTTCATACAAGTGCAACAGCTGTTTTATTTGAACTAAGTCCATTAGTATTAAATTATTTGAGAGATAATAAAAATGAGTTTATAAATTCTTTAGAATTAATCTATAGTATCAAAATATATGTTAGAGATAATGAGAGTCTTTATTTTAGCGATATTAAAATAGTAGGTATAGGACAAGAAGAATTTGTAAAAAAATTAATTTAAAAGTAATGAACAATCTATGTCTTATTTATTGACAAACTGTTCAGAATCTGATAAAATCATATTTTGTAAGTAGCCGCACAATGTAGGTATTAAACCGTTAGGTGCCTGTCATTGGCGAGACTGGCTAGAGGAGGTGTGTTATAATGTACGCAGTAATTGAAACAGGTGGAAAACAATATAGAGTTCAAGAAGGCGATGTAATTTTCGTAGAGAAGGTTGAAGGAAGCCAAGGAGATGCTGTAAACTTTGATAAAGTACTTTTAGTATCAAATGAAGGAGATATAAAAGTAGGAAAGCCTTATGTTGATGGTGCTGTAGTAAGCGGAAACATCGAGGAACAAGGTAAGGGTAAAAAGATCATAGTTTTCAAGTATAAGGCAAAAAAAGATTACAGAAAAAAACAAGGTCATCGTCAACCTTATACAAAAGTTAAAATTGCCAAAATTAATGGATAGTAATAGCTATGACGAATATCAAAATCCTAAGTAATAAAAATAATGAAATTGTCCAGTATATAGTTAGTGGGCATTCAGGATATGGTATAGCTGGAGAGGATATCGTATGTGCTGCAATATCTATACTTACTGAAACTACTCTTATTTCTCTCAATAAAGTATGCGGTATTGATGAAAAAGATATATTATATTCTATAGATGAAGAAAAAGGATACTTGAATGTTTCAATACCTAACAACTTAGATAGAGAAAAAAGAGAGAAAGCAGATATTGTATTGCAGACAATGATAGTTGGACTAGAAGGATTATTAGAGATTTATTCGAAATATATAACTCTCGAGTATGGGGAGGTGTAGTGAAATGATAAAAATTAATTTACAGCTTTTTGCTCAGAAAAAAGGAGTAGGTAGCTCTAAAAATGGTCGTGACAGTGAAGCGAAAAGATTAGGTGTAAAAAGAGCTGATGGACAATTTGTTTTAGCTGGTAATATTTTAGTTAGACAAAGAGGAACAAAAGTTCATCCTGGTCTTAACGTAGGAAAAGGTGGAGACGATACATTATTTGCAAAAATCGATGGTATAGTTAAGTTTGAGAGAAAAGGAAGAGATAAAAAGCAAGTTAGTATCTATCCAAAAGAAGCATTATCTTAGTAAAAAACTACCTAGATATCTAGGTAGTTTTTTTTGTATTATTTTAATATCATAATAACTTATTAATGGCTTATTTATAATAATTAGATAAATTATATGAGAAATATGATAGAATAAAATAGAATAAAGTAGAAAATATTAAATAAGGAGGGGATTAAAATAAATACTAGTAACTTTGGAAAATATATAAATAAATCTAATAAAGTTTATACTATTTTAAAAATAATTTTATTAATAATATCTGGAATGATAATATTTACAGTTACAGCTCCAAAAATTGTTGCTTTAATATTAATTACTATAGTTATAATGATTGATCTTATACTATTAATAAAAAGTTATAAAGAAGATTCTAATAACTTATATAATAAAGAAATTAACATGAGTTTTATAAGAGATATGAAAAAGATATCAAGAGAAAATAGACATGACTTTATGAATACATTGCAGATTATATATGGTTATTTACAACTAAGAAAATATGATAATGCAATATTCCAAATAAAAAAAGTAACAGATACTATGATGAATATTAGCAAAATATATAACCTTTCTGTTTTATCAATCTCTCTTTTCCTAGAAAGAAAAATATTAAAGGCTGCTAATGTAGGTATAAAAATAAATTTCGAAGTAAATAATTATGTAGAAGATGAATTTAGAAAAATAAAAAATGAAAAAGAAATATTAGAAAACCTAGAAGATATATCGGATTATTTAATAGATTTTCATGATGAAAATGATGAATGTAGTATCTACATAATAGTTTTGGAGCATGAAGACAGTATATCATTTAATATATCTGGAAACTTTGAAGAAAATATAAAAAATGATTTAAAAAATAAATATTCAGAAATTATGCTAAAAGATGAAGGTATTATAATAACTTATAAATATGACGAAGTTGAAGTACTAAAGTTACAAGATACTATTTATAACGAAATATATTCGAGCAATATTTAAAATAGATTTGTTTTTAATAAGATTTTAACTACTTAAAATTTTATTGACACGCAATTCATAATTGATATAATGATATTATTAAAAATTAGGTAAGGATGATTACTATGTTTATAGATGTAGCAAATATTTACGTAAAAGGCGGAAATGGTGGACATGGTGCAGTTGCTTTTAGAAGAGAAAAGTATGAGCCTTCAGGAGGACCTGCTGGTGGAGACGGCGGAGATGGTGGAAGCGTAATACTCCAAGTTGATAATGGATTAAGAACTTTAATGGACTTTAGATATAAAAAACACTATAAAGCTGAAACTGGTGAAAATGGTAAAGCAAAAAAACAATATGGTAGAGGTGGAGAAGATTTAATTTTAAGGGTTCCCCCTGGAACTATAGTTAAAGATACTGAAACAGGATTAGTTATAGCAGATCTAACAAAAGATAAGCAAAGTGTAGTTGTAGCAAAAGGTGGACGTGGTGGAAAAGGAAATGCTAAATTTACTACTTCAACAAGACAAGCACCTAGATTTGCCGAAGGTGGAGGAAAAGGAGAAGAAAGAAACATTACTTTAGAGTTAAAACTTTTAGCAGATGTAGGACTTGTAGGATTTCCTAATGTCGGTAAATCTACTTTACTATCTATAATGACTGATGCAAAGCCTAAGATAGCAAACTATCATTTTACAACTCTTACACCTAACTTAGGGGTGGTACAAGTTGGTGGAGGAGATAGTTTTGTTATAGCGGATATTCCAGGATTAATAGAAGGAGCACATTCTGGAGTTGGATTAGGACATGAATTTTTAAGACACATAGAAAGAACTAGAGCAATAGTACATATTGTAGATGTGTCATCACAAGAAGGAAGAGATCCTGTTGAGGATTTTTACAAAATAAATGAAGAACTAAAAAAATACAGTCCTAAATTAGCGGAAAAACCTCAAATTGTTATTGGAAATAAGATGGATATTCCTGGTTCACAAGAGGGATATAACAAATTAGAGGAAGAAGTTAAAAAACATGGATACAGTATTTATCCTATATCAGCTGCTACAGGGAAAGGTATAAAAGAACTTGAATATGCTATTTTAAATAAACTACAAGAGATAGGAGAACCAGAGCCTATTGTTGAAGAAGTAGATGAAAATAAATTATATGAATTAAAAAGTAAAGATAATGAAATTATTATTAAAAAAGAAAATGATAAGTACATTGTTGATGGATATCCTATAGAAAAATTGATTAACTCTACTAATTTTGAAGATTTAGATTCTGTAAGAAACTTCCAAAACGTTATTAGAAAAAAAGGAATAGTAGATGAACTTAAGAAATTAGGAATAAAAGATGAAGATATAGTAAATATATGTGGATATGAATTTGAATTTTTTGACTAAAAAGTAAAATAGAAATAGAATAATAATTTATAAAGGGAGTGTATTACTTGATAACAGGCAAGCAAAGAAGCTATTTAAAATCAATAGCACACAATATAGAACCAATTCTTCAATTAGGTAAAAATGGAGTTTCAGAAAACTTTATAAAACAAATAGACGATGCTTTAGAAGCTAGAGAAATTATAAAAGTTAATGTTCTAAATAATAGTCTATTAGATGTAAAAGAAGTAGCAAACGAAATTGCAGAAGAAGTAAATGCAGAGTTTGTTCAAAGTATAGGAAATAAATTTGTATTGTATAGAGAATCAAAAGATAGTAAGAAAATAGAATTACCTTAAACTATAATATTATGGAACTAATAGGACAGAATAAATATTAAATGGGGATTGGGTAAAAGCCAATCTCTTTTTAGAATTAATAGTCTATTAGGAGATGATATATTGAAAGAGAAATCTCATTTAAGAGAAATAAAAAATTTATATGAAAATGGGTTTAGATGCATAAGATATGATAATGGAGAAGATGGGAAATTAACAGTTCATTTAAAAAACTTTGAGGATGAAAAGATAGATACTTTAATATATAATGATGAAGAACAAATATTGCAAATTAAAAACTTTATAGATGAATACTAATCCTAATTAGAAAGTCCTTTATCTAAGGACTTTTATTTTTATTTAAGTTATTATAAAAATAATATATAATAGTGAGAGTAAAGACGCATCAGGAGGTAAAGGAATGAATAAAAAAGTTAAAAAATATGGAATAATGGGTGGTACTTTTGATCCTATACATATGGGACATCTAGTAATAGCAGAAGAAGCAAGATATAAGTTTGAATTGGACAAGGTTATATTTATTCCTACAGGAAATCCTCCTCATAAAAAAGAAAAGAATGTTACTTTAGGATATCATAGATATGAGATGACTTTATTGGCTACACTTACAAATCCCTACTTTGAGGTATCTTCTATTGAATTAGATAGAAAAGGATTAACATATACAATAGATACTATGTCTTATTTTAAAGAAAAATATAAAGATGATGTAGAATTTTATTTTATAACAGGAGCAGATTCTCTTTTAGACTTACATACATGGAAAGATTCAGACAAGTTACTACAAATGTGTAAGTTTATAGGTGCTACACGTCCAGGATTTGATTTAGATGGGATAAATGTTAGTTGTAAGTATAAGAAAAATGTTTGTACAATAACTATTCCGGAACTACAAGTTTCTTCTACTGACATAAGAAATAGAATAAAAAAAGGAATGCCTGTTACATATTTGCTACCACATTTAGTACAAGAATATATAGAAAAGAATAACTTATATAGGGAATAGCCAATAATATTTAAAGGGGGTGAGCTTTTAATAGATAGATCCAAAATAGTTTCTATTAAAAGTAAATACTATGATAAAAAAAATAAAAGAAGATTTGGAAAAAAGCATAGGGAAAGATAGATATCTTCATTCATTAAGAGTTATGGAAGTGTCACAAAAGTTAGCAAAGTGCTATGGAGAAAATGAAGAAGATGCAATGTTAGCAGGTTTGTTACATGATTGTGGTAGAATATTAGATAAATGTTATTTATTGAAAATGGCTAATGAGTTTGGTATAATTTTAAAAGGTATGTATGAAAAGGAATTTGTTCTTATTCATGCTTATCTAGGTGCTGAAATAGCTAAAAATCATTATAAAATTGAAAATACCGACATTATCAATGCTATAAAATATCATACAACAGGTAGAGAAAATATGAGTTTACTTGAAAAAATAGTATATATAGCAGATTATATAGAACCAGGGAGAGATTTTCCAGGTGTAGAAGAAATAAGAGATCTAGCTTATAAAAACCTGGACAAGTCTTTATTAAAATCAATGGAAAATACAATAAGACATGTCATTGATAGAGGTTGGATTTTACATGAAGATACTGTGAAGGCAAGAAACTATATTATACTTAACTCTAAACAATGAAGGAAGTGAAGACTATATGGGTAGATTTTTAAAAACTTTTTTTACATCATTATTAATTTTTTCTGTAATATTAGGTGGAGGTATTTTTTTTGCAGTTAAAAGCGACAAAATTGGCAATAAAGCTTCAGGAAATGATATAGATAGTGGAAAAACAGAAGGTAAAGATAGTAATGAGATAAAATTTTTGTTAATGGGAGTAGATGCTGAAACTAAGGGTAAATCAGAAGGACAAAGAACAGATACGATGATGCTATGTAAGTATGATGCTACAAGTGGAAAAATATCAATTTTATCTATACCTAGAGATACTAAAGTAAAAATTAAAGGTAAAAAAAGTGAAGATAAAATAAATCATGCACATGCTTTTGGAGGTCCTGAGTTAACTGTTAAAACTGTAAGAGATTTACTTGGAATTGACTTAGATTATTATGTAAAAGTAGATTATGAGATAGTTAAAGATGTAGTAGATGAAATAGGTGGAGTAGAAATTGATGTACCTATTAATATGAAATATAGTGATCCTGTAGCAGATCCACCACTTCATATTAATATTAAAAAGGGAAAACAAGTTTTAAATGGTAAAAAGTCACTAGAGTTTTTAAGGTTTAGGAAAGGTTATGCGGATCAAGATTTGGGAAGAATAAATGCTCAGCAACAGTTTATTAAAAATGCAATAGATCAAACTTTAAAGCCCAAGAATATAGTAAAAATACCTAGCTTAATAAAAACAAGTATGGAAAATATTGAAACTAACATACCTTTAAAACTTATGCTTAAATATGGTTTAGACGTAAAAAATATAGATACAAGCAATATAGAAATGGCGACGCTTCCAGGAGAAGCTAAAATGATAGAAAATGTATCATATTTTATACCAGACGAAGATGAATCAGAGGAAATAGTAAAGTCTATGTTTGAAGATCATAAAGTTGTGAATAAAAAAACTTCTCAAGAATAAATTTAAAAACTAGGAGGTTGACTTAGTGG
The DNA here is from genome assembly GCF_001190785.1 of Gottschalkia purinilytica. Lineage (NCBI taxonomy): Bacteria > Bacillati > Bacillota > Tissierellia > Tissierellales > Gottschalkiaceae > Gottschalkia > Gottschalkia purinilytica. Next base: position 202,597 of record NZ_LGSS01000003.1, on the reverse strand, counting down.
CAATAGACAACAAACTTTCTGTAATAGTAAATAGTGCAGATGATAAAAAAGGCTTCGATATTAAAGTATTAGATATTTCAAGATTAACTACTCTTTCAGATTATTTTGTTATAATAAGTGGAAATTCTCAGAGACAGGTAATGTCTATATCAGATGAAATAGAAGAAAAAATGTCTGAGCAAGGATATGAATTACTTCAAAAAGAAGGATATCAAAGTGGAAAATGGATATTATTAGATTTTGGAGATATTATAGTTCATGTATTTTATAAAGAAGATAGAGAATTCTACAATCTAGAAAGACTTTGGATAGATGGTGAGAGTAGAAATATAGAAAATTTCATTCAGAGCAAATAAAAGTTTTATATAAATATAAAAAATGAAGATTAAAGGGGAGATAAATAGTATGTCAAACAAAGTAATTTCAACACAAAAGGCACCTCAAGCTATTGGACCTTATTCTCAAGGAATAATTGCTGGAAATATGATATTTACTTCAGGTCAACTTGGAATGAATCCTGAGACAGGAGAAATTGTAAATACAAGTATTGAAGATGAAACAAGACAATCTTTAGAAAACTTAAAAGCTATCTTAAGTGAGGCAGGAGCTTCACTTAATAACGTAGTAAAAACTACAGTTTTTATAAAAGACATGAATCAATTTGCATTAATTAATCAAGTATATTCTGAATATTTTTCGGAACATAAACCAGCTAGATCTTGTGTTGAAGTAGCAAGACTTCCTAAAGATGGAAATGTAGAAATAGAAGCAGTAGCTATACTATAGTATACAAAAAGGTGTTTAACTTTAAAGTTAAACACCTTTTTTATAATATGAATATTGTTTTCTTCTTCTTTTTCTTTTCTTTAATCTTGATATTTTTAATAGCCTGATGAAAACTCTAAGTAATATGAAAATCAATAAAACTTTAAACCATGTCTTACTAAATATGTTACTAAAAAGATTGGACAGGAAAGATAAACTACCTTTTTCAACTTTTTCAGTTGATATTATATTTGCACTTCCTACAGTTTTATTATCTACTTTAAATAACACTTTTCCTAAAACTTGCCCTTTTAATATAGGAGCAGTTATTTTACTCGGCAAAACTATCTCTTTATCTAAATTATTGATATCAACTTTGGAAAGTGTTGAATATAAATCTTTTTCATAAACAGACTTTATTGTACTCTTAATTCCATTTTCTACTCTTATACTAGATACAAAGTCATTTTTTGAAGCAAGTTTGTTGTTAGAAAAATTTTCAAAAGCATAGTTTAACAACTTATGAGTATCTGCATAGACATCAGTACCAGTTGCACGTAATACTACAGATATATACTGATTACCATTCTTAGTTGCAGATGCAACAAGGCATTGTTGAGCTGCAACAGTATAGCCTGTTTTAACACCGTTTACTCCATCGTATTTTATAGGAACTTCTTTTCCATCTACATTTATTTTTCTTTTACTATATAAAAGTTTATTAGAGGAGTTTAAGTGTCTAGATTCGCTTTTCTTATTTGTAGGGCTAATTACATAGGAGTAATTTTTAACTATATCTTTAAAAGTTTTGTTTTTCATGGCATATTTGGCTATCATAGCTAAATCATATGCTGTTGTAGTATGATCTTCATTAGGAAGTCCATTTGGATTTACAAAGTGAGTATTTTTAGCTCCTAATTCTTTTGCTTTTTTATTCATTAGTTTAGAAAAGTCTTCAGTAGAACCAGAGACATGCTTGGCTATTACGACGGCAGCATCATTAGCAGATGCAATCAAAAGAGCATGAAGTAAATCATTCATAGATAAAATTTCTCCTGGTTCAAGAGCTATATGACTACCATCTATCTCAAAAGGAGTTTTGTCATCAACAACTACATCTTCGAATAAATTAGAATTTTCTATTGCTAATATACCTGTTAATATTTTAGTAGTACTTGCAGGAAACATTTTCTTATGAATGTTTTTTCCATATAGAACTTGTCCAGTTTTTGCATCGATTAGAATTGCTGCTTCTGAGGAAATATCAGGTGAATTTTCTTTATCGGCATAGGTTTTACAAGCTATTATATTTAGTATTAAAGACATTACTAAAAAATATTTCAAAAAATTTTTCAATATATCACCTCCTAAAATTAACCCAGTATATAGTATATCAAAATCAATGTAGGAATTTAAATAGTAATTAATAACTTTTTAGAATAAATATACATAAATGGGTTTATGGTACTATGTAAATTATATTAATTTAAATAAATATGATTAAAAATTTCGACAATATATATTAAAATAATATTTTAAAGGAAATTATTGTATAAAATAGAATGTATTTAGTTAAGAAAATGTATTAATAGAGGTGATAATATGGGTCACTTTACAAAAAGACAACAAATAGTTATACTAATATTTGGTGCAGTTATTGCAATTACTTTAGGGTATAAAATATTTAATAGTAGTCAAAATATGACATTAAAATCTTCAGATTATCCAAATGATAGCATAGAAAATGTATTTATTGAAGAAAATAATGAAGATAGAAATAATTCTAAAAATGAATATGAGAGAAATCAAGAAAAATTAAAAAATCAAACTATAATAGTTCATGTTACAGGTCAAGTAAGGAATCCAGGATTAGTTACTTTAAAATACGGAGATAGAGTTATAGATGCTATAGATAAGTTAGGTGGATTAACTAAAGAAGCAGATGAAAATAAGATAAATTTAGCAAGGAAAGTAGAAGATGAAGAGCAAATATATATACCTAAAATAGGAGAAAGTGAAGTAGAGATAAATTCAAATACAGATCAAACAATTACAAGTAACAATGGTTCATCTTTGGGTAAAAAGGTTAATATAAATACTGCTTCAAAAGATGAACTTTTAACTTTACCTGGAGTAGGAGAAGTACTAGCAGATAGAATTATTCAATACAGAAATGATAATAAATTTTCTAGCATAGAAGATATAATAAATGTTTCTGGTATAGGGAAGAAAAAGTATGAATCTATAAAAGAATTGATAACTATCAGATAATGAAAGAGGTGACTTAGAAATGACTGTAAAGCATAAGAGATTAACAGAAATGACTAGAAGTTCAGGTTGAGCAGCTAAAATAGGTCCTGATACCTTGGCACAGGTTCTGTGTCAGTTACCTAAATTAAATAGCGACGAAAACTTATTAGTAGGTATAGAGACATCTGATGATGCTGCTGTTTATAAAATAGATGATAATACTGCTTTGATACAAACTGTAGATTTTTTTACACCAGTAGTAGATGATCCTTATACTTACGGTCAAATAGCTGCTACTAATTCTATAAGTGATGTTTATGCAATGGGGGGAGATCCTAAGTTAGCAATGAACATAATATGTTTTCCTACTTGTTTACCATCAGAAGTAATGGCTGAAGTGTTAAAAGGTGGTTATGATAAGGTTATAGAATCAGGAGCTATTTTGATAGGAGGTCATACTGTTGAAGATGATGAACCTAAATATGGATTATGTGTTAGTGGATTTATACATCCAAAGAATGTCTTAACTAATAGCAACGCCAAAGTAGGAGATATACTTGTATTAACTAAACCATTAGGAATAGGTGTATTGAATACTGCTATAAAAGCAGAGATGACAGATAAAGAAACTTATGATAAAGCTGTAAAAGTTATGACTACTCTGAATAAACATGCTAAAGATGCTATGATTAAAGTAGGAGTAAATAGCTGTACAGATATTACAGGTTTTGGTCTATTAGGTCATACATTAGAAATGGCTGAAGGTAGTAATGTTACGATTAAGTTAGAATCTGAAAAGATACCAGTGATAAAAGAAGCACTAGAATTTGCTAAAATGGGATTAGTACCTGCAGGAGCTTATTCTAATAAAAGTTTTATAGGAGATAAAGTTTACTTTGATAAAGAAATGTCACAAGAATTAAAGGATATATTATATGACCCCCAAACATCAGGAGGACTGCTTATATCTGTAGATAAAGATAAAGTAAACTTACTACTTGAAGAACTAAAAGGTAATAATACTGAGTTCGGAATTATAGGAGAGGTAGTTGAAAAACAAGAGTATTCTATAATAGTAGGATAATACAAATATATATGGAATTAGGAAGGATAAGATACATGAATTCAAATATTTACAGTAGAATTCCAAAGGTAGATCAGATAATTGAAAACGAAAAGATAAAAAGTATGTTAGAAATTAATTCTAGAGAGTTAGTTATAGAGTCAATAAGAGAAGAACTAGATGATATAAGAAAGATAATATCTAAAGGAGATATAACTTTAGAAGATTTAGACAATAGAATAAATAAAATATATGATAATGTAACTTTGAGAGTACAAAATACTATGAGCCCTAAATTCAAAAGAGTTATAAATTGTACAGGTGTAGTTATTCACACTAATTTAGGACGTTCACTTATAAATGAGGAAGTTATGAAATATGTTTCTAACATTGCTACAAAGTATTCAAATTTAGAGTTTGACTTAGAAACAGGAGCTAGAGGTTCAAGGTATAGTCATTTAGAAGATATAATCAAGAAAATTACTGGAGCTGAAGCAGCTTTAGTTGTAAATAATAATGCTGCAGCAGTAGTCTTAGTTTTAAGTGCATTGGCTAAGGAAAAAGAGGTTGTAGTATCTAGAGGAGAATTAGTTGAAATTGGAGGATCTTTTAGAATACCAGATGTAATGGAACAGAGCGGAGCTAAATTAGTGGATGTAGGAACAACAAATAAAACTCACATTTGGGACTATGAAAGAGCTATAGGAGAAGAAACAGCAGCACTTCTTAAAGTTCATACGAGTAACTATAGAATCTTAGGGTTTACTTCTTCTATAAGTCTAGATGAATTAGTAGAACTAGGTAAGAAAAAAGAAGTAGCAGTAATAGAAGATTTAGGAAGTGGAGTTTTAATAGATTTAAGTAAGTATGGATTAGAGTATGAACCTACTGTTCAAGACTCTATAAATTCGGGAGTAGACGTTGTAACATTTAGCGGAGATAAGCTTTTAGGAGGACCTCAGGCTGGAATTATAGTAGGAAAGAAGAAATACATAGACATGATGAAAAAACATCCTCTTAATAGAGCTTTAAGAATAGATAAATTTACAATAGCTACGCTTGAAGGGACCTTAAGATTTTATTTAGATGAGGATAAAGCTATTGAAAACATTCCTACACTTAGAATGTTAACTACTTCTATAAATGATATAGAAATAAAAGCTAATAAATTGTTACATCAAATAAAGAACTGTATAAAAGATAAATTAGATATACAAGTAGTAGATGAATTCTCACAGGTTGGAGGAGGGTCTCTTCCATTGGAGAAAATTCCTACAAAATGTATAATGATTTCTTCAGATCATATAAGTGTTACATCTCTAGAAAGAAAATTAAGAGAAAATGAAATTCCTATAATTACTAGACTATATAAAGATAGACTTTATATGGATTTAAGAACAATTGATGAGACTGAGTTTGAGATAATAATAGATGGAATCAAATCTGCATTACAAAATATTTAAAGGGGTGAGTTTAAGATGAAAAACATTATTATAGGTACAGCAGGGCATATAGATCACGGAAAAACTACCCTTATAAAAGCAATTACAGGAAGAGAAACAGATAGATTAAAAGAAGAGCAGGAAAGAGGTATATCAATAGAATTAGGATTTACATATTTTGATTTACCTAGTGGAAAAAGAGCAGGAATAATAGATGTACCAGGACATGAAAAGTTTATAAAAAATATGCTAGCTGGAGTTACAGGAATAGATATAGTAGTTTTAGTTATAGCTGCTGATGAAGGAATAATGCCACAAACTAAAGAACATTTAGACATACTAAATTTACTTAAAATAGAAAAAGGAATAATAGCCATTACTAAAGCTGAACTTGTAGATGATGATTGGTTAGAACTAGTGAAAGAAGATGTAAAAGAACGAGTTAAGGGTACTTTTTTAGAAAATAGTCCTATTATACCAGTTTCATCAATAAACAAGACGGGGATAGATGAACTTATAAGTACTATAGATAAATTCACAGAAGAAATTGAAGAAAGAGACGATAAAGATACTCCAAGACTACCTGTAGATAGAGTATTTACTATATCAGGATTTGGTACTGTAGTAACAGGAACCTTAATATCTGGAAAGCTTACAATAGGTGACGAAATTCAAATTTTCCCTGGGAATAATACAGGAAGAATAAGATCAATACAAGTTCATGGAAAAGATAGTGATTTTGGATATGGTGGACAGAGAGTAGCCGTAAATTTAGCAGGTTTAAAGAAAACAGATATAAAAAGAGGAGATATCATAGCACCTATTGACTCTATGGAACCTACTATGATGCTAGATGTAAAACTTAAACTCATTGAAGATTCTCAAAGGATAATAGAAAATAGAACCAGAGTGAGACTTTATATAGGTTCTAGTGAAATTTTATGTAGAGTGGTACTCCTGGATAAAGAACAGCTAACTCCTGGAGAAACTTGTTATGCTCAATTAAGGCTAGAGGAATCTATAGTTGCTAAGCGTGGAGATAGATTTATTATAAGATTTTATTCACCTATGATAACTATTGGTGGAGGAGAGATATTAGAACCAAATCCGCCAAAGAGAAAAAGATTTGATGAAAATGCTATAAAAGAGTTAGAGTTAAAAGAAAAAGGTAGTATTACAGATATAATAGAGGAAATTATAAAAGATAAGAGTAGAGATTTTCCTAGTATAAAAGACATATCAGTAATAACTGTAATGCCGGAAGATAAAGTACAAGAAGAAGTAGAACATCTTGAAAAAGATAGTAAAGTTATGACATTTAGACTACTTAAAGATATACATGTTATACATGAAGATCATTTTGATAAGTTATCCAATATGATAAAAAATGATCTTGAAAAGTTTCATGAAAAACATTCCTTAAAAGTAGGAATGTCAAAAGAAGAAATAAGAAGTAAATATTTAAAAAACATAAAACCAAAATTGGGAGACAGCTTTATAAATAAATTAGAGGAAAAAGGAATAGTTAAAATTATAAATGAAAGTATATCATTAAGAGACTTTGAAGTAAGATTTACAAAAACCCAAGAAGCAATAAAAGAAAAAATTGAAGATATTTACTTGGAGAACAAGTTTACACTTGTTAAGAAAGAAGATATATTAAGTAGTATTAAATATGATAAAAAAGATATATTACAAGTATATGATGCTTTAATAGAAATAGGTACATTAACAAAAATAAAGGAAGATATAGTTATTCATTCTAAAATGTATAAAGAAGGTAAGGAAAAAGTAATAAACTTTATAAAAGAAAATGGATCAATTACTATTGCACAACTTAGAGACTTATTAAATACAAACAGAAAACTAGCAGTTTCACTTATAGAAAATCTTGATGAACAAAAAATTACAAAGCGTATGGGTGACAATAGAGTACTTTATTAGATATATGAAAGTTACTGAGGTGATATAATGAACGCCAAGATCCTAATAGTTGATGATGAACCCCTATTAGTAAAAGGATTAAAATATAGTTTAGAACAAGATGGTTATACAACAGAAGCTTCTTATGACGGAATAGAAGCCTTAGAAAAAGCGAAAGAAGGTGACTATGATCTTATCATACTTGACTTAATGCTACCGAAATTAGACGGACTTGAAGTATGTCAAAAAATAAGAGAGATATCAGAAGTACCTATTATCATGTTAACAGCTAAAAATGATGATATAGACAAAATACTAGGATTAGAGCATGGAGCAGATGACTATCTTACTAAACCTTTTAATATATTAGAGCTAAAAGTTAGAATAAAAGCTATACTAAGAAGAATGAATAAAAAAGATAATAACGTAGCAAATCAAATTATTCAGATAGGAAATTTTACTATAAATACATTAGGTAGAAAAGTTACAGTTGGAGGAAAAGAAGTAAATTTAACAGCTAAAGAATTTGACTTATTACTTTTATTGGCCACAAATCCAGGAAAAGTATTTACTCGTGAAGAACTGCTAGAAATAATATGGGGTTATGAATATTTTGGAGATTTAAGAACGGTAGATGTTCATATTAGGAGATTAAGAGAAAAAATAGAGAAAAACTCTAGTCAAGCGGAATATATATTGACAAAATGGGGAGTTGGTTACTATTTTAAAAACATATATCAATAAACAAAAACAGTTTATTAGTGTAAGGTGGAAGCTCACTTCCACCTATTTGTTGTTAATATCTTTGTTTTTACTCATAATGAATATATCTGTAGTTAAAATAATTTTAAATATATATATTGAACAAAGAGAGTCAAACTTTGTTATTAGGTCTAATATTTATGCTAATACAATTAAATATTACTTAGATCCTAATCAGATAATAGAGCCTAGAGAGTATATGAATGATATAATATCTGACTATAGTAAAGAAATAAACTCCAGGATCATGGTAATAAATAAGCAAGGTATAGTAAAAGGAGATTCTAATAAAGAACAGATAGGAAAAAAATTTAATAATGAAGAAGTAAGAAAATCCTTAAAAGGAGAAGTAGCATCAAGAGCGTATAACTCCCCTACATATAAACATGTTTTATACGTGGCTACCCCTGTTAAATTACATGATGAAGTAATCGGATCTATACTAATATTTGCTTCAATAAATGATATATATGATGCAGTTTATTATATAAATCAAAAATTAACTATTTTCTCTATACTCAGTATAATAATCATATCTATAGTAAATTTTATTTTCACAGGATATGTATTTAAACCTCTTCAAATATTTAACCAAGCTATACTTAAGATATCAGAAGGAGATTTAAATCAAAAAATAAAGATAGAAACAAATGATGAGTTTAGAAAGCTAGCAGATACTTTTAATATGATGACGGAAAAACTAGATGAAGAAGATAAACAAAAGAAAGACTTTGTTGCATATGTATCTCATGAACTAAAAACTCCCCTTAGTTCTATAAAGCTTTTATCAGAATCTCTTATACATGAGAATGAAATTAATATCAATATATATAGAGAATTTTTGCATGACATATCTTCAGAAGTAGACAGACTAAATAATATAGTAGAAGATCTACTAACTTCAATGGAGCTTGATATATCTAAGATTAAAATAAACTTTGAATATGTAAATATAAGTACACTAATAGAAAAAACTGTACTTAAATTAAAACCATTGGCAGATAAAAAGAATATAAAGATAGATGTATATGTAATTCGTAAAGAAATGAATATAATGATAGACCCAGATAGAATTCAACAAGCAGTTATAAACATAGTATCAAATGCAATAAAATATACAGAGAAAGATGGATCAATTAAAGTTATGTTATATGAAAAGAATGGTAATACTATTATAGAGATAAAAGATAATGGAATAGGGATACCTAAGGAAAACTTACCTTATATATTTGATAGATTTTATAGAGTTGATAAAGCAAGAGCAAGGGTAACCGGAGGATCAGGTCTTGGATTATCAATAGCAAAACAAATTATAAGTCTCCATAGGGGTACTATAGAGGTTGAGAGTCAATTAGGAAAAGGAACAAGGTTTTCTATTATTATACCTAGTATAGAAAAATAAAAATCAGTTAATAATAAATAACATTATGCCTTATGTAAAAAAAAGTCATAAAATATCGAAAAAATAAAGAAATATCTATAAAGGTATTGCAACTTATCGAAAAATATTATATAATTTTAGTTGTCAGCTAAATAAGGGAGTAGATGGGTGCTGGTGTGCCCTCTGGTCTTCAAAACCAGCGCGGGGCGTTAGGAGCGTCCTGGGTGGGTTCGATTCCCACATATTCCCGCCATAGAGAATTCAACGGCTTATGCCGTTTTTTATTTTTTGATATGTATTTAACATATAAGCTATTTATAGATAAACTTTGAGAATATAATTGATAGGTTGTATTTCTGTTTATTTCTCTCAAATATTAAAAGAGATGTATCTAGGTGTAGATATGTCTTTTTTTTATTGTTAAAACAGATATTTAAGTTATAAACTTTTAAAAAATACATGATATAATAGTAATGATAAGTGATTTGATATATAGACAGATATATTTAAAAGTAAAGTATATTACTTTGCTTTGAAAGGAGCTAGTTTTATATGAAAGACTCAAAAAATATTATGGTTTGTGTTACTCAACAAAAAACTTGCGAAAGACTTATTATGAGTGGATATGAAAAAATGGAAGAAGACGATAATTTGTTTGTTATAAATGTTGTAAATGAAAAAGACAATTTTTTATATAATTCAAGTGAAGGTGAAGCATTAGAATATCTCTTTAGTGTTTCAAAAAAAGTAGGAGCTGACTTAACAGTTATAAGGTCCAAAGACGTTATAAAGGCTATAGCTGACTTTGCTAAGAAAAATGATATTACACATATTGTTCTTGGAGTTTCGCCACAGTCTGCTGACATAGAAAGTCATAACATAGTTATGAAACTTAAAAAGTACTTACCAAAAACCGAATATATTATAGTTTAATAATTTGAATAAATACACTCCTTTATGAAAAAAATAAAGACATATTCATAAAGGAGTGTATTTTTATGTCTGAAAATAAAAAATTAAACTTATTAGTTTTTAGTGGAGACTATGATAAAGCGCTAGCTGCACTTATTTTAGCTAATGGAGCAAAAGAGATTGGAATGGATGTAACTATTTTTTTCGCATTTTGGGGACTTTTAATAGCAAGAGATCCTGATAAAGTTTCAAAGAGAAAGAAAAATATATTTGAAAAGATGTTTGGATTTTGTACACCAAAAGGAGTTGAAAGCTTATCTTTATCTAAGATGAACATGGGGGGAATGGGACAAAAAATGCTTAGAAAAATGATGAAAGATAAAGACAAACCCCTACTTATTCATTTTTTACAAGGCGCTAGAAAAAAAGATATAAAATTTTATGGTTGTAAATTATCACAAGAGGTTATGGGATTTGATAAAGAGGAGCTTATACCAGAATTAGAGATAATAGAAGTTTATGAGTATCTAAAAGACGCTATGGAATCAGAGATTCAGCTGTTTATATAGAAATTTATACTTATTTTAGATAAACGAAGCAATGAATATGATAAGAAGAGTTATTGATACTATTTTTATGAGATTCTACGTTAATTACAATACTATGCTATCCATAATAAAAGCATATGATTATTTAATTCTATATTAGAGAAAAACTAAAAATAACTCTATGGTTTAATCATAGAGTTATTTTTATATATAATATTTAATTAATTACTTATAAAGCTTAAGTTGATGATTTAAAAAAGCTCAGAAATAACGTTATGGATTAGATTTTAAACTACCAATCAAAAAAGTTTATTATTGACCATACTTGCTCTCCTGCTTTTCCATCTACTTTAAGATCTGCCCAGAATTGTTCTTTAAAATGTTGCTGAAAAACTCTTACACCATTTTCTGTTGCTGGTCCATATATACCATCTTCTGCAATATGAACCTCAACCCATTTTCCATAGTTTCTATATCCTCTGTTATTTATTGCATGTTGTAATCTTTGAACATAATATCCCTGAGAACCACGAACCAATAAAGGTTCACCTCTGTAATACTTTTGTACTATAGAACTTAAAGGTCCATAAGAATAAGCCGATATATTTCCATCACTTAATGGTGCAGCTCTAAGTTTAGATCCATCGACTGATTCTATAATGTTAGTTGTTGCATTATCATCTGACTCCTTAATAGTATCCTGAGCATAGACTGGACTAGTAGATGAAATTATAACTGATAATGCTAAAATACCTAGTGTTTTTTTCACTACACATTCCTCCTAACATAGTTTATATAATACACAGATTACATATCATATAAGCTTATACAAGCTTCCATTATTACCCATATTATACATATAAAGTTTATTGATGTCAATTCAATATTTATAATATATTTTTAATTACCTATTTAAGGATTAAAGTTTAAAAAACTATTTTGTTGAAAAAGTAGCATTTTTAGATATATATTTAAAATGAAAATCCATTTATTATAAATATTATTATATATTTATAAAACTAAATATTTAGAAAACTGCCAATGAACGTAGCCATCCAAAATATGAACCTAATTACTAATTTTAAATATGAATTAAAGAAAAATTAGACCATATATAACAAATATTGACAAACAATTAAATGAAATATATAATTAACTGCAAATGCAAATAAATACTTACTAAGGGGTGATCTAATGAGATATATAGTATATCCTAAACTTAATATAACTAAGGGATATTGTATTATTTGTAGTGAGTGTGATAGATGTAATGGGGCATATTGTTCCTTTAACTGTGTCAGTTATCAATAAGTATAAATTTTATTGATAATGTTTAAATGCCTAAATATCAAAAAAATCCTACCTTATTAGCGTCGAGTATATAAAGTAAGAAAAATAATATTAAATAACATTTAAAATCAATACAGCTACTTATATATTCGACAAACAGTTTTTCTTTTCTCATTAATATTTTAAATAGATTATCTGAATAAAAAATTAAATATAATTGATAAGACATAGGTATATTGAACTATATTAACAGTAAGGATTTTAGTTTTGTTGAATTTTTTGAAATACAGAGTCGATAATACATTAAACAATAAATTATCCAAGTAATTAGTAAAAAAGAAAACTAATAACAGCTATGTTCTTAAATGTATTTATTAAATATTTTGGAGGGTTAGAAAAATGAAGTATATAGTGAATCCAGTGTTTGAAAAAGTTTTGGGGTATTGTTTTACTTGTAGTATTGTTTGTCAGATGAATTGTGGAAAAGTATGTTCTACTCAATGTTTTCAGCAAGGAACAAACCCTGAAGACAATTAAAAGAAGAACAATTATAAGGAGAAAAGAAATATGAGATTTATTGTAAAGCCGACTAATGTTACTCAACAATCATATTGCTATTGTCAAGATTGTGGATTGAAGTGTAGTCAACAATGTGGTGTTTTTAATAATTAGTACAAGCCTATTTAGAAAAATAGTAGATTACAATATACATATTTTTAAAACAATATTTTATCTGAAGTGAAGGAGGTGATGATGTAAATCAAGTTAAAATTCTATTAAAACTATTTACATGATATACTATCATATTTTGATAGTAAAATGCTAAAAGGTTTTGTGGAACATGGTATAAAGAGCATGATAGTAAAGGAGGAAAACTAAATGAAATATGTAGTGAAGCCATCTAAATCATTTACTGAAGGATATTGTTTTTCATGTACTAGTCAGTGTCAGAACAACTGTGGAGGACAATGTGCTACTCAAGGTAAATAATAAGCCCTAATTCTATACATAAATAGATTCCTAGGTATTAGTATCAAAAAGTAGCTTTATACTTTTCCTAAAACAATTTGATAAAAATTAAAAAGAAAGGAGAATGAATAATGAAATATATAATAAAACCATCAAAAACATTTGTAGAAGGATATTGCTATATGTGTAGTAGTCAATGTCAAAATAATTGTGGAACACAATGTGCTACTCAAGGACAGTAGTATATTTAGTTATATAAATTTAAATATTCATAATAACGGAAATAAAAGATGAAAGGGGATAATATATGAAATATGTAATAAAGCCATTAAAAGCATTTGTAGAAGGATACTGTTATATGTGTCGTGAACAATGTCAAAATCTTTGTGGAACACAGTGTGGAGCTCAGAACACTAATCAAATTAAATAGATAAAAAAATAAAAGGCATAGAGTATCTTAACCTTTATTAGATTTGGATGTATAGATTTTATTGTAATAAATGGATTAGATACTACTATGCCTAAATATTATAGAACTAGTTTTTAAGGAAAGATAAAAAATGATTTTTTCAAATTTAGTTATAGATGATGTTAGACTTTTAGAAATAATTTTAAAAGATACTGATTTTATTAATAATTTGGCAAAGATAAGAAATACATTTAAGTACTATAAAAAAGTACATATAAAGTTATTTTATTCGTTAGATGATATGAAGAAGTATTTGAATATAAGTAATATACCTTATTGGGTAATTGCAACAACTTATGAAAATGAAATCTTAATTCTTGACTACAACATTTGGAAAAGTAGACATAATGAGAGTTTTGGACAAATTATAATGCATGAAATGATTCACATAATAATTAATTATAAAACAAATTATACATGTCCTTTATGGCTAAATGAAGGATTAGCGTTATATTTTGCAAATCAAGAGAATTTTAAAGAAGTTAGTATAGATTGTAATCCTTTTGAGTTAGGGTATGAAAGTGAAAACTTTTATGATATGTGCTTATATATAATAAAAAAGCTAGTACATATATATAGTATTAATACTATAGTGGACAAAATAAGTCTTAATAGGAACTTTAAATATGATGAAATACTTGGTATAGAAAATCTTAGAATAATATTTGAAAAATAATAGTTGTAGACTATTTAATTTAAATATTGATTAGGACGTGAAAATATGGAGGAATTTAATATAAGAAAAGCAACTATAGAAGATACTGATAAGATACATGACTTGTGGAAAAGACTATCATTAGATCAACTTAATAAAGACCCCTATTATAAAGGTGCGATAGACTTTCATGAAACTAAAGAAATGTTTGAAAAAGCATTACAAGATGAAAACTGCTGTATCATAATAGGGGAATATGGTGAGAAGATAGTAGCTTTTATTGAACTGTGGATAAAGAATAAAGACTTTTATTTTTTTATAGATGATTATGTATACATATTACATGCTTTCGTAGATCCTGAATATAGACGACAATTTAAAATAGCGAGAAGGATGTATAGAGAGGCTGAAAACTGGGCGAGAGATAAAGGATTTAAATATTTACAAGCTGATGTTTTTGAACATAATGGAAGAGTAATGAACTTTCTAGGTTATTTTGGATTTGATAAGTATAGAAGTAGACTTATCAAAACTATACAGTGATATAACTATATTTTAATTTATTAAGGAGATTTTTATGGTTACATTATTAAAAAAAATTAAGCATATCATAAAGCCTTACGCTAAGATACAGTCATTGGGACTAATTTTAACTATACTGTATTCTATTACTTACTTTGCAGCTCCTTTAGCTTCAAAGTATCTAGTTGACGAGGTTTTACCTAGTAATTCTAGTGAAAAAATATATTATGGACTGGGTATATTTTTTATTGTGTGTATATTGCAACCTGTATTTTCTTATTTAAAAAATATATTATTTGTTAAAATCTCTGAAAAAATTACTTTAGATTTACGAAGAAATATGTTCTATAAAATAGCTCATACTTCCCTTAAGTTTTTTTCGAAAACAAATAAAGGTGCAGTTATATCACGTATAATTGATGATAGTCATAATGTAAGTAATTTTCTTACAAATATTTTTGTAGACTTTATTAAAAATATAGTTATATTCATTATGATAATAGGTGGAATGCTTTATTTATCAGTAGAAATAACAATGATAGTTGTATTAATAGGAGTAGTATTTATATCAGTAAACTTTAAGATGAGTAAAAAGTTTAGAAATATGTCTTTAGAAGTACAACAAAATAATGATAATTTATGTACCATAATAAATCAATTAACAGATTCAATATCTACAACTAAAGCTTATTCTTTAGAAGATTATTTCACTGAAAAATATAATAGAGTATTGGATAAATCCTATACTGATAATGTAAGAATAAATAAGTTAAATACGCTATTAAATAACTCTGTAGAAGTATTAGTAGTATTGTCTAATACAATAATATATGGAATAGGGATATTGTATGTAATAAAGGGAAAATCGACTTTAGGAACTATATTTGCATTATCTATATACTTTCAAATGATTATACAACCGTTATTTGAAATTTTAAGTAGTAATATTAGAATTCAAAAAATAATTCCAATTCTTGATAGAGTGGAAGAATATCTTAAGCTAGATAATGAGTATGATCTAGATAATAAAAAAGAATATAATCAAATTAAAGATTATAAAGGAAATATATCTATAAAAAATCTATGGTTTGCATATGAAGAAGATAATTATATATTAAAGAATATAAATTTAGATATATCTAATAAAAGCTTTATAGCTTTAATAGGTCCTTCAGGATCTGGGAAAAGTACACTTATTAAATTACTATTAGGATTGTACGAGCCTGACAAAGGTGAAATATATATAGGAGATACTAATATTAAAAGTTTAAACTTATATGATTACAGAAAAAGTGTAGGATTTGTTTCTCAAGATATATACATGTTTAATACAACTATAAACGAGAATATAAAGTTGGAAAATAAACAAATAAGTGATGGACAAGTTATAGATGTATGTAAGAAAGTCGGTATACATGAGGATATCATAAAGCTTCCTAAAGGTTATGAAACTATGATTTATGAAATGCCTAATCTTTCAGGTGGACAGAAACAAAAAATAGCATTGGCAAGGGTTATTCTTAAAAAACCTAAAATTGTAATACTTGATGAACCTACATCTGCTCTTGATTCAGATAGTGAAAGTAAAATTTGTGACATAATAGAAGATCTTTCTAACCAATACACTGTTATAGTAGTTTCTCATAGAATGTCTACAATAAAAAAAGCAGATAAAATATATTTATTTACAGGAGAAGGAACTATTATAGAAACTGATTATAATTCAGCATTGAATAAGAATACAGAACAAGAATATTATCAAAGATCAGTTAATTTAATCTAAATAGGAAATTTAGAAAGGAATGATAACTATGAGGTATATAGTTAAACCGCAAAATATTATGACATCTTCATACTGCTATTGCTCAAGATGTAGTACAGAATGTGATTCAAGATGTGACTATTATGTACCATAAAATGTTAATAAAATATTAAACACAATATTAAAGAGGTGAATATAGTGAAAAAATCTAGATATAATCATATTTGGGATTTAGAAAATGGTAAAAAGATAGCGTTTAACTCTCTAAGTTGTGGACTTGCAGAGATAGATAATGAGTTTTTAGAAGTTTTAGAAAATATAGATAAGATAGATTATGATAAATTAGAAGGACAAGAAAAAGAACTTATAGACAATATGCTCTTAGGGAATTTCATAATACAAGATTATGTAGATGAGTTCAAACTTATAAAATTTAGACATTATCAAGGAAAATTTTCTACTAATTCATTAGGGTTGACAATAGCACCAACTTTAAATTGTAACTTTAAGTGTCCTTATTGTTATGAAACACCAAATACTCATATGATGGATGAAACTATTAAAGAAGCTATAATTAGATATGTAAAGCAAATGTCAAAAAGTATAAATCAATTGCAAATTACATGGTATGGTGGAGAACCAATTATAGCTAAAGATATTATATTCGATTTATCTGAAAAGCTAATAAAAATTTGTGAAGAGAATAACTGTACATATGGTGCATTCATAGTTACTAATGGTTATCTTTTAAATGATGAGATAATATCTAAATTAAAAGAATATAAAATACATGGAGCTCAAGTTACATTAGATGGACCTCCAACTATTCATAATAAAAGAAGAATTTTAAAAAACGGTGAAAACACATTTGATAAGATTTTAGAAAATATTAAGAAGCTTAAAGAACAAAGTATAAGAGTTAGTATAAGAATCAATATAGATAAAGAAAATGAAAGCTATGTTGAAGAACTGTTAGATATATTAAAGGACAATGGATTAAATGATTTAGATATATCACTTGGACATGTAACTGATTATACAGATGCATGTAAATCAATTTCTGGATCATGCTTATCAAATGAGGAATATGCTAATTTAAGTTTGGAATATCAAAAAATTCTTCATAATAAGAATTTTGCAGCTAATTCTTATCCATATTATCCAGGAATAAAAGCTAACTATTGTTGTGCAGATCAAATAAATTCTTTTGTAATAGATTCTAAAGGATATATGTATAAATGTTGGAATAACGTAGGTGATACAACAAAGTCTGTTGGAAATATAACTGAATTAGATAAAAATATTGATAAAATAATGATGTCTAATAATATTGATTGGATGACTACAACACCTTTTGAATATCAAGAATGTATTGATTGTGATATACTACCTATATGTATGGGTGGATGTCCTTATAACCTTAAGAGAGAAGGTACTCCACAATGTGAAAAATGGAGATATAATTTAGATGAAATATTAAAGTATACATATGAATATAAAGAAAGTGAAGAGAATTTAGAAGAAGGATCTTTATGTGGAATATAGAGTAAAAAAGAACAATCTACAAAAAGGACGAGATCTAATATGAAATTTAATTTTTTCTTTAAAACTCTATTTATATTAATAATGTCTCTAACATTGATAGGATGTACTGGTAAGCGTATGAGAGAAGAAAAGAAAGAATATCTATCTGAAAAAACAATTAAAATAAAAGATAAAACTAATTTAAAATTAGATATAGATATAGGAAATGTAAGTGTAATTAAAAGTAATAGTGATAATCTAGAGATTAAAGTAAAGAGGGTATTAAGAAGTAAGGATAAAAATAAAATAGATAAAGTATTTGAAAAATTAAAATATAGTATAAATACTTCAAATGATAATATAGAAATAATATTTGATAGGATAGGAAAACTATCAGATATAAATATTGATAGTGAGGTAATATTAAAACTTCCTTCTAAGCTAGATAAAATAGACATAAAAGCTGATGTAGGAGAAATTTATTTATCCCAAGATATATCTGAAGGAAGACTTCTAACTAGTGTTGGAAATATTAATATAGAAACTGATATTGAAAAAATTGTAGCCGAAACTAGCACAGGTAATATTATAGCTAAATTTAAAAATATAAGTACTGACGGTTATTATAAGTTTAAGAATGGAGTTGGAAATGTAGATATTAAGTTACCTAAAGGTTCAGTAATAAATTTAGAGGAACATGAAAAAATTGAATCTGAAAAGTCCATGTTTCAAAAAGTGGAAATAAAAGATATAAACTTAGATCCTTTAGGAGCAAAGTTCGATATTAACTTAGACTCAGTTGGAAATATTTCTATAAAAGGAGTTTAAGATATATTTTAACTATACTTCTGTGTAATTGAATTTTAACTTTATACATATAAAATGAGAGTGTAAAATAGTCTGTACTCCCTTCATTCTGATAATTTATTATATCATCTTCTGAAGTTTACACAGGCTATTTTACACTCTCGAATAAAAAGTTGTTTCGCTATTCTCATCTAGTAACTTGCTATAGATTCGTTGTGGCACATGGTCACTTAATTTGTTTTACACTTATAAACATAGGAAATCTTAGCAATCAATAAGTCTACTGTAGTTTTTTAAACAACCTTTAAATGCCGTACAAGCTCCATAATGAAGTTATTTTATAGCCACTAATTTTTTTGATTATTACTGAATAAATCTTTTATTTGCTTTTTATTTTTCTTGTTTTACTTTATGATACATAATAAACATTAGTATATATAAAGTTAATAATGTACCAAATATGAATATATTTAATTGAATCTGTCCATAAATAACTGAATATAAATTATGTGAAATTCTCAACAAAATTTGTGGAATTTGCAATAATATTATTTCAATTAAACCTATAATTAACGATACTATATGAAAACTCTCTTTTTTTATGAAAAAATTAAATATAAATAACGCAAACATAACAAAATAAACTAGAATAAAAACTATAAATTGAAATTTATTAATATTAAATCTAATTATTTGATCTTTTAACGAAAAATTATATAACATAGTTATCAGCAATAAAAAAGGATAAACAATAAGAAATATATTATTAAGTATTTTTTTCATAATTATTAGCACCTCTAAAAATTTTAAGAATATGTGAATTCTACGCTAATTGTATGTGTTGCAGTCATTCCATGTACACGAGCTATAGCACTACTCCAAGCTCTTGGACTAGCATCTCCCCAAAATCTATCGTTAAATCCCCATCCAGTTGTATATGAGAAAGTATCTGATGTTGGGTTTTTCTTCATGCTTTTACCAGTAAGAAAACCAGAATGTGCGCCAACCTCTCTATTTGTCAAATAATATAAACTAGAACTTGGAGTCCAACTACCATACACTCTATTTAATCTAACTTGTTCATTATTTCCACTTACGTCATAATCAACATATAATTTAGCAGTTACACCTCCTGAAGTTTTTGAACCTCCTGCAGTATCAAAAGGAGTAATACCTGTAGAATTTGGGTCTTCTATTGGAACAAAAACATCATAACCTACTGTTAATGATTCATTATTAGATCTAATTGAATTAACTTTCATGTTATTTTTTGTTTCTATTGGATTTAAAACAGTAGTTTCTCCAGTTTCATTATTTGTAACAGTAATTTTAACTTGACTGCTGTTCAGCATTGCATCATTCACTAAGTTATCACTTGCATAACTATTACCTAGTATTAATAATACCAAAGAAAACGTTAAAGAAATAGAAGTAAGTAATTTTAAAAACTTTTTCATAAAAATCAACCCTTTCTTATTAATATATTTAACTACACATTACCATATAATGGTTGAAAATAAAAGGAATATTCTGAAAATAAATACAATTATGATATATCTGACATATTAGAGTACGTTTCAGATAAAAAATAAATGAGTAAGAATAAATATCTTACTCATTTAAATAAAAGTTTTTTAACGTTATACCATAAAAATGTTAAGCTATGTTAGGTTCAAAAATTTTCTCTAATGATTAATTCTCAAATACATTTATCAAAAATACAATAGTTTGTAGCGTTATTTATAAGTTCTTTAAATAAATTATCGTAAATAACAAATATTAATACATATTAAAAAATATAAACACTAGTGTTTATATTTTAGATTAAATTACCATTGACATTTTATACTTTTTATTTTCAATAACAAGAAGCTAGTGTTATTGATGTTTAGGAATATTATTCCATTAAAATTACTTACACTTTATCTGTTTTTAAATAGACTATGGTTATTTATAGTTTTAAATATGATTATGTCCATCTAACCATAATGACCAATTAAATGATTTCATTTATTGTTAGGATAAATATTTGAAAGTTTATATTGTTGTTATAGTTAGACAAAGACTTTAGGCTAACACCTTGAATTAGTTCTCTTAAGCCTGAGTCAGATTGCATAAAATTCTGAACATCTCTTAAACTATCTAATTTAGTTATACAAAAGTACTTCTTTTAAGAAAACTAATCTGAATAAACTTTTACCTTATGATAAAATATATTTATCTTATAAACAATGGTAATAGTTTTAATACATTTTAAATTATAGGGTAAAAATTGTATATTCATAAGATAAATCCAACTAAAGTTAACTTGAATAGAACTTACTTTTTAGTTAAGTTTAATTTATGAGTAACTATAACGAGGTGATAGATTTGAAATTAAGATATATTCTTGGAAGGTCAGGTGTCGGGAAAACTCATAGGGTACTTCAAGAAATTAAATATAGATTAGAAGAAAATGATACTAATAAGCTTATTTTACTTGTTCCAGAACAATTTACATTACAAGCAGAAGCAGACTTAATATCTAAAATGAATTTAGATGGTATTATGCGTGTAGAAGTATTAAGCTTTCAAAGACTCGGATATAAAGTACTAAATGAGGTAGGAGGAATAAAGAAAAGTACTATAAATGAACTAGGAAAGATAATGATACTAAGAAAGCTATTTGAAGAAAACTCAGGAAATTTAAGTGTATTTAAAAAAGGGTTTAATCAGGAAGGATTTTTAAAGAACTTTTGTAGTTTAATATCTGAATTTAAAAGAAATAGTGTATCTATAGAAATTTTACAAGGAAGAATAGATTCATTTGAAAGAGATAATATGTTGAAGAAAAAACTGCAAGATATCACTCTTATATATGAAAAATTTAATGAATACTTAGATGGTAGATATACAGATGAAGATGATAAGTTGAATTTAGTTATAGAAAAACTAGAAATTTCTAAGTATTTTGAAGATGCTGAAATATGGATAGATGGATTTGGTACGTTTTCATCACAAGAATATAAAATATTAGAGAAACTTTTCTTAAAAGCTAGGAAAGTTAATATATCTCTTACATTAGATGTGAATGATAAATCTAAAGATTATGATTTGTTTGAGCCTACATTAGATACATATAGAAGAATAAGAAAGTTAGCTAGTGAGAATAACATAGAAGAGACGAAGACGGTAGTTGAAAAGGACTATAATGGTAAAAGTGATGAATTGATTCATTTAGAAAGTGAATTTTTTTCATATCCATATAAAAGATATAAGAAAGAAGTAGAACATTTAAGAATATTTTCGGGATTAAATCAATATACGGAAATAGAAAATGTAGCAATAGATATAATATCTCTTGTAAGGGATAAAGAATATAGATGGAGAGATATATCTGTAGTCTGTAATTCTTTAGATATGTATAGCCCAACTATAAAGAGAGTATTCAGTGAATATGGAATACCACACTTTTTAGACGAAAAAAGAAGTATAATGAGTAACTGTATAATAAAGTTTTTAGTATCTTCTTTAGAAGTAGTATCCAGAAACTTTAGATATGAGGACATATTTAAATGTGTAAAAACAGGTTTAAGCGACTTGACTAAAGAAGAATATGAAAAGTTAGAAAACTATGTATTGGAGTACGGAATAAAAGGAAATACATGGCTAGAAGAGTTTAAATATGGTGATGAAAAAGAAGAAATAAATGAAATAAAAAATAAATTTATAGCTCCATTTGTGAATTTGAAAAATAAACTAAAAAGTAAGAATAAAATAATAGACTTAACTAGGTATGTTTTCGAATTTTTAACTGAAATGAATATAGAAAATAAAATTAATGATTTAATAGAGACACAAAAATTAAAAGGAAATTTAGAATATGTAAATGAAAACACACAAATATGGAATACAATAATGGAAGTATTTGATCAGCTAGTAGAGATACTAAAGGATAGTAATATAAGCTTAAAAGAATATATAAAGATATTAGAATCAGGGCTAAATAATTATGAAATAGGTATAATTCCACCTACTATGGATCAAGTTCTAATAGGTAACTTAGAAAGATCAAGAAGTCAAGATATAAAGGCCCTATTTGTAGTTGGAGTAAATGACGGAATATTACCTTCAGGATTTAGTGATGGTGGAATTATATTAGATGATGAAAAAGTAATTATGAAAGAATCTGGAATAGAGATATATTCAGATAATCAAACTAAAGTAAAAGAAGAAAGATTTTCTATATACTCTGCATTTACTAAGCCTAGTAAGTACTTATACATAAGTTATGCATTAGGAGATCTAGAAGGGAGAGCATTGAGACCTTCTACTTTAATAGATAGATTTAAAAAGATATATAATATAAAAATAGAGAGTGACGTAGTAAAAACTAGTGAGAATAATTTAAAGTTAATATCTAGACCAAATCCAACTTTTAAATATTTAGCTGAAAATATAAGGGAAAATCTAGATGGTAATCCTATAGATGATATATGGTGGGATGTATATAATTGGTACTATAATAATAAAGATTGGAATGAAAAGCGAAAATTAGTAATAGATGGACTATTTCACTCTAATCAAGAAGAAAATATAGGTGAATATTCTAATAGTTTATATGATTTACCTTTCAGATCAAGTATATCTAGACTAGAAGCTTTTGCGAACTGTCCTTTTTCTCATTTTATAAATTATGGATTAAAGCCAAAAGAAAGAAAAGAATATTCTTTAAAAATGCCAGATGTAGGTACTCTTTTTCATAATTCTATAGAAGAATTTTCTAAAGAGCTAACATTGGAAAATTTAAATTGGAGTGAAATAGATAAAGCTAAATCGGACGAACTAGTGGAAAAAGTGCTAGATAAAATGATAGATGATTTTCAAAATGGTGTACTTTTAAGTACTAATAGATATAAATACTTAGTTAATAAATTAAAAAGAGTAAGTAAAAGAGCATTATGGGTACTTACAGAACATTTAAAAAATGGAGAGTTTATTCCTCTACAACATGAGCTTATATTTGGAGAAAGTAAGGAGAGTAAAATACCACCAATAATAATAACTCTACCTAATGGAGAAGAAATAAAGCTAGAAGGAAGAATAGATAGAGTGGACATGCTAAATGGAGAAGATGGGAGCTTCATAAAAGTAATTGATTATAAATCTGGAAATAAAAGATTCAGCCTATCTGATGTATATTACGGATTACAAATCCAACTTATAGTTTATATGGATGCAGTATTAAGTAACAAAGATAAATTAGTAAAAAATGAAGTATATCCTGCAGGGGCATTTTATTTTAAAATAGATGATCCAATGGTACAAACCGATGAAGATAATATTCAAAATATAGAGGATGAAATACATAGAAAGTTAAAAATGGACGGATTGGTTTTAAAAGATATAAATGTTATAAAAGCTTTAGATAGTACAATAGATGCTGGTGTAACCTCTAAAATAATACCAGTGAGTTTGAAAAAAGATGGAGAACCTTCAAAGAGTTCTTCTGTATTTGAAAAAGAAGATCTAGACAATTTAATAAATCATGTAAAAAATCTAATAGGAGAAATAGCTACACAAATTTTAAAAGGAAAAATTAAAATAGAGCCTTGTAAAAATGGAGATAAAATATCTTGTGAATATTGTCAATTTGACTCTATATGTCAATTTGATACTAGCTTTGAAGATAATGAATATAAACTTATAAAGAAATTAAAAAATGAAGAAGTACTAGAAAAAATAAAGGAAAAAAGGTAGTGATAATTATGCCGAAATGGACTGAAGCTCAAAGTGAAGCTATAAAAAATAGAGGATGTAATTTACTTGTATCTGCTGCTGCTGGTTCTGGTAAAACTGCCGTTTTAGTAGAAAGAATAATAAAACTTATAGTAGAAGATAAGATAGACATAGACAAGCTCCTTATAGTCACATTTACAAATGCAGCAGCAGGAGAAATGAGAGAAAGAATACTAAAGGCACTTACTGATGAAATAGAAAAAGAAGATAGTGATGAAAAGAATTTAAGAAGACAAATATCTCTTTTAAATAAAGCTTCTATAACTACATTACATTCATTCTGTATAAATGTAGTTAGAAAAAATTTTCACATAATAGGAATAGATCCTACCTTTAGAATAGGAGATACAACAGAAATAAAAATTATAATACAAGAGTCATTAGAAGAAATACTAGAAAATGAGTATGAAAAAGGAAACGAAGACTTTATAAGATTAATTGAAAGTTTTAGTGAAAATAAAAGTGATATAAAAATAGAAGAATTGATATTAAATATATATTTTTTCATACAAAGTCAACCTTATCCGTATAAGTGGCTTAAAGAAAGTATAGAAATGTTTGATATGGACAAAGAAAAATTAAGTGAAAGCTTATGGATAAAGACTATAAAAGAAGATATAAGTATAAGATTAGATGGGGCTAGAAATCTAATAGAAGAAGCTATAAGTATTTCAAGACAAGAAGGTGGACCAGAGCCTTACATAGAAGCACTTGAAGGAGATTTGTTAAATATAAAGCACTTAGAAAGTATTATAGAAGAATATATTTTAGGAAATCTAGATATAAATGATGTGAATATATCTCATCCAAAATTAAAATCAATATCTAAAAAAAGCAATGTAGAAGAAATATTGAAAAAAGAAGTTACAAGTTTAAGAGATGAGTATAAAAAGATAATAGACAATTTACTTAAAAAGAATATCTTAAGTAGAAGTTTAGATAGTTACTTAGAAGATATAAGAGACCTTTATCCTATAATGAAATATTTATATGAACTTGTACTTTCATTCGGGAATCTATATGGTGAGAAAAAATTAGAAAAAGGATTATTAGATTTTAATGATCTGGAACACTTCACTCTTAAAATATTAGAAAATGAAGAAGTTAGAGAAGAATTTAAAAAATGTTATGATTATATATTTATAGATGAATATCAAGATAGTAATATAGTTCAAGAAACTATTATAAATAGAATAAAACGTGATAATAACTTATTTTTCGTTGGAGATGTAAAACAAAGTATTTACAGATTTAGGTTAGCTGATCCATCATTATTTATAGATAAATATACGACTTACTCTAAAAATGGAGAAAGTATAAATAAAAGAATAGACCTTTCTCAAAACTTTAGAAGTAGAAAAGAAATACTTGATGGAGTGAACTTCATATTTAAAAATATAATGTCTAAATCAATTGGAGAGGTAGACTATACAGAAGATGCATTTCTTTATAATGGAGCTAAATATGAGAATATAGATGATTCATCTATAGAAGTAAACATAATAGAAAAAGATGGAGTAACTTTAAGTTTAGAAAGAGAAAAAGATATCTCAGAAGATGAAGACAGTGAAGGAAAAGGTAATGAAGTAGATAGAAATTTAGAAGAAATGTCAGATGCAGAGATAGAAGCTAAGATAATAGCATCCAAGATAAATAAGCTTTTAGGCAAAAAAACTTATGATGTAAAAGAAAAGAGATTTAAGGAAATAAGCTATAAGGACATAGTTATACTCTTTAGAGCAGCTAAAAACTGGGCAAATGTATTTAATGATGTATTTGCCAAAGAAGGAATACCAGTATATGTAGATGATAGCTCAGGATACTTTGATGTACTAGAAATAAAAATATTTTTAAATCTATTAAGTATTATAGATAATAAAAGACAAGACATTCCATTACTTAGTGTAATGAGATCTTCAATAGGAAACTTTACAACAGAAGAACTTATAAAAATAAGAATAAACTATAAAGATATGAGTTATCACGAAGCTATAGAAAACTATATAAAAGATAATGATGATGAGATAGGAGAAAAATTGTTAAATTTTTTAAATAAAATAGACTACTGGAATGAAGAAGCTAGATATTTAAGACTAGATGAATTCATATGGAAGCTTATGATAGACACAGGATACTACTATTATGTAGGAGCTATGCCAGGAGGATTACAGAGACAAGCTAATTTAAGGATATTAGTAGATAGAGCAAATCAATTTGAAAAAGCTTCTATAAATGGCCTTTTTAACTTTATAAGATTTGCAGATAAGCTTCAAAATGTAAAAGGAGAAATGGGAACAGCTAAAGTACTAGGAGAAAATGAAGATGTAGTTAGGATTATGACTATCCATAAAAGTAAAGGATTGGAATTTCCAGTAGTTATATGTGGAGGACTAGGAAAGGGATTTAACCTTCAGGAAATGAAACAAGACATATTACTCCATAAAGAATTAGGACTAGGACCTAAACATGTAGATATATTAAAACGTAGATATAGAGAAACACTTCCTCAAATAGCAATAAAAAATAAAAAGAAGATAGAGAATCTTTCTGAGGAAATGAGAGTACTTTATGTGGCTTTAACTAGGGCAAAAGATAAACTTATATTAGTTGGAAGTGTTAGAAATATAGAAAGACATGCTAAAAAGTGGTCAAAGAAAAATACGCTATATAACTTAATGAATAGCAAAAGTTATTTAGACTGGATATGTAATTGTCTATTTAAACATGTAGACGGAAAACCTTTAAGAGAAATGGCTAATTTAGACATAGAAGATATGTTAGATATAAAAGATGATTCTAAATGGAAAGTAAACTTTATAAGTAAGAGTGATATTACAGAAGAAAAAAATAAAGATAATGAATTAAAAAAAGAATATAGAAATAAACTTGAAAACTTTGAGCTTAAAAAGTCTACAGAATATAAAGAAGAAATAGAGAGAAGATTTAACTGGAATTATGAGCATGAGAACTCTATAAAAATACCATCTAAATTATCAGTTTCAGATATTAAAAAAGCTAACTTTAAAGATATAGATAACGTAATGTACAAGATACCTTCATTAGTGAAAATGCCACAATTTTTAGAAGGGAAAAAACCATTTACATCTGCTGAGAAAGGAACTATAATTCACTTTGTTATGCAACATATAGACTTAAGTAGAGAAATGAACTTAGAGTCTATAAAAATGCAAATAGAAAAAATGACTTTTGAGGAACTAATTACAGATGAAGAAGCAAAAGTAGTAGATACAAAAAAAGTATTAAATTTCTTTGAAAGTAATATAGGAAAAAGAATGTTAGCTTCAAAAAATATATATAGAGAAACTCCTTTTGTATATAGAAAAAATGCTTGTGAAGTAATAAAAGAACTAGAAAATTGTAATGAAGATGTCTATATACAAGGTATCGTGGACTGTTACTTTGAAGAAAATGGAGAGATAGTACTTGTTGATTATAAAACTGACTATATAGAAGAAGATCCTAGAAAACTGGTATCTAAATATAGAAGTCAACTAGAGTTATATAAAGAAGCTATAGAAAAAATAACAAAAAAGAATGTGAAAGAAAGTTTCATATATTCATTTAATTCAGATATAGAGGTGAAGGTAGATTGAGAATACTTCATACGTCGGATTGGCACTTAGGCAAATATTTAGAAGACTATAGTAGATTAGAGGAACAGGAAAAATTTATAGATGATTTAGTAAATATAGTTGAGGAAAAAGATATAGACTTAATTATAATTGCAGGGGATATTTATGATAATAGTAATCCCCCTGCAAAAGCTGAAAAACTCTTTTACAGAGGAATAAAAAGACTTTCAAATAACGGAGAAAGAATAGTTCTAGTAATAGGGGGAAACCATGATAATCCAGATAGACTCATATCATCTAAACCACTAGCTACAGAACAAGGAATAATTTTATTAGGAACACCTAAAAATACAGTAGAAGTAGGAAGTGTAGGAAATTATGAAATATTAGATTCAGGAGAAGGATATGTAGAAATTAAGATAAAGGATGAAAATATAGTTATATTAACTCTTCCTTATCCTAGTGAACAGAGATTAAATGAAATATTTCATAAAGGAAAAGATGAAGAAGAAATACAAAAAGAATATTCAGAAAAAGTAGGAGAAATACTAAGTGAACTCTCTAAGAAATTTAGGGAAGATACTATAAATATTTGTACAAGCCATATATTTGTATTAGGTGGAGAATCAACTGATTCTGAAAGACCTATTCAAATAGGAGGAGGCCTTACTGTAAATGGAGAAAAATTACCTCTAAATGCTCAATACATAGCATTAGGACACTTACATAAAAGTCAAAAAGTGAAGGGAAATAACAATGCATACTACTCAGGTTCACCAATACAATATAGTAAAAGTGAATGTAATCATAAGAAATATGTATATGTAGTAGATATAAAGCCTAAAGAAGAGCCAAATATAGAACTAGTAGAATTAAATATATATAAGCCTATAGAAGTTTGGAAATGTAATGGAGTGGAAGAAGCAATAATAAAATGTGAAGAAAATAAAGATAGAGAATTATGGGTCTATTTAGAAATAAAAACTGATAAAATAATAACTCAATCAGAGTTAAAAGAAATAAAAAGTATAAAACCAGATATCCTCACAATAACTCCTATAATAAAAGCTACAGAAATAGAAGAAGAATTAGAAAGTCTTGAAGAAAAAAGTATAGCAGAACTATTTAAAAACTTTTATTTAGAAAAAAGAAGCGTAGAACCTAGTGAAGAGTTTATGACTGTGTTTTCTGAGATAGTATTGGAAGAAGGTGAATAGATTGAGACCTATAAATCTTAAGATAAAGGGATTAAATAGCTTTTTACAAGAAGAAGAAATAGATTTTTCAAAGCTAGTGGAAAAAGGTTTGTTCGGAATATTTGGACCTACTGGTAGTGGAAAATCAACTATACTAGATGCTATTACATTGGCTATATATGGACAAGTAGCTAGAAAAAGCACATCTTATATAAATACAGAAACAGATAAACTCTATATTTCTTTTGAATTTAAAGCTGGGAATGGAAAGAACAGAAAAAAATATAAAATAGAAAGAAGTATAAAAAGAAAAAAAGATGGTGGAATAAGTACTGTTTTTGCAAAGCTAATAACTTATAATAATCTAGGTGAAGAAGAGAATATAGTAGAGAAAACTACAGAAGTTAGAAAAGAAATAGAAAATAATATTATAGGATTAAATTTCGAAGATTTTATAAAAACAGTAGTTCTTCCTCAAGGTAAATTTAGTGAATTTTTAACTTTAGCAGGCGCAGAAAGAAATAGAATGTTAGAAAGAATATTAGGATTAGAAGAGTACGGAGAAAAGCTAAGTCAAAAAATAAAAGTAAGAAAAGACTTAGTCAATGAAGAACTGAGAATATTAAATGGAGAGCTAAATAGATACGAAGGAGTATCAGTAGAGAATATTAAAATCTTAAAAGAAGAACAAAAAAACTTGTTAGAAGAAGAAGAAAAATTAAAACAGCAAATAACAATATTAAATGAAAAGTATGAAAAATACAAAAGAGTTTGGGAACTGCAGCAACAACTAGCTTTACATGAAGTTAAACATGAAAAACTAATAGAGAATAAAGAAAATATAGAAGATAAGAAAACTATTCTACAAAAAGGTAGAAATGCCTTAGCAGTTATTCCATACATACATAGTCTAGAAAAAAACAATAGAGATATATCAGAAAGTAAAAGATTATTAGAGAAATATAAAGAGTCACTGAGAGATTTGACCGTCCAAACTAAAAATAAAGAAGATGAATATAAAGTTTTTTATGACAAAAAGGAAAATGATATTCCATTATGTAGAGATAAAAAAAGAGAAGTAGAAGAAGCAATAAAACTAGAAGAAGAAAAAAATGATTTAGAAGCTGAAAGAAAAATATTAATGCAAAAACAAGAAAACACAAAGTCTAAAATAAATAGCTTATCACTTAAACTAGAAGAGATAAGGACAAATAAAAAACATATAGAATCTGAAATGCAGAAAAGAGAAGAATACATATCTAAAAGAACTATATCGTCAGAATATAGAACAAAGATTATAGAGGGATCTAGACTGGAAGAAAAGTATATTGAAATTTTAAAAGATATAAAAGAAAGTAGTATATCAAAAGAAAATATACTAGTCCAAATAGAAAATCTAGAAAAAGATAAAAGAATACTAGAAGAAGAACTGAGTAATAAAAATAATGAAATAAAGAAGTTAGATAGCAGAAAAAAAGAGCTTGAAAACTCTAAACCAGATAATAATGATATTATCTTTATCTTAAGAGAAAATATATTTGAAATTACTAATAAAATCAAAGAATGTAAAGAGATAAATTTAAAAGTAAATGACTTAAAAAACATAAAATTAGAATTAGATAAAAATATAAATGAAAATAATGAAAAGCTGAAAGTTTTAAATAAAGATTTGAAGTCTAAAGAGAATTCATTAGAAAGTCTAAAGAAAGATATAAAAGACTTAGAATATAAAAACTTAGCAAATATTCTTAGCAAAGAGCTGAAAGAAGGTAACGAATGTCCAGTTTGTGGATCAACTACACATCCTAAACTAGCAGACATAGTAGATAATAGTGAGATAGAAGAAAAGCAACAAATACAAGTAAGACTAGAAAAAGCGATAAACGATTTAAGAAATAATATAAACAAAATAGAGATAGAAGTATCTTCTCTTAAGAAAGATAGTGAAAATAAAGAATCAGAGATAAAAGAGCTTTCGAAAAGAATATTAGGATTAAATGAGGAAGAGTTAAAAAGAGAAAAAAATAGTTTGGAAGAAAGGCTTAAAAAGTCTCAAGCTTATTTGGAGAAGTGGAATACTGAAAATGAAAAAATAGAGAATGAGCTGAAGGTAAAAACAGAAGAGAAATATAAACTAGAAAATAAAGAGACCGGATATATAACTAAACTAGAAAATCATATAAAAAATAAAAATGAACTAGAAGAAAAGTTAAAAATATTAGAAGAAGAGCATGAAATCATATTAGATAAATATATAAAAATAAAAGAAGAATTGAGCTTGAAAAATATAAAAGAAAAACTAGAGGAAGTAACTAATATAGATAAAGAGTTAGAAAAAATAAATAAAACCTTGAGAGAACAAAAAGAAAATGTAAAGAAGTTAGAACAAGATAAAGATGAAACAGAGTTAAATATAAATAACTATAAAGATGAAATGGTCAAAATAGAACAGTCTATAAATTCAAAAGAAGAAATAGTACAAAGAAACAATAAAAAGATAGAAGAAGTATCAAAGGGGAAAGACTTAAAAGAATTAAAAGTAAAAATAGAAAGATATGTAGAGAATGTATTAAATAAAGAAAATCGATTAAAGTTAGAGTTAGAAGGATTACAAGATAAATTAAATAAATTAAAAGAAGAAATAAGTGGAGTAGAAAAGACTATATTTACACTAGAAAACAATTTAAAAGATATAGAAGAAAAACTAGAAGTAGCCCTTAGAGAGAATAACTTTAAAAATGTAGAGGAAGTAAAGGAAAATAGT
Source organism: Gottschalkia purinilytica (assembly GCF_001190785.1). NCBI lineage: Bacteria > Bacillati > Bacillota > Tissierellia > Tissierellales > Gottschalkiaceae > Gottschalkia > Gottschalkia purinilytica. The sequence continues at coordinate 170,222 of NZ_LGSS01000003.1, read as the reverse complement.
ATAGAAAGAATTAAACTAGAAGCGTTGGAAAAAGAAATAAAAGCCTATGAAGAAGAATTAAATATACTAACATCAAATATAGAAAAGATAAAAATTCAACTTGAAGGAAGAAAGATAACGAAAGAAGAATGGGAGAGTTTAGTTGAAAATAGAGAAGAGAAAAATAACTATAACAATGAGATACAAGAGAAAAAAGGACAAGTAAGAGAAAAGATAAATGAAATGAGTAAGAATTTAGACAGAGTTAAGGAAATTCAAAAAGAAATTAAAAAGTTAGAGACAAAGAATGATTCATTAGAAGAAATGTTTGATCTAACTAAAGGAAAAAAGTTTGTTGAATATATAAGTAGAAGTCATTTAAAGCTAATAGCTAAAATAGCAACATCAAAACTAAAAGAAATAACTAGAGAGAGATATGGATTAGAAATAAGTGAAGATAATAACTTCATAATAATAGATAACTATAATGGTGGAGTAAAAAGAGAATGTAACTCCTTATCTGGTGGAGAAACTTTCTTAGTATCACTATCTTTAGCATTAGCCCTTTCAACTAAAATACAACTAAAAGGAAATACATCTATAGAGTTCTTTTTCTTAGACGAAGGATTTGGAACACTAGATACAACAACCTTAGATGTAGCTATGACATCTCTAGAAAAACTTCATAGAGAGAAGTTAAGTGTTGGAATAATAAGTCATGTTGAAGAACTTAAGAATAGAGTACCAGTAAAACTATTAGTATCACCACCTATACCAGGGGTTTGTGGTAGTAGAGTTAAGGTGGAGTATAGTTAGAAGATGTTAACTATAGATTTTAGCATCACTAAGCTAATTCATTATGTCAGTTATAAAAGATTAAAAAATACTCTATTGTTTTAGGTTATAGATATTATATACTATCAACTTAAAGAACTAAATGATAGTTACATTCTTAAATAGAGGGGGAAATCATGAATATAGATTTTGAATCAGAATTAATTAATAATTTTAAGACAAGGAATATAGAATTAACATTTTTTGAAACGTTAGAAGAGACTAAGAATAAAATTATTGAACTAATACCTAAAAAATCTACAGTTGGTATTGGAAATTCTAAAACGCTAAAGGATATGAATATATCTCAGGTTTTGAATGAAAGAGGGAACATTGTATTTGATAAAACATTAGCAAAAAATAAAGAAGAGAGTAAAGCGATGAAGAAAAAATCTTTATTGTCTGATTGGTTTATAACAGGGACAAATGCTATTTCAAAAGATGGACATATAGTAAATATAGATCTAGTGGTAATAGATTAGCAGCAATGATTTATGGGCCAGACAATGTAATTATTGTTGTCGGTAAAAATAAGGTATGTAATACATTGGATGAAGCGATTCAAAGAGCAAAGAATATTTCGGCACTCCTTAATGCGAAAAGAGCTGGATATAATCCTCCGTGTGTAGAATTAAGCAAGTGTGTAGATTGTAAAACTGATCAAAGAGTATGTTTTAATTTAGTTATTTTAGAAGGTCAATATGTAAAAAATAGAATGAAGATATTTTTGATAAGAGAAGATTTAGGATTTTAATATAAATTAACTAATTTACTTATGATATAACATATTTAAGTTAATATGTAAGATGCATATAAGGGATTCAAAAAATCTCTATAGAATTCACAACATACTGGACAAGCATATAAATAGATTATCTGATATCTAGAAAAGGAAGTGAATGCAAATGAAAATATATGAATTTGATGCTGTAATAAAAAAACATGATTCTATAGATGCTACTTTTGTTGAGTTTCCTTATGATGTGGAAAAAGAATTCGGGATAAAAGGACAGGTAAAAGTTAAAGCCATTTTTGATGATTATGAATATAGAGGGTCATTAGTAAAAATGGGACATCATTGTCATTGTATTGGAATAACTCAAAAAATAAGAAAAGAAATTAATAAACAGGATGGGGATTTAGTACATGTTGCTATTACAAAAGATGATGATCCACGAATTGTTGAAATACCTGAAGATTTTAAGATAGAACTTGAGGAAAATGTAGAAGCAAAAAATATTTTTGATAGTTTATCTTATAGCAATCAAAAAAAGTTTACTGAATGGATTACAAATGCAAAGAAAATAGAAACAAGAGATAAGAGACTTAAAAAAACTATATCGATGTTGTTAGAGGGAACAAAGCATCCTTAAGTATTTATGAGACTTAATTTATATATACTCTTATTAGATTAATTGTACTAAATCAAAAATTCAAAGAAAAGAATAACAGTTAATGTCAAACTATATTTCAAATATGGAAGATTATTGGAGTAATAGATTTATCAAAGAAGATCACATATGGGGAGAAAAGGCTAGTAAAACTGCTTTTTATGCACTAAATTTATTTGATAAAAGAAATATTAAAGATATTCTGGTTCCAGGCTCAGGATATGGGCGTAATACAAAACTATTTTCTTCAAATAATTACAATGTTGTAGGTATAGAAATATCAAAGAAAGCCTTTGATTTAGCTAAAGAATTTGATCCAAATACAACATTCTATAAAGGTAATATTATGGATATATCTAATAAAGATAAATTGTATGATGCGATATATTGTTTTAATGTAATACATTTATTTAGAGAAAAGAATAGAGAAATATTTTTAGAAAACTGTTCTAATAAATTGAAAGATAGAGGATATATATTTCTTACTGCTTTTTCTGAGAAAGAAAAAAGTTTTGGTAAAGGTAAAGAAGTTGAAAAAAATACAGTTGAAAGTAAACCAGGAAGACCTGTCCATTATTATGAAGAAGATGATTTAGTTAATCAGTTTAAGACTTTTAATATAATTGAAACTGGAATAATAGAAGACCCTGAAGACCATGGTGAAGGACCTCATACTCATATTTTAAGATATATTTTTGCACAGAAATAGTTATTAAATATTAACGATCTAACATAAAAAGAAGAAAAAATCAGATGTGTAAAAAACTCAAGGAGGAAGAAAATAGATGAAGGAAGGAATAAAATACAAGGAATTAGGAAACTGGAGAATGTTTATTCAGCTAATGAAAGAAACAAATCCATCTAAGTTAACACTAATAGTTGCACTATGTATGAGTGTAATAACAACAGGAATAGGATTTACTGTTCCGTTATTTACAAAGAAATTAGTAGATGGATTTTCATTGGATGCATTGAATCACTTGCAAATTATTATGTTAGTAGTTGCGTTTGTATTACAGGCAATAGCAAGTGGGCTTTCAATCTATCTATTGAATCGTATTGGACATAATGTAGTAGCAAATTTAAGAGATATGTTATGGAAAAAAATAATTCATTTACCGATACATTATTACGATAAGTACGAAACAGGAGAAACATTAAGTCGTGTAATAAATGATACAGCAGTTGTAAAAGAGTTAATTACAGAATATTTAGCAAACTGTTTAGCTGGTGTAATTTCAATTATTGGTTCAGTTATAATTTTATTATTTCTTGATTGGAAGATGACGTTAGTAATGCTTATTGCAATACCACTTTCAATGGTTGTTCTAACGTTATTAGGAAAAAAGATGTTTAATATTTCTAAAGGAATGCAAGAGGAAACTGCACGATTTACCTCAGTTCTTAATCAAGTACTACCAGAAATTCGTTTAGTAAAAGCATCAAATGCAGAGGAAATTGAATATGATAGGGGAAAAACTGGCATTACAAATATTTTTAAATTTGGTTTGAAGGAAGCAAAAGTTCAAGCTCTAATTACGCCAATGATTTCTTTTATTTTAATGATAATACTTGTGGCTATTGTTGGATATGGAGGAGTACGTGTATCTTCAGGTGCATTAACAGCAGGTGATATGGTTGCATTTATCTTGTATCTAATTCAAATAATTATGCCAATGGCTCAGCTAACAGTATTTTTTACACAATTACAAAAAGCAATGGGTGCAACAGAACGTATTACTACGGTTCTAGAACATGAAGTAGAAGACTTACATGTGGGAAAAAAATTAAAGGAAATAAATGAAACCATAACAGTAGAAAACGTTGACTTTGCTTATGAGGAAGAAAAAGTTTTATCTAATATGAACTTTACTATTGAACATGGAAAAGTAACCGCAATTGTTGGACCTAGTGGCGGAGGTAAGACAACTATGTTCTCTCTTCTTGAACGATATTATAAACCAACGAATGGAGTTATTAAGCTTGGAAATACACCAATTGATGAATTTACATTAGAATCTTGGAGAAGTAATATGGGCTATGTTGCACAAGAAAGTACGCTTATTTATGGAACAATTCGTGACAATATTTGTTACGGAATAGATAAAGATGTTAGTGACGAAGAGTTAGAAAGGGTAACAAAAATGGCATATGCTTATAATTTCATTAGTGAATTTCCAAATAAATTTGATACAGAAGTAGGAGAAAGAGGAATTAAGTTATCAGGTGGACAGCGTCAAAGAATTGCTATTGCACGTGCATTACTACGTGATCCACAAATTTTGATGCTTGATGAAGCAACATCAAGTCTTGATAGTAAATCAGAAATTTATGTACAAAAGGCACTTGATAACTTAATGAAAGGAAGAACAACACTTGTCATTGCTCATCGTCTTTCTACTGTTATAGATTCAGATAAGATATTATTTGTAGAGAAAGGCCATATTACTGGAAGTGGTACACATGAGGAATTATTTAAAACACATGATATGTACCGAGAATTTGCTACACAACAGTTACGAATTCAAGAATGTGAAAAAAGTGAGTTGTAGCTATGACGAAAATATTAGTTGTATATGATGGCCCACATATTAGAAAACTTATAAAAGTATTTTTACAAAACTAAGAAATAGAAGTAATTAAAGCGGTATGATATTTCTATATTATTACAACGAGTTAATTTAGAATCCATTTCATTTAAGATTAGTAGAAATTTTAAAACAAGTTTACATATTATTTTCTAATAAAGGCAAATATATATTTAAGTATCATTAGGAAAGGATGAGATATATGTACCAACCTAGTTATCTCAATTTATTAGAAAATGGTGAACTTGAAAAACGTGCTAATAAACTTAAAACAATGTTGGAAAATTGTGTCCTATGTCCACATCAATGTGAAGTCAATAGAATAAAAGGCGAGAGAGGTTATTGTAAAACTCTAGATAAGACTGTTGTCTCTGGAGCAGAAGCACATTTTGGTGAAGAAAATGAACTTGTTGGAAAATATGGATCAGGTACTATCTTTTTTTCTCATTGCAATTTAAAATGTGTATTTTGTCAAAACTATGAGATTAGTCACTGTGGTATTGGAGAAGAAGTTAGTGCTGAAGAATTAGCAGACATGATGTTATATCTTCAAAAAAGAAAATGTCATAATATAAATCTTGTTTCTCCAGGACATATTGTTGCACAAATTGTTGAGGCTATCTTTATAGCTGCAAAGAATGGATTAAATATACCTATTGTATACAATACTAATGGCTATGATCTAACAGACACTTTAAGATTTTTAGATGGTATTGTAGATATTTATATGCCTGATATAAAGTTTTCTGATGATAACACTGCACGAACATATCTAGGTGTAAAAAATTATTACTCTATAGCAAAAAATGCAGTAAAAGAAATGTATAGACAAGTTGGAAATTTAAAAGTTGATAATAATATAGCTTATAGTGGATTAATGATTCGTCATTTAGTTATGCCTGAGAATATTGCAGGAACAGAAAAAATTATGAAATTTATTGCAGAGGAAATATCCAAAGATACTTATGTAAATATTATGGCTCAGTATTATCCAATGCATAAGGCAAATGAATTTGAAGAATTAAAAAGGAGAATTACAAGAGAAGAATTTTTAAATGCAATTTCATCAGCTAAATCAGTAGGGTTAAAAAATATAAGATAAAAAATCTAGAAAATATTAAATATAAAAAAATAAGAGACTCTGAATCTAGAGTCTTTTTATTCTATTTACTTTCTATCATCCAAATCAGATCTAATTTCATGATTCAAGATTTCTTCAATTTTTCTTTCAATTCTACCTATATCAAGATTAGCTTCTTTTTTAATGCTTTTCCTAAGCATAGGTCCAATTTGTTCTACATCATCTAAAATATCTTGTAAAAGCTCTAATGCAGCAGTAGCTTCTAGTACTTCTTGAGGAATCTCAACAATATTGCCTATAATAGATGTTTCGGTACGAGAAGCAATAATAGGGTTAATCATTTCCTCAACATATACTTTTGTACGACGTCCAGGCCCTCTATCATCTTCTATAGGTTCTAAGGCAACAATTTTGTCAGATCTAACAAATTTACCATATCCTAAAGGAACAATAACATTTTCTCTTATTTCCATAATCATAATTCTCCTAACAAAATATTTATTATATGTATTTTCTGTTTATTCTCACTAAACTATACTTAAAAATAACCGTCAAATTCTGTTAGTTTATGTAGTTGAATCCAAAACCTTATATATAAAGTAAAGTTACTTATACAATTAAACACTTTAATTAGATTTAATAAAGACCAAAGTAATTATGGTAATTCTTATTACATAGTGCATGAATAGAGTATTATATTTTTTACAAATACTATAAGTACTAATGATCTAAAAGGAGAGAGTTAATTGAATTTTACTTGGCAATACATGTTTACTCCAGTATTACGCAATAGAGTTAATTTAGTTATTTTTATTATATATGCTTTGTTTATATTAGGAATAGCTATGTTAATAATGGTTAAAAGGCAAAGAAAGTGAAAAAAGTGAATATTATAAATTCAAATAAGGAAGTCTTATAGAAGAACTTCCTTAATTAAATACTTTGATTATATAAATTCTCTTATTTCTATTAGTCACTTATTTTCTAAAATTATCTATCTTTATTATCATCTCTTTTATTACTACAACAATCATTATTAGAGTTATTTTTCATATTATCTTGTTTTTTATTTTTTTGTTTCATTTTATTATTTTTATTATTATCTTTAGAGTTTTTCATAATTAACACCTCCTTTATATATACAAATGTATACTCCCAAATTAGTTTGCGTAAATTTTATAATTTAATACAGTAAAAAGTTTCAACTTAAATATAAGTTTTAATTTTGATGTATAATATATTAAAACTAGACTTGTAATAGTGTAATATTATGAAGACAAAAAATGGGGGAATTGATTTGAATAATAAAATTAATTTGAGTAAAGAAAAAAGGAATCATATGGTTTCTTTAATTCAATCTTACTTTCAAAATGAACGGGATGAAGATATAGGGGAGCTTGCTTCAAGTCTTATTTTAGATTTTATTATAGAAGAACTAGCACCAGTGTTCTACAATGAAGGTGTTGCAGATTCATATAAATATATGACTGACAAAATTGAAGACCTATTGGGAATTCAAAAACTTTTGAGATAATAATATTATTAATAAAATTACTACTAAAATAAAAACAACACACTATTAAAAAAGTGTGTTGTTTTTATTATAACTATTGATATTGTTTGCTCAACTCATTAGCAGCAAGAATTGCGTTATATACATCTTGTGGAGTAACATCAAATGGCATATTTCCCATAGTGTCTCCTTCTGCACAAGAAAGTTCTGCTACTTTCATTATATCTTCTTCATTAATATTTTCTAAACCTAATTCTTCTAAAGTTGTTGGTAATCCAACTTCTTTACAGAAATAAATCACTTCTTCAATTTCTTCTAATGGAGCATTTTCCAAAGTAAGTTGTGCTAATAATCCAAATGTTACCTTTTCACCGTGAGAAACATGATGTAATTCATTAATAGCAGTCATACCATTATGAATAGCGTGTGCAGCTGCAAGTCCTCCACTTTCAGCTCCTACACCACTAAGATAAATGGTTGCTTCAATAACATTTTCCACAGCTTTAGTAACAAGATTTTTATTTACGGCAACAGTTGCTTGGACGCCATATTCTAATAACATATCATAACACATTTCTGCTATTCCCATACCTGTTTGAGAGACTTTCATATTTACTAAGTTATCACCATTTGCTTGATAACATGCTCTTGCTTCAAAATATGTTGCCAGTGCATCGCCTATTCCAGCAACAAAGAAATGGGTTGGAGCATTGGCAAGAATTTGTGTGTCAGCTAAAACTACGTCTGGATTGCTAGGAAGGAAAAGATACTCATCAAATTCTCCCGTTTCTGTATAAATTACTGATAATGCTGTACATGGCGAATCTGTTGAAGCAATGGTTGGAATAATTACCACTGGTAGGTTCTCATAATAGGCTACTGCTTTAGCAGTATCAAGTGTTTTTCCGCCTCCAATACCAATAATTACATTACTTTTTGAAGTATGTATAAGTTCTTGTAATCGCTGGATTTCTTTTTTAGAACATTCTCCTCCAAACTTTTCAAATGTTACTTTATGATTGATAGCAGAAAAGCTTTCAGTCATTTTTCCCTTTGCTTCATTTAAAATAAATTCGTCACAAATAGCGAAAGCGCTATCTCCTAATACTTTTGTATATTCACTTGCATTTTCTAATATATTCTGTCCAATAATAAATTTTTTAGGTGAAGTAATTGATTTAACCATACTTAACATCTCCTTATTTTAATATTTAATTACCTTTACTTGTTTTACTAATAGATTAGCTAAATTTAGATTGATTCATTATTTTTGTACTTATATTATTTTGCATTATACTTCTTTTTTTAATTCGTTATTTTGTTAAAAGTTTTACAATAAGCTGTTATTATTTCTATACCACTAGATTAGTTTATGTAAACTTTATAATTAAATACAATAAAAAGCTTAAGTTAGAGAGAGAATTATAATTATTAAACAAAATTAAAGAGGCTTTTTCAAATGTGAATCTTAACTATCACTTTTGAGAAAACCTCTATTAATTGTGAGAAATTATAGTAAATAAAATATACAAAATAATAAATGCTTTATATAAGATTTTTAAACTCTAATATCAATGGTACTTTTCTTTTCATTTTCTGATGGAATCATATTTTTACTTATATTTTTATACACGTCTAAGACTACTTTATTCACTACTGTACCCATATAAGAAAATATTATAATATCAAATATAATACCTATTGTACCTAGCCTTAATAATAAATATATAGGTATACTTAAAACTGAAAAAATAACACTTGGGAAAAATATAACTTTAAGAGTCATCTTTAAATTATTACTTAATACTAATATACTTTTTTTACAATGATCTATAAATGACAAATTATCAGCTACAAAAGAATACTTGAGATAAAACAATAATAAAAATATAACTGCAAAAATAACAGATAGAAATGCAAAGTCTCTATTCATAATAAACAAAGCGATAGGTATAATTGAAATGATATCTACTATAAAGAACTTAAACCATACTTTATTACCAAGTATAAAAAAATCTTTTATACTGCTTTTTTCTTTATTTAACTTATTTACTATACTTAAATATCCTCCATTAATAAAACTAAGTATTAGAGTTACTAAAATTAGAAGAGATACATTAAATAAAGAAAAGCTGTTGACTACTCCACTTAATTTCATATTATTATATTCAAATAAGTAAGAAGGAAGATCTTCAAATATAAACTTAATACTAGGAGGAATAGACACTATACCTATTTTTATTAGAAAGAGTTTTGATGTTGGTGTATAAGTAGTGTTGAATATTTTATTGTATAAAAAGAATTTGTGTAAATCAAGTAATATTGGAACTATTATAATCCATAAAGATTTGTTTAGAGATTTTATACTTTCAATTAATTTATCAGTTAATCTCATTAGATATATTTCCCCCTTTACAAAAAAATCCATTATCATGTAATTGAATTATACCATATGGATGGAGGTAATTATGAAAAATATCATTTAGTTTATACATCATATAGTAAAAAACATAGAGGGAAAATAAAGTTACCAAGTAATAACAACAAGTCAAGAATAATTATAAAAGATAATAATTTATTTGGAACTTTTGATATTTCAAGAAAGAATATAAATGGAATAGACAATAATTATATTATTTATTTTACTAATGAAGAAAATAAAATAAAAGTTACAATATGTGATATTAATGGCAATAATATAAAGGATATTACTGATATGATTATAAATTAATTCATTATGATGTTTGAATTTTCAATTTGAAAGTTTTTACTAAAGAATGATATAATTAATTAACAGTTAATAATGATCGGGCATAAAAAACTTCTACATAGATATTAATTGTAATAATAAAAAGTAGGAGAGTGTAGAATGGAACATATGTTAAAAGAAATATTAGAAAAAATTAATACTATGGATAACAAGATTAGCACTATGGATGACAAAATCAATGATATGAGTAATGAAATTAGCACAATAAATAATAAAATTGGCATAATGGATGGTAGAATTGACTCAATAGAAAGTAAGATTGGCATAATGGATAGTAGAATTGACTCAATAGAAAGTAAAATTGACGTAATGGATGGTAGAATTGATTCAATAGAAAATAAATTTAATGATATGGATATTAGAGTAACTTCAATGGAAACTGAGATTAAAGAAACTAGAAAAGATATTAAATCTTTAGATGAAAGAGTTTCTGATGAACACAATACAACAAGACTAGAATTAAAACAAGAAGCACAAACTGTTTATAGAGAAGTTAAGGACATGCGTGTGGATATAAATACTGTTGAAATAAATACTGTTGAAATGGCAACTTCAAAAAATTGGAATGATATAGCTAAATTAAAATTTATTAAATAGTAAAAAAGCTGAATTAGTTATTTATAACTCGTTCAGCTTTATTTATATTTAAATTTTTCATAAATTACTTCTATAATTCATTTATATAAAACTTAACGTAAGCACCGTCTTCTTCATTATTTTGAACGGATATATGTCCTTTATGTTTTTCTATTAGGCACTTAGATATATAAAGTCCTAATCCAGAATGTCCTTTTTCTTTAGAACGAGTAGAATCCCCACAATAAAATTTTTTAAATACATTTTTTAAGTCAGCAGAGGAGAATCCAAATCCATTGTCTTTAATATGAAAAGTTATTTTTTTGTTTTGTATATATATCCTTAGTGAAATGGTCCCATATTCAGGAGTAAATCTAAAACTATTGAATATGATATTATCTAATATTTGGGAAATTCTATAACTATCTATATTCATAAAGTCATTATTTTTTCTCATATCTTCTACAGAAACATTAAAATCTATATGCTTCTTATTTAAGAGAGATTTATAATCAATAATTTTTTTATCTATAAATTCAATTACATTTGTTAAACTAGGACTTAGTTCAAAGTCTATATTATCTACTTCAGAAACAGAATTCATATCTTTAATTAGATTTATTGCTCTAAGAGTATTCTCTTCGATAGTATTTAGATACTGTTTTAATCTTTCCTTGTTATTTAAATTACTTTCTTGTAGCACTTCTATATGTCCTTTTATAATAGTTAAGGGTGTTCTTAGATCATGAGCTATAGCAGATATCATATCCTTTCTTTCTTGTTCAATGTTCCACTGGCGATTCAAAGAAATACTTAATTCATTTTTCATATTTTCAAACGATTGACAAAGCTCACCGAGTTCATTTGGTTCATCATAATCTATAGTAAAATTTAAATTTTGTTCACGAATTTTTTCGGAAGCAGTTATTAGGTTATTTATAGGTTTATTAATATTTTTACTAAATTGTCTAGAAAACAACCAAGTGAAGAAAATTATATAAATAAATGGAGATAAAATAAGTAAAAATTCGTTTGATATTAAAAAATTATATTTTGGATTTCTTGCAGTAGGTGTAAGTTTATAGCTTAATATTACAACTCCTTTTATAGAAGACTCTTTTTTTATAGGTATATATCGAATAACATTTTGACCATAAAATACTTTTTCATTGTTATCATATATAATATCTTTATTTTCTATATTTACATTTTTAAATGTTCCATATATATAACTAAGACTATCATCTAATACAGCATATTCAATTCCTTCCAAAGGTATTTTGTTTTCTAAATTCTTTTTTTCTGTTTTATTTAACAGTAGCTCACTTTTTTCTTCAACATAGTTAATAATATCAGGTACTTTTTGTTCATAATAATTACTTGGAAGAATAGCACCAATGTCTATGAGTATGAAAAACAAACTATAAGTTAAGATGGAAAGAGTTAAACTACATACTATGATAAAAATAAAATTCCATATAAATTGTTTTTTAAAAGAAAGTCTTTTTATCAATCACATCTCTCCCATCTATACCCAATTCCCCACACTGTTTTTATATAGTTTGCATTTGGAGAAATAGAATTTAGTTTTGAACGTATATTTTTTACATGTTCTGCAATACTAGAAGAATTACCTTCAGCATCATATCCACAGACTCTTTCATATAACAACTCTTTGGAGAAAACTTGATTAGGATGAAGACAAAGAACTTCTATTATATCAAATTCACGTCTTGTCATATCAATTAATGTATTTTCATAATAAACTTCTCTACTATTAAGATTTACACTTAATTTTCCAAAACGCAACTTAGATTTACTGAAATTAGATACTATCCTTTGTTGTCTTCGTAAATGAGCATTAACTCTTGCTTTTAATTCTTTTAGGCTAAATGGTTTTACTATATAGTCATCTCCACCTAAGGCTAATCCCTTAATTTTATCGGATTCTTCTTGTTTTGCAGTTAGAAATATTATAGGGCCTGAAAATATATCTCTTATAATTTTACATACTTCATATCCGTTTTTTCCAGGCATCATAATATCAAGTAATATTAAATCTGGGTTTAAGCTGATTTTACTTATGGCTTCATCTCCATTATATGCAGTTAATATTTCATAATTTTCATCAGATAGAGCATCTTTAATGAAAGACACAATACCTTTTTCATCATCAACTATTAATATTTTCTCATACATAATTACTCTCCTATAAAAGTACATGATATTTGATTTTTCTAAATTTTAAAATAGAAAATCCCTTTTCTCCCATATAATTATACTACAAGATAAGCCTGAAACTATTAATGTTAGAATAATACTGTAAAAATCTAAAGAAGGTAAACCACCTAGTATGTCAAAAATAGTTTTGGTACTAGATAGAAAAAATTCAAAAATATCTGATACATATATAGAACCTACGAAGAATCCCATTGTTATAAACATAGATAAAACAGAATTAGGAATAATGCTACATATAATACTGTTTATTGAAAGTAGGGTAAGTAAAATAAAAAATTCTAATCCATAGAACTTTAAACTATATATCAACGCCCTAGTAGTATCAAATACTTCTTTTGTTTTAAAAAACATTGTAGTATCTACAGGCTTAAGAAAGAAGTAAGCAAATAGGTTTGTAATTATAAACACTATAGATAATACAATAATAGTTATTATAGTTTGAGTAAGTAACTTAGACACTATAAAGTGCCATTTTTTATAAGGGCGGGTAATTATGTTACGATAACTTCCCATAGTATGTTCTGCGTTTAAACTATCTGTATAAAGTAATGGTAAAGCTATAAACATTAGAAATATGTGAAGGTCTCTTAAAATAAAAACAGAGAAATTTAGATTATTAAGAGAAATAGTATTATTAGCATCATAAAATCCTACATTCCACTGTCTCATGCTATTACTCCATATTAAAGTAATTAGAATAAGCATTACTAAAATAACTTTGGTTTTAGAACGTGACCAAATACGTTCTAACTCACTTACTACAAGATTTATCATTTTAATTTCCTCCTTGCTATGATATTGATAAATGTCTTTTTAAATATATTTAGAAGTTTTAGTAAAACATAAATACGATAATACTGTAAAAATAGTTGTATAGATTAATAATATTGAAAAATTCCATCCTACTAGAGAAGGATACTCTCCAAGAGAAATAGCTATTCCCATATGTTGAATATGAGTTAATGATAAAAACTGTAACTTAGCTACTTTCATTGTCAATTTACCGAAAAACATTAAAAGAATCTGAGGATATATAATTGAAGACAATAAGAAACCTATACTCAATCCTACACCAGTTGTAACTGTTTGGCTTACTGTGGATATAAACATAATAGTAGAAGCCATGGCAATAAGAGTTAAAAAAGATAATAAGTAATATTTTACTCCATATATAAAAGAAGATAGTGTAGCAAATAATTCATTATGATAAAAGATACTAACCTTTTCGAGCTTAGGCATAAGTAGATATCCTATTGGAATACTAAAAAAATAGTATGCGGTAATAAGTAAGAATATAGTTATAATAACAGTAATAAACTTTGCAAAAAATAGTTTACTAAATGATATTTGTCTAATCATTATCATTCTTATTTGCCCAGTTCTATATTCTTCTGTTACTGACAGAACTAGAAGTAAAATTACAGCTAAGTTAAAAAAAGTTATTAACTGTTCTTGCATAGCTGCAATAGGAAAATTAGCAAATGAAGTAAACTCTGGACTGGTTGTAGTTACTAATACATTATGACTTAAATAGTATTTAGCTGAAGCATATAATACTAAGGGAATGGATATAAATATTAACCAAGTGTTTTTTTTAGTCCATAATCTCTCAAATTCACTTATAAATAAAGATTTCATAGTTTATCTATTTCCTCCTTGGGACATGAGTTCTATAAAAACATCTTCTAGTCTGTTGCTGTCTTCTCTTCTAGACAACAATTCTTCATAAGACCCTTTCCACAATAATTTTCCGTCATTTATGATGATGAATCTATTACACATTTGTTGAAGTTCATCCAAGAGATGGCTGGAAATAAAGAAAGTAATTCCTTTTTCTTTATTTAACTTTATAATTAATTCTCTTAATTCTTTCATTCCCATAGGATCTAATCCATTAGCTGGTTCGTCTAAGATTATAACTTCGGGATTGTTTAATAATGCTTGTGCAATACCAAGTCGTTGGTTCATTCCAAGTGAGTAAGTCTTTACTTTATCGTTACCTCTATCTTTTAATCCAACAATCTCCAAAGATTCTTCGACTTTATTAAGTTGATCTTTACGATTCATATCTGGATTAAGTCTTGCTAAGTTCTGAAGATTCTTTCTACCAGACATATATGGAAAAAATATAGGCGATTCTACAATAGCACCAACTTTTGAGAGAGCATTTATACGATCTTTGCAAACATCATTTCCTGATATAAGTATGCTCCCTGTTGTAGGAGCAACAAGTCCCATAATCATTCTAATTGTAGTCGTTTTTCCAGAACCATTAGGACCTAGGAAACCACAGATGTCTCCTTTATATACTTCAAAAGACATGTCATTTATTATGGTTCTTTTCCTTATATTCTTAGTTAAGTTAACTATCTCTAACTTTTTATCTTTCATAATAACCCTTCCTTCTTAAAAAAATTTTATAAATGTAATCTTACATACTTATGATAAATATAATTTTTAAAGAATTTATAAAGAAAGGTAAAAATTTATATGGTATGAGATAATTTCAATTAAATATAAGATGAAATAAAGGATTTAGGTTTAAGAAATTTTAAATTTTATTATTTAATCATAAAAAATAAAAGATGAGACTATTTATTTAAAATGTAATTGTAATATACATAGATGGGAATAATTATATTAATGATTAAATAAACTAACACTAGATACTATAATAATATATTTCACTTTATGTACTTAATAAAAGTCAATTGAAAGGAGAGTTATTATGGCTGGGAAATCAAGAAAGATGTTTCCAGGTGGAAACACATCAGAAGGATTTTATTCTTATTTTAACTATATTCTAGGGGATGATGCAAATAGAATTTTTATATTAAAAGGAGGACCAGGAACAGGCAAATCTTCTATTATGAAAAAGGTAGCAGAAAAATTATTAGAACTAGAATATGATATTGAGTTTTTTCATTGTGCATCAGATAGTGAATCTATAGATGCGATTGCTTCTCCTGAATTAAAAATAGCAGTTTTGGATGGAACAGCACCACATGTTACTGATCCTAAGTTTCCTGGGGCAATAGATGAAATAATAAATTTAGGAGATTTTTGGAATAGTGAGGAGATTGTAAAAAATAAAGATGAAATAAAAAAAGTAATAGTTAGAAACTCTAAATTTTATAAAAGAGCTTATAAATACTTAAAAGCTGCTAGAATCATACAAGAAGATATAGTTTGGAAAAATGAAGAAGCACTAAATGTTGGTCAATTAAGTGTAGAAATTCAAAGCTTAGTAGATGAAATATTAGGAGATATAGATTTTACTGAATTTATAGGAAAGGAAAGACATCTATTTGGCAGTGCATATACTCCTAGTGGATTAGTTGATTACTCGGGAAATTTACTTCAACATATAGTAGATATATATTATATAAAAGGAGACTTTGGAACAGGAAGAACTAAACTATTAGAAAATGTGTGTAAAGAAGCGGTTAAAAGAGGGTTAGATGTAGAAATATTCCATACTCCACTTATACCAGAACAAATAGAAACAGTTATTTTAAAAGATTTAAATATTGCTCTTACTACAAGTACTGTAGCTCAGGCAAATAATAAAAAAGTCATAGACTTAGATAAGTATCTAGATGAAGATAAGTTAAAAGATTATAAAGATGATATTAAAGAAGATAAAAGAATATATGAACAACTAATTAAAATAGCCATATCTAATTTAAACAAAGCTAAGAAGAATCACGATGAAATAGAAAAATATTATGCACCATATATGGATTTTTCTAAGTCTCAAAAAGTTATAGACGATATAATTAGTAAATCACTAGAATTTAAAAACAAGGAACAATAGTGTTCCTTGTTTTTAAATTCTAATATTTGGACAAATTTATAATATATAAATAATTGATACTTTATTAGAAAAGGAGTGCGTATGGGAATTACATTAGTTATTTTAATTACATTTTTGATTGGAATTGTAACGTTATTTCCAGGGTTTGTAATAAACAGTGATGTATTAAAAGGTTTGGGAGGCACACTTATAATTGGATCGTTATTAATGTTTTTAGCTACTATTATAATATTAGCAGGTATGTAAATATTAAAAACGACTTAAGTTTTTTAACTCTATATCGATATATTAACATAAAGATGAATAAAAGCTGACAAAACAACAAAAATATTATATTATAGTAAGAGATAATGACTTTATTCCGATATTATAACAATACATATTGATAACATATAGTCTTCTATTACTAAAGAAAGGTGCGTGCTAAAATGAGTGAGAAACAAATCTCATCAAATTTTATTAGAAATATAGTTATTAATGACTTAGAATCTGGAAAGCATAAAGAAATAATAACTCGTTTTCCTCCAGAACCAAACGGATATTTACACATAGGTCATGCTAAATCTATAACACTAAATTTTGAACTAGCAAATGAATTTAATGGAAAAACAAACTTAAGATTTGATGATACTAATCCTATGAAAGAAGATGCAGAGTATGTAGAATCTATAAAAGAAGATGTAAAGTGGTTAGGTTTTGAATGGAATAATCTATACTTTGCTTCTGACTACTTTGAAGAAATGTATAATCGTGCTATTTTACTTATTAAAAAGGGTAAAGCATATGTTTGTGACTTAACGGCTGAAGAAATAAGAGAGTATAGAGGAACTTTAACGGAACCAGGTAAAGAAAGTCCTTATAGAGATAGAACGATAGAAGAAAATTTAGAGCTATTTGAAGCTATGTGTAAAGGTAAGTTTAAAGATGGAGAAAAAGTTTTGAGAGCTAAAATAGATATGACATCTCCTAACATAAATATGAGAGACCCTGTAATATATCGTATAGCACATGTTTCACATCATAATACAGGAGATAAATGGTGTATATACCCTATGTATGCCTTTGCACATCCATTAGAAGATGCTATAGAAGGGATAACTCATTCAATATGTACTCTAGAATTTGAAGATCAAAGACCATTTTATGATTGGGTAGTAAATGAATGTGAAATGGAAAGCAAACCTAGACAAATAGAATTCGCAAGACTTAACCTCACTAATACAGTAACGAGTAAAAGAAAACTTAAACAACTAGTTGATGAAGGGATAGTAGATGGATGGGATGATCCAAGAATGCCTACTATAAGTGGATTAAGAAGAAAAGGATATACTCCAGAATCGATTAGAAATTTTTGTAGGGAAATAGGAGTTTCAAAGAGTAATAGTTTAGTAGATGAGCAAATGCTACAACATTTTATAAGAGAAGATCTAAAAGTTAAATCTCCTAGAACTATGGCTGTATTAAGACCTTTAAAAATAGTTATAACTAACTATCCAGAAGGTGAAACGGAAATGCTAGAGGCTGAAAATAATGCAGATAATCCTGAATTAGGATCTCGTCAAATACCATTTTCTAGAGAAATATATATAGAGCAAGAGGACTTTATGGAAAGTCCGGTTCCAAAATATTTCAGACTATTTCCTGGAAACGAAGTAAGACTTAAGAATGCCTACTTTATAAAATGTACAGATGTAGTTAAAGATGAAAATGGAGAAATAGTTGAGGTTCACTGTACTTATGATCCAGAAACTAAAAGTGGCACAGGATTTACAGGAAGAAAAGTTAAAAGTACAATTCATTGGGTAGATGCAAAACATGCTGTACCAGCTGAATTTAGATTATACGAGCCTTTAATATTAGATGAAGAAAATGAAGGAGAATCATTCTTAGATAATATCAACCATAATTCTTTAGAGATTGTTAATGGATTCGTAGAACCAAGTATGAAAGATTCTAAGGTGCAAGATAAGTTCCAATTCTTTAGACATGGTTACTTCAATGTTGACCCTAGGTATACATCTAAAGAAAAACTTGTATTTAATAGAATAGTATCTTTAAAAAGTTCTTTTAAAATAAAAAAATAGTAAAAAGCAAGTTAAACATAATGTTTAACTTGCTTTTTTAGTTTTAACATTAGAAATACTTTTAATATAAGAGCTTATATTCTATGTTACAACTTCATTATCATTGTCTTCTTCCTTTAAAAGGATATTTAATAATAGAGCAAAAACTGTACCTGTACTTATTCCAGATGAAAATATCATTTGGAATACAGATGGTAAACTTGATATATATTCAGGCTTTACAGTCACTCCAAGACCAAGCCCTAATGAAACAGCTATTATTATGAGATTTCTATTATTTAAATTAACTTTACCTAGAGTTTTAATTCCAGAGGCGGCAACAAGACCAAACATAACAATTCCCGCTCCTCCTAATACCGGATTTGGCATAATAGCTATTAGTGTGCTAAATTTAGGAAAAATGCCTAGTAAGACTAAGATTATACCAGAAATAGATACAACGTATCTACTGGCCACTCTAGTTAAAGGAATTAATCCAACATTTTGACTAAATGATGTAGTTGGTCCCGCACCTAAAAAGCCAGCTAAAAAACTACCAACGCCATCAGCTAATATACCATTTGCTATAGATTTATCTGTTAGCTCTTTTTGTGATACTTCACTAATGGCAAACAATACACCAACCGTACTAATTATAGCGACTAGGTAGGCTGGAGCAAAAGAAATAAATGCTTCTGGACTAAAGTTGATTCCGTATTTAAGAAATCCAGGTAGAGCAATCCAGCTAGCATTTTTAACTTCTTGAAAATTAACTAGACCAAAAGGATAACTAATTATGTATCCTACAACTATACCTATTAGTACAGAAGCGCTACTGATCATACCTTTTCCATATCTATTTAAGAATATAATAATTAATAATACTAATAAAGATATACAAAAATTTATTAAACTTCCATATCCTTTTGTACCAACTCCACCTGCAGCCCAGTCTATAGCAACTGGAAGCAAGGTAGTTCCTATTAAAGTAACAACTGTTCCAGTGACTACTGGTGGAAAAAATTTCATTAGAGGTTTGAAGAATCTACTAGCAATTATTTCAATGAATGATCCCATTATAGTTGCACTAAAGATTCCTGATAAACCTAATCCCATTTTACTTCCTATAGCTATTGAAGGAGCAACAAATGTAAAATCTGTTCCCATAACACATGGTAACTTAGCTCCTACAGGTCCGATAGCTTTAGATTGAATAAAGGTAGCTATTCCTGAGGTGAAAATGGTAGCACTAACTAATAAAGCCATATCAGATACAGAAAGTCCAAGTGCTTGTCCGATAACTAATGGAACAGCTACAATTCCACCAAATGCAGTTATTATATGTTGAAATCCAAATAAAATAGATATACCTAAGGGTGGTTTATCATCAATCTTATATAATAGTTCAGAAGAATTATTATTTACATCATTAGGATTATCTTTCATATTTAAACCTCCTTGTTGTAAGCATACTTATTTACTGAAACATCTAAGGTTATTACTTCTATAATATGTATTATAAACACTATGACATATAATATACTGAATGAAAAATCTTATTTTTGATCTACAATAAAAATAAATAGGTTATTTTGAAAGAAATATACATTTTCTTAGACTAATAAAATAAAAGTAAAAATTTAATATAAATCTTAAATTATTAAAATAAAAATAATTGTAATGTTATAAGTGATGATTATTGTTTTAATATAAAAATATTAGAATAAATATTCAATAATTGTATTGACATTATAGTAAATATTTTATATACTCTTATTTAAATAAAAACTAAATTATGAAATCTAATGATTGGAAGAGTAAACATGCCTTAGTTTTAAGCGAACTAGAGAATGGTGTGAGTCTAGTAACGGGTTATGTTGAAAAGAGTCCATGAAGATATACTTTGAAAATATTTATCATTATATGCATAAATATTAGTATAGGTATACAGTGACAACTGTTAAAATGCTAGAGAGAGAATGAATAAATATACACTATAATCATAATATTCATTCTAATAAGAGTGGTAACGCGAAACAAACCTTTCGTCTCTTAATTAAATGAGATGAGGGGTTTTTATTTTATATATCTATAAATTAGGGAGGTCTTTAAAGTGATAAAGGCGGGAATAATAGGAGCCACAGGATATGTTGGAACGGAATTAGTAAGACTTTTAAAGAATCATAATAATGTGGATATAAAGTTTATAACATCTCAAAGTTATATAGATAAAGAATACGATAGCATATATGAAAATTTTAGAGATGTGTTTCCAATGAAGTGTACCGAGCAGAATGTAGAATTAATTGCGAATGAGGTAGATGTTATATTTATGGCATTGCCACATGGAATAGCAAGTAAAGAAATAGATTCTAAAATACTAGAAAAAACAAAAGTTATAGACTTAGGGGCAGATTATAGAATAAGTGATAGGGAAATATATGAAAACTGGTATAATACGAGTCATCTTTCATCAGAACTTTTAGATGAAGCTGTTTATGGGCTATGTGAAATAAATAGAGAAAAAATAAAAAAAGCTAGACTTATTGCTAATCCAGGATGTTATCCTACATGTAGCATATTAACGTTAGCACCACTTTTTAAAGAAAACATAATAGACATAGAAAGTATAATAATAGATGCAAAATCAGGAGTAACAGGAGCAGGGAGAAGTTTAAATATAGGGACACACTATACAGAGTGTAATGAATCTATGAAAGCATATGGAATAGCTTCTCACAGACATACGCCAGAAATTGAAGAACAATTAAGTTGTATAGCTAATAACAATGTATTTGTAAGTTTTACTCCACATTTAATTCCTATGAACAGAGGAATATTAACAACTTCATATGCAAAATTGAAAGATAAGCTTACATATGAAGAAGTTAAAAAGATTTATGAAAAGCATTATAAGGATGAATACTTTATAAGACTTACAAAAGAAAATGTATTACCAGAAACAAAGTGGGTTAAAGGATCTAATTTTTGCGATATAGGATTTAAAATAGACGATAGAACAGGACGAATTATAGTAGTCGGAGCAATTGACAATATGATTAAAGGAGCAGCTGGTCAGGCTGTACAAAATATGAATATATTATTTGGATTAGATGAATCAACTGGAATTAACGGTGTATCCATATTCCCAGTATAGTTTATAGATATAAAAAATACAGGTAGGTGAGTCAAATGAAAGTAATACAAGGGGGAGTTACGAATCCTAAAGGATTTAAGGCTACAGGATTTTTTGCAGGAGTTAGGAAAAAGAAGAATGATATGGCTCTAATATTTAGTGAAGTACCAGCTAATGCAGTAGGTGTTTTTACTAAAAATACTGTCAAAGCTGCACCCGTATTATGGGATCAACAAATACTAGAACTGAAGAAAAAAGTTCAGGCTGTTGTAGTTAATAGTGGAAACGCTAATGCTTGTACTGGAGAAATTGGAAAAAAGCATACCGAAATAATGGCAGAAGTAGTTGCAGAATGTTTAAATTTAAAGAAACAAGAAGTCTTAGTCTCTTCTACTGGAGTTATAGGAGTATTACTACCAATAGATAAAATAACAAATGGAATAAAAGAAAACTATAGTAAACTAGGATACTCAAATATAGATGGTGATTTAGCAGCGGAAGCTATAATGACTACAGACACATTTCCTAAGAAAATAGCTATTGAGCTAGATATAGATGGGAAGATTGTTAAGATAGGTGGTATAGCCAAAGGTTCTGGAATGATACATCCTAATATGGGTACTATGCTTGCATATATAACTACGGATGTAAATATTAGTAGAGAATTACTAGATAAGGCTTTAAAAGAAAGTACATTGGATTCGTATAATATGATTTCTGTAGATGGAGATACAAGTACAAATGATACTGTTATAGTTATGGCAAATGGACTTGCAGAAAATAAAAAAATTACAAAAGAAAATGAAGATTATATTAAATTCAAAGAGGCACTTCACTTTGTTAATACAAGTCTTTCACAACAAATAGTTAAAGATGGAGAAGGAGCAGGGAAATTTATAAGTGTAACGGTAAAAGGAGCTAATACAAAGGAAGATGCAAGAACACTTACTAAGTCTGTTATAAATTCTAATCTTGTTAAGACAGCCTTTTTTGGAGAAGATGCCAACTGGGGAAGAATAGTTTGTGCATTAGGATATACAGGCATAGATTTTAATTTGGATAAAACATCCATATATTTTACTAGTGATGGGAAAAAGATTGATCTAATGAGAGACGGAGTTCCTGTAGAATTTGACGAAGAGGTTGCTAAAGATATTTTAAAAGCTTCAGAAATAGAAGTAAATATTCTATTAGATGAAGGAAATGAAGAAGCAACTGCTTGGGGATGTGACTTAAGCTATGATTATGTAAAAATAAATGCTGACTATAGAACCTAAAAATAAAAATATATTAATAGAATTCTACAAGATTATTTTATTACTTTATCTTTTATTTATTGTCTATAATTATGATTTTAAAAGAAGGTGGCTGGTTATGGAAAAGCATATAAATAAGGCTAAAACACTAATAGAAGCTATACCATATATACAGTCTTTTCGTGGCAAAACTGTAGTTATTAAATATGGTGGAAGTGCTATGATTGATGAAGAAATAAAAGCCATGATGATGCAGGATATAGCATTATTGAAGCTTATAGGGATAGAAATAGTTTTGGTACATGGGGGAGGTCCTTTTATAAATGAAACACTTCATAGAATGAATAAGGAGTCAAAATTCATAGATGGACTTAGAGTGACTGATAAAGAAACCATGGAAATAGCTGAGATGGTCCTATCTGGGAAAATAAACAAAGAGATAGTAAATGACATAGAGAAAAATGGATTAAAAGCAGTAGGAATAAGTGGAAAAGATGGTATGACATTAAAGGCTAAAAAGAAGATTGTAAATGGAATAGATATAGGATATGTAGGAGATATAGTAGATGTTGATACTAATCTTATAACATGTTTATTACAATGTGGATATATACCAGTAATAGCTCCTATAGGAAGAGATGAGGAAGGGAATACGTATAATATAAATGCTGATTATGCTGCTGTTGCTATAGCTGGTGCATTAAATGCACAAAAACTTGTATATGTAACAGATGTAAAAGGAGTTATGGAAGATATAAATGATCCAAAATCTCTTATAACTCTTATGACAGTGAATGAGGCTAAGAAAAATATAGAATCTGGGACCATATATGGTGGTATGATTCCAAAAGTTGAGTGCTGTGTTAGTGCAGTAGAAAAGGGAGTTGATACTGTTCATATTATAGATGGTAGAGTTGAACATAGTATACTCTTAGAAATATTTACTCAAGAAGGTATTGGAACGATGTTTAAATAAGGGGGAGACATTATGGATAAAGAATGGATTGATACAGGTAAAAAATTTATAATGAATACTTATAGCTCTTTTCCTATAGTTTTAGAAAAAGGGGAAGGATGCTATGTATATGATAAAGAAGGAAAGAGATATTTAGACTTTGTTTCAGGAATAGCAGTTAATAGTTTAGGATATAGCAATGAGGATTTTGTAAATGCTTTAAATGAACAATTAAAGAAAATTCATCACTGTTCTAACTTATATTGGTCGGAACCTACTATAACTTTAGCTAAATTATTAGTTGAAAATAGTGCATTTGATAAAGTATTCTTTTGTAATAGTGGAACGGAATCTGTTGAAGCTGGGCTAAAACTGAGCCGAAAATATGGTAATCTAAAACGTGGAGAAGAATGTTATGAAATTATAACTATGAAAAATTCTTTTCATGGAAGAACATTTGGATCAATTACAGCTACAGGACAAGAAAAATATCAAAATGGATTTGGACCATTACTTCCTGGAGTAAAATATGCTCCTTATAATGACTTTGAAACTTTAAAAAGCATGGTAAATAAAAATACTTGTGCTATTGTTGTAGAGGCTATACAAGGAGAAGGTGGAATCTGTCCTGCTGAAAAAGAATATTTAAAAAATATTAGAAAACTATGTGATGAACTTGATATAGTACTAATATTTGATGAAGTGCAAAGTGGAATTGGTCGTACTGGAAAGTTATTTGCTTATGAAATATATAATATAGAACCAGACATTATATGCTTGGCAAAAGGATTAGGTGGTGGATTTCCTATAGGAGCTATGATGGCTGTTGAAAAAATAGCAAATGTATTTGAACCGGGAAATCATGCTTCTACATTTGGAGGAAATCCATTAGCTTGTACGGCAGGAATAACAGTTCTTAATAAGTTGCTTAATGAAGGAGTACTTCAAAATGTAGAGAAACAAGGTGAATATTTAAAGAAAAAATTATTATCTCTTAAAGAAAAGGTATCTTTTATAAAGGATGTAAGAGGATACGGACTTATGCAAGGAATTGAGATAGAAGAAACTTCACCATCCGATATAATAAATAAGTGTATAGAAAAAGGACTATTATTAGTAGGAGCTGGAGCTAATGTTATAAGATTTGTACCACCTCTTACTATAAAAGAAAAGGAAATTGATGAAGCTGTAGAAATACTAGGAGAAGTTCTAAGTTTAGTAAAATAAAAATTAATTTAGATGAAGAATTTGTTTATGTAAATTTAACTATGCAATTATAAAAAATATATTATTTTTAATTGGCGTCTATTAGATAGGCGTCAATTTTTGAATTTTATAAAACTATTAAGAATGATTATTAGTTGTGTTATTCAACTTTAAAAAATATTTTATAAATTGGTATTAAAAATAAGTTTAATATCATATAATGCTTATTTTAACATATACTTGTTTTGAAAAAGTAAAAATATTTGATAAAATATACGAGGGGAATTGAGTGTATTTACAATAGACATGAGATTATAATAGTTTATAATTTAAGGATATAATTAAGGGGGATAAGAAATGATATTTAAATGGAAAGAGGATTTTGAAACTGGGATTAGTGAAATTGATACTCAGCACAAAAGATTGTTTGAGTTAGGATCAGAATTATATAATTTGGTGAAAGTAAAAACTCAACAAGATAAATATGATGACATAGTTACAATAATAGAAGAATTAAAAGACTATGCTATATATCATTTTAAGTATGAAGAAAACTATATGAAGGAAATAAACTTTAAAGATTTAAAAGAACATAGAATAAAGCATAACGTGTTTATAGAGAAAATATTGGAATATGAAACTGATGATATAGATTATAATCAAACAAAAGTATTACTAGATATGATTAACTTTATAGCAAGTTGGATTAGTAATCATATTTTAAAAGATGATTTAAAATATAGATAATAAGTCATTTTAAACTTTTATAGTATAGTTAATTTACTAAAGAATAAGATTGTATAGAAGTTATAGGACGGTGATTAATATTGAATAAAGAATTTTTTATTAATAAAAGAGAGGAACTTGTAAACTTAATAGAGGATGGTTCGTTAGTAGTATTCTTTTCAGGATGTGCTCCACAAAAATCTGCTGATGAAAAATATGATTTTGTAGTTAATAAAAATTTTTATTATTTAACAGGAATAGAAAGAGAGAACTTTATACTACTTTTAGGTAAAAGAGATGGAAAATATGAAGAGACATTGTTTATTGAAAAAGTTAGCTTAAAAGAAGAAAAATGGACAGGAAAAAGATTAACTGAAGAAGAATCTAAGGAAATATCAGGTATTGAGAATATATACTCTTTACAAGAATTTAAAAACATGTTTAATAATCTTTTAAAGAATGACTATGAATACATATACTTAGACTTAGAAAAGACAAGCTGGGAATCTGTAGATACTCCTGCATTATCATTTGCAAAAGATATTAATAATAAGTATCCTTATCTAAAGATAAAGAATATATATGGATTAGTTTCTAGACTTAGAATGATAAAAAGTGAAGAAGAAGTAAAAGAAATACGAAAAGCTATAAAGATAACTAATGATGGGATTAAAAGTCTTATGAAGAATAGTAAAGTAGGAATGAAAGAGTATCAACTTGAAGCCTACTTTGACTTTACAATAAAAGTCTTAGGAGCAAAAAGACATTCGTTTAAAACAATAGCAGCATCAGGAGCAAATGCTACGATTCTTCACTATGACAAAAATGATAGTGAAATAAACAGTAATAATCTTATACTATTTGACTTAGGATCCCAATATAATAACTATTGTGCAGATATATCTAGGACATTTCCTATAAATGGTAGATTTACAGAAAGACAGAAGCAGATATATAATATAGTTTTAAAGGCACAGCAAGAAACTATAGAAGCTATTAGACCTGGAGTTAAGTATGCAAAATTAAATGAGATAACCAAAAAAGTTCTAATTGAAGAATGTAAGAAAATAAATCTTATAAATAAAGATAACGAAATATCGAAATATTACTATCATGGAGTCAGCCATTATTTAGGACTAGATACACATGATGTTGGAATATATGGCCCTGAGGTTGAATTAGAAGAAGGAATGGTAATAACTATAGAACCGGGTTTATATATAGAAGAAGAAAGTATAGGAATAAGGATAGAAGATAATATATTAGTAACTGAAGATGGATATGAAAATCTTTCCCAAAATATAATAAAGACAGTGGAAGATATAGAAAAATTTATGAATAATTAAGATAGTAAAATAATATAAAAAATAAACTGCATACTCCTTGATTTTATATATAAAAAACAAAGCAAGGAATATACAGTTTATTTTATTTTAAAAATTTTGAATATGTTTTAATTATCACTTGCAGCATGAGCTATTTTTGCACAAGCTGCTGCTACTATTCCACATATTAGATCATCTAAAAAAGTGTGTACTTTGTCAGAAGATTTACCTAATCTATCAAGTTCTCCTATTATACCTACTTTTACTTTATCTAGGTATCCAAAGTTAGTAAATCCAATGGAACCATATATGTTAGTTATGCTAAGTGCCAATATTTCATCTATACCATATAGTGATTCATCTTGCTTTACTATAGATAAAAGAGGTTCATCTAATAAATCTTTTTCAGCTAATTCATCTATTTGTATTCCAGTTAGTACTGCATTTTGAACCTCTCTTTTCTCTAAAATTCTTTCAACATTTTTAATACAGTATTCTAGAGTAATATTAACATAATTTTTTTGAAGATCATAAACTATTTTAGCAATATCTTCTACAGTAGCTCCTCTTTGCTCCATTTTCTTAATAACAATATCTTTCATAAGTTGGCCTCCCATATTTCCAATATATATCATGAGCTATAAGAAATAATAAACTATACGTGTTATTTCAAGTTGGTATAATAATTATATGAAAAATATTATCACATATATGATAACTAATCATAATTTTATAGTTTTGATTTTATTAAATTCAAAGCAGTATCCATACAGAAACTTAATTCTTTTATATTACTGCCACCACCTTGAACTAATTGAGAGTTTCCTCCACCACGACCAGATATCAGATCAATAACAGAATCAAATATTTCTTTCATATCTAGATCTATGTTTTCAGATCTTCCCAAAATTAATTGACATCTGTCATTTTCAACTAATCCAAGGATACACGTTGTATTAGTATTAGATATTATATTAGACGCTATGTATCTAATATCTTTTAAATTATTATTTTCAAATATTTTTTTTACTATTTTAATTTCATTAAACTTTATACAATTATATAGAAGTTCCTTACTCTTATACACTAAAAGCTCTTCTTTTAAACTAGATAAATCTTTTTGTAAGGATATATTTTCCTCTAAAAGTTTTTCCACTCCTTTATATGTATCATTATCTTTAAGAGAAAGTAAGGAGGAGATATCATTTATATAGTTATTTTTCCATGTATAATCTTTAAGTGCTCTGTTTCCACATACAAATTCTATTCTTGTATTTCCTTTGTATTTTTCCCATTTTCTAATTTTTAATATGCCTATTTCCCCAATATTTCTGCAGTGAGTACCGGCACATGGAGAAAAATCTATATTGTCTATTTCCACTATTCTTATATTAGAGTCAACTGTAGGTTGCTTTCTAAGAGGAAGCCTTGCTAAATCACTTTTTCCTACTGTGTAAGCTTTTATATTGAAATTAGAGTAAATTATTTTATTAGCAAATTTTTCGATTCTTTCTATATCATGATGAGTTAGTCTTGGAATAGTTACATCTATATATACATATTTACTTCCAAGATGAAAACCTACTGTATCCGCATTATAAAGTTTATATATAACTGCTGACAACAAATGTTGGCCTGTATGTTGCTGCATATGATCAAATCTAGTCTCCCAATCTATAGAAAGATTAACGTTTTTAGAATCTATATTATCATTAAGTACATGTACAATTTTTCCATTTTCTTCAAAAACATTTTTAACTTCTATATCATTCATAGTTCCTTTGTCTCGTGGCTGACCACCTGACATATGAGGATAAAAAATAGTTCTATTTAATGTTATATAGTATTCGTTATTTATACGTTCTTTTTTTATTACTTTAGCAGTAAATTCTCTTAAATAAGGATTTTCAATGTAAACTTTTTCTATCACATAATTCACCTCTTCTATTGCAAAGTGCTTGTACAAAATGAACTTAAAAAAATATATAGATAAATTTAATCTGGTTTTTTATCAGAATAATTTTCTAAAATTTCAATTTCACTACTCTTGATAGTCTTTATTTCACCATTTCTATTTATCACTTTATAGTATTTATCTCCTAAATTCAATAGATAATCCACTGTTTGAGTATTATCTTCTATTATACCTACTATTTCATTAGATGAGATAACTTTACCTTCACCCATGATAAAAAATTTGTATTTTTCTTTCCATATATATATTGTATCAAAATTCTTTTCAGTTACTAAGTCAAATTGTTTATTATTAAGATTAGTATCTGTATCTTTACTTTCATATTTTGATAAGTTTTTAGATACGAATAGAGTTAAGTCTTTAGTACCTTCTGAAACATGATCAATAACACTTTTTTCGACTAATTTAAACCATTTAGGATTTTTTAGAGAGGGATTAGTCCATTTTTCAAAAAGAAATGCCGTATAATCAGTAGATTGTCTAAATACTTCTTTAAATTGATTGTCTACTTTAGTGAATATTCTAGTAAAATTATCGATAAAATAGCTTCCAGTTTGTTCATCCAATAATTCTTCAACTATTATAAAACTTTTTTTATCAGACTCATTCTTTATAAAGGAGATATTCTTTATTTTAGTTAAGTTATCTATTTTATGAGAATATACATATTTATCATTGTAAGGCTTATATATAGCTATTGCTCCTAAGTCTTTAGATAAATTAACTCCAATAACAAGATCTTCTTCTAAAGTATCAATTATGTCTACAGGATATACCAATAACTCTATATATTCAGAGTAGTTTGACCAATCTTTATATCCCAAATCTTTTAAGAGTACTTCTTTTATAATAGATTCAGCTTCTTTTTTTAACTTTTCATTTTTCGAAAAATAGTTTTCTATAACTTTTTTATTTAATGTTTGTTTAACGGGATTAAATGTAGTTAGGCTTACATTGTTTAACTTAGACTCGTAATAAACCTTTCCTATAAAAGTAATAGTTAAAATGCAGAATATAATAGTTATTATTTTTAAAGTATTTTTCATATAATCACTCCCTTAGAGGATAAAAATAGTCTTACTTCAATACTTATTTTTGAAAAATGTTTTTATTCAATATTGATATTAAAATATAATAAGAAATAAACAAAATTTTAGGATAGATTCTTTAAAAAAGAATCTATATGAATTAAATTTGATTAAGTAAGTGCTTTTATTGCTGATAAAGATGGTTATCGATAAATTGCATAATAAAACTAAAATCTCTATATAATTGCTTATTAATAAATATGACTATAGAGTTATTAGGGTAATTTTATAAAAATATATATTATATAACTTGTAAGGAATGACAGATTCTATATATAATAGGTTTAAACAAATAGTAAATAATATTGATAGGTGATTATATGATAACTAATGAATATTTAAGAAAGATACCGCTTTTTTCTCAATTAAATGATAATGAGATAGAAAAAGTTAAATTAGTTACTAAGGAAAGATTCTTTAAAAGAGGAAACATAGTAATTTCAGAAGGAAGTAAAGGAGAGGCTGTATACATAATTAAGACAGGAAAAGTTAAGATATATAAAACTGATAGCAGTGGAAGAGAGGTTATATTAGATATTAAAGGAGAAGGAAAGATGTTTGCAGAAGTAACGTTATTTAGTGACATGCCTAATCCAGCTACGGTTATGACAATAGAAGATAGTTATATATATACTATTAGTAATATTGATATTGAAGATGTCATTAAAAATAATCCTGTCATGGCTTTAGAAATAATAAAGGTTTTAAATAAGAGACTACAAGAAGCACAATCAAAAGTGAAGAATATAGTATTAAATGATACATATGTTAGAACAGCGTATACATTAATAAAACTTTCTCAAAAATATGGGATAAAATTAGGTGATAAGATAGAACTTGATTTGAGTATTACTAGAGAGGAGTTAGCAAGTCTGGTAGGAACATCTAGAGAAACTGTAAGTAGAGCATTGAGTCAATTTAATAAAGAAAAGTCTATAGAAATAAAAGGAAGAAAAATAATAATATCCGATATAAATAAACTGAAGGAGTGGTTAAATTAGCAAATGAATACACTTATATATATAAATACTGCCTTAAGCAGTATTAGAAATCAAAATAGTAAGCATTTAGCACCCTATTTTATTATAATAGGTATGTTTATATTAGTATTTACATTCAATAGATTAGGAAGAAAGAAATATAAATAAACAAAAACTTGTATTTTTATATATTTATCAACGGACTTATATTTTCTCTATTAGAATTTCTAAGGAATTATGAGCAAAAATAATGTTAAAAGAAGAGGTACAATAAAGTGAGTAAAATTTTTAGTGATATACCCAGTTTTCATACATGGGATATTGTGGAGAAGATTAATAAAGGTTGGTCAAAAGATGAAAAGTATTATATCAAGGCTATAGATGGTAATGAATTATTACTTAGGATATCAGATATATCTCAATATGATAATAAGAAACGGGAATTTGAAGCTATAAAAAAGCTTGGTGATATTGATATTTTAATGTCCAGACCAATTGATTTCGGAATTTGTAATAACGGTCAATTAACATATTCTTTATTCACTTGGATTGAAGGAGAAGATGCAGAAAAAGTTATTCCTACATTAAGTGATAAAGATCAGTACCAACTTGGTGTTAAATCAGGGGAGTTTTTAAGGAAAATGCATCAAATCCCTCCAAAGAAAAATCAAGTGTCATGGGAAAAATATTATAACCGTAAAATCAATAGAAACATGACAAACTATAAAGAATGTGGTATTCATTTAGGAGGATCAGATAAAATAATCAAATATATTGAGCAAAATCGATATTTATTAGCAAGTCGTCCTCAGTCTTTTCAACATGGTGATTATCATGTTGGAAATATGATTGTTACAAAGTCTGGTGAACTAGGCATCATTGACTTTAATAGGTTTGATTATGGTGATCCATGGGAAGAATTTAATCGTATAACTTGGTGTGCAGGAATAAGTGCATTATTTGCATCGGGTCGTATTAATGGATATTTTAACAACAATGTTCCTGAACTATTTTTTAAACTAATGGCTTTATATATTGCAAGCAATCAACTTTCATCAATTCACTGGGCGATTCCATTTGGAAAGAAAGAAGTTGAAGTTATGATAAAACAAGCTGAAACTGTTTTAGGTTGGTATGATGAATTTCAAACATACATACCTAACTGGTATTTACCAAACTACATTGAATAGTATATTTTAATTAGTGATTATTTATAATAAAGTTTCTCTAATGCATTAGATATGTTTAATGGGTTAGAGAAACTTTATTTTTTTATGAATTTACAGAAACTAAGTCTTGATAGATATATAATAAAATCTTATTTATATTTAAATAACAATTGTAACGATACAATATATAAAAAGATAAAAAACACACTTGACTATACATACAATATTGGTATAAAATGATAATATCAATACAGAATGCAAAACGATTTACATAATAACAATTTTGTAATAGGGAGGTATTACAGTGAATTCAAAGATAAGAAGATTATCTTACTACGCTTTAATGATAGCATTAGTACTTGTAGCTACTGCTGCAATACAAATACCGATTCCTTTTACTAACGGATACATTCATGCTGGTGATAGTATGATTTTTATAGCAGGTATTATGTTAGGATGGAAAGGGGGAGCTATTTCAGGGGGATTAGGATCTGCTTTAGCTGATTTAATGCTTGGATATCCACACTGGTCTATTCCGACTTTAATTATTAAAAGTGTAATGGGTGGAATAGTAGGATTCATGTCTCAAGACTATGATGAAAAAAGATTAAACTCTCTAAAAAAAATGATATCTGTTATAATTAGTAGTGGATGGATAGTTTTAATGCTAGTATTAAAGAGCTTTTTAACAAAGAAAGTTGGAGGTTTTAGTAGTACGACTTATACAACTAATCTTATAACAAAACTTGAATTAGATGGAATTAGTAGCCTAAAAAACTTATATCAATCAGTCCAAACCTCACTTAGTTTAGCTTTAATATTAATACCAATTGTAATTATAATTTTATATATTATACTAAGACTTAAAGATAAAGAAATGTTTAGCTTAAGTAGTCTAATAGGGATTATATTAGCAGGAGTATGGATGGTAACAGGATACTATGTAGCTGGGGGAATATTACAAGGAAGTATGATTGCTTCTATATTTACTATTCCACCTAATATTATTCAATTTGTAGGTGGAATGGTAATAGCTTATCCTATTTTATTAGGACTTAAAAGAACAAAGTATTTTGAAGAAACATTAAAAAACTCTAAATCATCTTTATAGATTTAGAGTTTTTCTTTATTGAAAAATGAATATATAAATAAAAAAATGAATAAAAAATCATAAATATATTGACAATTAAGGATGAGTACGGTTATAATCAGATAAATATACTTTTGAAATAGCTTAAGTCTTGCATATGACGTGAATAAAATGGGAGGGAAGAATAGTGCCATTTAATTTAAAAGGAAGAAGTTTTCTAAAGTTATTAGACTTTACGTCAGATGAAATAACATACTTAATTGATTTAGCTGATGAGCTTAAGAGATTGAAGTATGCAGGAATAAAGCCTAGAAATTTAGAAGGAAAAAATATAGCATTAATATTTGAGAAACCTTCAACTAGAACAAGATGTGCTTTTGTGGTTGCTGCTGTTGATGAAGGAGCACATCCAGAATATTTAGGAAAAGATGATATTCAATTAGGAAAAAAAGAATCTGTAGCAGATACTGCTAGAGTATTAGGAAGAATGTTTGACGGAATACAGTTTAGAGGATTTAAACATGAAACAGTAGAAGAGCTTTCAAAATATGCAGGTGTTCCAGTATGGAATGGATTAACGGATAGATTTCATCCTACACAAATATTGGCTGATTTCTTAACTATAAAGGAGAAAAAGGGATATTTAAAAGGCATAAAGTTTGCTTATGTAGGTGATGGAAGAAATAACATGGCTAACTCTTTGATGATAGGTGCTGCAAAACTTGGGATGGATTTTAGAATAGTTGCTCCAAAAGAACTATATCCAGAGGTTGAATTAGTTAATATAGTGAAAGATATAATAAAAGATACAAATGGTAAATTAACTATAACAGATTCTATTAATGAAGGTGTAGATGGGGTAGATGTTATATATACTGATGTTTGGGTTTCAATGGGAGAAGAAGATCAATTTGAAGAAAGAATAAAGTTACTTAAGCCATATCAAGTAAATATGGATATGATAAATAAAGCAGATGATGAAGTTATATTCATGCATTGTTTACCGGCATTTCATGACAGAAAAACTAGCGTAGGAGAAGAAGTTTTTAATAAATATGGATTAGACGCAATGGAAGTTACAGATGAAGTGTTTGAAAGTAAATATTCAGTAGTATTCGATGAAGCTGAAAATAGAGTACATACTATAAAAGCAGTTATGGTTGCAACTCTAGGAAAATAGGAAGAACTTCTTAATGAAGTTCTTTTTTATTTTAGAATAGGACTATCATTGTTTATAACTATTTTATAATATATTATAAAATAGTTACTATAAGTCTTCACTAAGAAAATGGTTATATTTTACAATTTCATGGTTAAAAAAATTATTAAAATATACTATAATCATAATTAAGTATAGATTATGCAGTCTTTATATTTTTCTTAAATTTTATTAAATGTTTAAAATAAAAATGTTTAAGTAGGATTATGAATATGAAAAGACCATTTATTCATTTAGTTGTACCTTTTATGCTTGGAATTTATATATGTAACAAAATAGAAATTAATGTTAGCCTTAGTGCTTTCATGATACTAATTGTTATTATTATGAAAATAATATATATAATTTTTTTGAAAAGAAGAAATTATATATTTTTATGGATACTTTTTTTATTATTAGGTAATATGGCGGGATATAATCATTTAAATAAAAGTGAGTTAGATAGATTTTCTGATGAAAAAGTGTCTCTAAAAGGTGTTGTAAAGAATGAAGTGGTTAAAAGTAAAGGCTATGAAAAATATGTAATAGAAGTTAGTAATATAACTTATAAGAACAAACACTACAATGTAAAAGAAAAGCTAATATTAACAATATATGATAATTCAGATATAAGACTAGGAGATAACATATTAGTTAGGGATAAGATAAAGGTACCAAAAGAAAATACTAATCCTATGTTGTTCAACTATAAACTGTACTTACAGAGTAATGACATTTTTACAATTATGTCAACTAATAAGTATTCGGTTAATATAATTAAAAGAAATAATCTTAGTAAAGGAGAAAGAATATCTCAGAAATTTAAAAAGAAAATATCTTTTATACTGGATAAGAATCTAGATACTGAAAATAGTTCAATTATAAAGTCTATAATACTTGGAGATAGTACTTATCTTGATGAGAATACTCAGAATAAATTTAGAAACTTAGGGATAGCCCACGTGCTAGCAGTATCAGGACTACATATAGGAATAATATTTGCTTTTATACTATATATTTTAAACTTTTTGAAGGTTCATAGGAAAATAGCTAGTATATTAGCAATTATATTAATACTAATATATGGATATATAATAGGCTATCCACCGTCAGTGGTAAGATCTTCTGTCATGTTTAGTTTACTTATAGTATCGACTATAACATATAGAAGATATGATTCTATAAATATTCTAGCGTTATCAGCATTTATAATGTTAATATATAAACCTCTATGGTTATTTAATATGGGGTTCCAACTTTCATATGTAGCAACTCTTTCAATTCTTCTGTTTAATAGTAAAGTCAAAAAAATATTTTCAAATAAATTTAGATTTCTAGCTGATATACTATCACCAATTATATCTGTATACATAGGAATGTTGCCAATAAGTCTATATTATTTTAATAGCTTACAGATAATATCTATATTATCTAACTTAGTATTGGTACCATTATTGTCTTTAAGTTTAATAATATCTTTTATAATGATAATAACATATCTAATGAGTTCAATAGTTAGTAATGTTATAGGATATTTTATAAATATATTGCTAGTTATATTTACAAAGAGTATGAATTTAGTACATAATTTAAGTTATAACATAATTGTTCATTCACCTAATTTTATAGAGATGATAATGTATTATGTTTTAATTTGTATAGCTCTAAATATTATTAAGACTGACTTTTTAAACAGAAAGTTTATACGTATAATAAATTATTATTTAATATTAATTATATTTATAGTATCTACTAATTATTTAATTGAAGAATATGCTATTATTGACTTTATAGATGTAGGACAAGGTGATAGCTGTATTGTTAGATTAAAAGATAAAAATATACTTATAGATACAGGAGGAAGTATTTTAAATAATTTTGATGTTGGAAAGAATATAGTGCTTCCCTATTTACAGAAGAATGGAATAAATTCTCTAGATGGAGTATTTATTAGTCATTTCCATGAAGATCATGCTGAAGGACTACTATCTTTAATAGGGAATATAAAAATAAAAAATATATTTATAGGATATAAAAGCCAAAATAACAAACTTTACAGAGATATTATTAAATTATCCTCAAAGCATAATATTCCTATACGACTAATAAAAAAAGATGATAAAATTATATTAAATAAAAATAGTGCAATAGATATTCTAAGTCCTGAAAGGAAAGAGGATGTTAACTTTAAAAATGAAAATAATATGTCCTTGGTTTTTATATTAAAAACTTATAATAAATCACTTCTATTTACTGGTGATATAGAAAAGGAAAAAGAAAAGGATATTGTAAAAATAAATTATAAACATAAAGTAGATATAATAAAAATACCACATCATGGAAGTAAAACTTCATCAACTGAAGAATTTATAAAAAGGTTCGAACCAAGATATGGAATAATTCAAGTGGGAAAAAATAATTTTGGACATCCTAATAAAGAGGTCTTAGAGAATTATGAGAAACATGAGATAAAATTATATAGAAATGATACTATGGGACTTATAACTGTATTAATATCAGAAAATGATTTTAAAATAGAAAACTATTTAAAATCAAAACCAGTTCTAGAAGATGTACTTAAAAGTTATATATTAGACTTAGGAATTATATCTATGTATATGATAATATGGATAGTGATGATATATAATTATAAACTAAGTGATTTAGATAAGATAAACATAGATGATGAGGTGCTTATATGAGTTATAAAGACTTTTTAAGAGATGTAGAAAAAAATGAGCTGAAGAAAGTATATTTGATTTTTGGAAAAGAAATGTACTTAAAAGATATGTTATTATCCACATTAAAAAATAAATATATAGACAAGGCATTTGAGTCCTTAAACTACATACATATGGATGGCAAGTCTATAAGTTCTGATATGATAATAAATGCTTGCGAGACACTTCCATTTATGGCGGATAAAAAGATTGTAGTAGTAGAGGATTTATCTAGCTTTAAAAGTGGAAATAAAGAAGGGAATTTTAGTGGTGAAGAGGATTTAATTAAATACATACCAAAAATAAGTGACTTTTGTTGCCTAGTTTTTATTATAAAAGAAGATAAAGTAGATAGTAGAAAAAAGATAGTTAAAAGTATAAAAAAAGAAGGATTAATAGTACAACTGGATAAGCTCAAAGATGAAGAATTGAATAAATGGGTGATAGACATATTTAAGAAGAACAATAAAAAACTTGTAAGGAATGTATTGATTCATTTTATACAGTGTTCATCTTATTTTGATACTAACACTAATAAAACTCTATATGATCTGGAAAATGAAATATTTAAAATATGTAACTATATGGGAGAAAGAGAGGAAGTAACTAAAGAAGATATAGATAAAATGATAACAAAATCCTTACAAAACAATATATTTAAACTTGTAGATTTTATTGGACAAAGAAATTCTTCTAATGCATTATCTGTATTTAACGAAATGATAATGGAAGATGAACCACTTCAAGTTATATTACATATGGTTATTAGGCAATTCAGACTCTTACTTATGACTAAGTTGTTGAATGAAAAAGGATATAGTCAAGGAAACATAGCTCAAAAAATTGGTATACATACTTTTGTTGTCCAAAAGCTAACTTCTCAATGTAGAAACTTTAATAGTGATGAATTAACTAATATATTAAAAGCCTGTATGGAACTAGATCAGAACATAAAGACAGGAAAGGTAGATGGTAAGATAGGTATAGAAATATTGATAGTAGAGATTTCTAATAAGATAAAGAAAATAAACTAAAAACTTCGGGCACTGCCCGAAGTTCGTTTATTTAACGGAAACTATATAGCTTCGTTTAATTTCTTTGCTAAACGACTAATTTTTCTTGAAACCGCATTTCTGTGAATAGTATTCTTAGCAGCAGCTCTTGAAAGTTTTTTCTCAACAATTTTAAGTAATCCTTTAGCTTCATCAAGATTTCCGTTTTCTAAAGCGTTATCAAACTTTGTTATATAAGTTTTGATTTCAGATTTTCTTGACTTATTTATACCAGTTTTAACTTTGATAACATCAATTCTCTTTTTAGCTGATTTTATATTTGCCAACAGGTTCACCCCCTTCGAATGCAATTAACAAAGGTAATTTTATCACGAAGACTGATAAAATGCAAGGAAAATATGCTATTTGTTTTATTAACAATAAATATAAAAAGTATACAGTTTAGGAATAATAAATATATAAAAAACACAAATTAATATATGAAAAACTTATACATAGTTTTAATATGATATTTTATCAAAAACTAACTGGAGGAGATAGATAAATGTTTCAAGTTAGAACAGATTTAGCAGTTGAAGCTAGAGAGTTATATAAAGAAAGTAACAATATGGAAGTGTCAGGGGTAGAAGTCGAAAAAAAAGAAGAAGAAAATTACTCAATAACAAGGGTTAAGGTTCTAAATGAATCAGGAGCAGAAAAAATGGGAAAACCTATAGGAATATATACTACTATTGAAGTTCCTGCTCTTAAGAAAGCTGATCAAGATTTAAAAGATGAGATTAGTAAAGTATTATCTAAAGAATTAAAGGAAATTATAAAACCAGATAAACAGACAAAGTCATTGGTTGTAGGATTAGGAAACTGGAATGTAACACCAGATGCATTAGGACCTAAAGTTATTGAAAAAGTGTATGTAACTAGACATTTTTTTAAAGCATATGAAAAGACAGAAGATGAAACTATGTCAAATGTTTCTGCTATATCACCTGGAGTAATGGGGCTTACAGGAATAGAAACTAGCGAAACTATAAAAGGTATAGTAGAGAAAACTAATCCTGATGTAGTGGTTGCAATAGATGCACTAGCTTCCAGAAAAATGGATAGGGTAAGTACTACTATACAAATAACGGATACTGGTATAAGTCCAGGATCTGGAGTTGGAAATCAGAGAAAGACTTTAAATAAAGAATACTTAGGAGTTCCTGTGATAGCTATTGGAATACCTACAGTTGTAGATGCTGCTACTATGGTAAGTGACACGATGGACTTAATAATAGGAAGTATGAAGAAACAATCAGAAGCAGGAACTCAGTTCTATGAAATATTGGAACAATTAAACTCACAAGATAAGTATGAACTTATAAAAGAAGTTTTGACTCCTTTTATGCCTAACATAGTAGTAACTCCAAAAGAAATAGATGATATGATAAATGACCTTTCACAGGTAGTTGCAAATGCAATAAATATTTCATTACATCATGGTATAGATCTAAAAGATGTAAATAGATATTTAAACTAAAATTCACAGTTTTCAGCTGTGATTTTTTTTGATTTAAAATCAATCATAATATTAATAAGACAAGAATATAATCTTATATAATTTTAAAACACTTTAGAAAAAGTTAGGAGTGTTAAATGTGATTAGAAAGATTAGAAATACTAAAGGATTAATACCTATTATAATATGTGTTCTTTGTATAGCAAATTTAGCATTAGGATTTGAGCTAATTAAAAAAATTACAAAGACAGAGAGATTGGGGATTAATAGAGAAGTAAATGTTGGACAAGAGGAGACAGTATCAACTTTTAGCAATTCTAAAAACAACGCAGATAACAAATCAATTGAAAATAAAAATTTAAAAAAAGAAACAAAACAAGAGACTAAACTAAATAGTAATAAAAAATCTAATGATAAATTAAGTAATATTTTAATGAGGCTACTTATAGATAGTAATGCTTATATGAATGTAGCTTTTGAAGAAAATTATAAAAAAGATAGAAAAATAGAGACTATATCTACAACTGATTATGTTATATCTAAAGTTTCTAGGTTTTTCGAACCAAAAAAATACTTAAAAAGTCAGTTACCTGCAATATTAAATCTAGTAGATGATGAAAGAAAAATTCAAACTGTTGATAAAAATATCAAGAATGAAAAATATGAAGATATAGTTTTTGTTGAAGATTTCGCAGAATCGACTGAAGGTGTAGAAATAACTTCAACAGAAGACAATAATTCTGGACAAAAGCCTAATTCTATAAAAATAAATGATGCAGATCCTTATATTTTAATATACCATACACATGGAACAGAATCTTTTTTACCAGCTACAGAAGGAAACTTTCACTCTACTAGGAGAGAATATAATATATTAACTATAGGTGAAATAGTAGGTACAGTCTTAAAAGAAAAAGGACATAAATTGAAACATATAGATATGTATCATGATACACCATCTTTTAATAAATCATATGTAAGATCTTTGGAAACTGTGAAAGATGAATTAAATAAGAATAAAAATTTAAAGGTACTCCTTGATATACATAGAGATGGAGTAGACGAGAAAAATGTTCAATATGCTGCAAAAATTAAGGAAAGATCTAAAATAAAAGTAAATGGAAAAGATGTAGCTACATTTTCGTTAGTAGTTGGACCACAAAATCCTAATAAAGATAAATTATTAGAATTTGCTAGATATATAAAAGAAGTTGCAAATCAAATGTATCCTGGAATATGTAGAGGAGTTACAGTAAAATCCTATGGTAAATTTAATCAATATGTTAGTGATTATTCTGCACTAATAGAAGTGGGAAGTAACTTAAACACTATAGAAGAAGCTAAGGAAAGTGGAAAACTATTAGGAGAGATATTAAACAAAGTAATAACAGATATAAAACAGGAATAATGTAAAAAAATAGATAAA
Source organism: Gottschalkia purinilytica (assembly GCF_001190785.1). Classification (NCBI taxonomy): domain Bacteria; kingdom Bacillati; phylum Bacillota; class Tissierellia; order Tissierellales; family Gottschalkiaceae; genus Gottschalkia; species Gottschalkia purinilytica. The sequence goes on along the minus strand of NZ_LGSS01000003.1, from coordinate 128,608 downwards.
ATGAACAAAGAAAGATATAAGTCGTCTTTCTTTTTCTTCATAAAAAATGGTATAATGGATTTTATAACACGTTGATGATAAGAGGGGGTAACTATGAGCGCAAGACAAGAAGCAAAAGAATGGATAAAATGTATAGTTGTATCAATAGTAATAGCATTTATTATAAGAACTTTTTTATTTAATAGTACAAAAGTTTTGGGTAGTTCTATGTATCCTACTTTACATGAAAATGATAGGCTATTTACGAATAGAATAGTATACACTTTAGGAGAACCAAAAAGAGGGGATATAGTTATATTAAAAGCACCAGATGATAAAAATAAAGACTATATAAAAAGGATAATAGGTGTAGCAGGAGATAAAGTAGAAATAAAAGATGGTAAAGTATATGTTAATGGAGAAGAGATAAAAGAAGATTATACCGAAAAAGGAGCTTATACTTATTCGGATGAAAGTATGTGGGAAGTTCCAAAAGGTAGTGTATTTGTACTAGGAGATAATAGACAAATGGGGGCTAGTAAAGATAGTAGAGCTTTAGGATTAATTCCTGTTGATCTTATAAAAGGAAAAGCATCATATAGATATTTTCCTATAGATAGATTTGGATCACTTTATAAGTAAAAAAATAAAATATAATTTATAATTACTGTAACCAAATTGAAATATAAATGATTATGTTTCATAAAGGGAAAATAATACTAATAGAGAAAGATATATATATCTTTCTTTTTTTATTTATAAGTTACTATTAATTAAGTCATATACAATTGGAGGGGGATTATGATATTTAATGGAAAAATGAAAAAAGAAATAAAAGGATGGGTAAAATGTATAACAATATCCATTGTCGTAGGTTTATTTGTAAGAATGTTTTTATTTAATAATACAAAAGTATCAGGACAATCTATGTATCCTACATTATATGATAATGATAGACTTTTCACTAATAAACTAGCATATTCTTTAGGAGAACCAAAAAGAGGAGATATAGTAGTATTAGATGCTCCTACAGAGCCTGGAAAAAGATACATAAAAAGAGTAGTGGGGATATCAGGTGATAAAATAGAAATAAAAGATGGAAAAGTATATGTTAATAACAATGAGTTGAAAGAAAAATACATAAAAAAGGGTGTTCAAACATATTCGGAACAAAATATCTGGGAAGTTCCAAAAGGTCATGTGTTTGTACTAGGAGATAATCGATTAGCTAGCGAAGATAGTAGAATGTTAGGTACCGTTCCTATTAACTCTATAAAAGAAAAAGCATCATATAGATATTTTCCTTTAAACAGATTTGGCTCATTGAATAACTAAAGAATAGAAAATCTTTAAAAAGCTCATAATAATCTTGGTGATTATTATGGGAACTAGAATGGAACGATATGAAAGGAAGCAACGTCAGAAAAGCAAAAATAAGCTAAAAGTTTTTTTTATACTAGCTTTAGTAATAGGTCTTATATTCGGACTTAGCCTATTAGATGATATACTAAGAAATATGACTGATACTAAGGAACAACAAATCTATGGGATAAAACTGGAAGATGATAGTTATACTATTCAACTGTTTGGTAAGGATTATACTATAGATCAAGAAATTATAAATAGCATAATAAATAATATTAAATCTGCTGGAGAAAATGTAATAGATATAGTTGACAAATATAAAGATAAAATATTAAATAAATAAAAGACCAGATTAATCTGGTCTTTTAACTGTTTTTTTATTATGCTATAATTGTTTAGTATTAGTACTTCCATTTATCAAGGAGGATAAATATGACACAGGATAGACAAAACAGAATAAGGAATTTTTCGATAATAGCTCATATAGATCATGGAAAATCTACACTTGCAGATAGACTTATAGAAAAAACAGGTCTTTTAACACAAAGAGAAATGCAAGATCAGTTATTGGATAACATGGATTTAGAGAGAGAAAGAGGAATAACAATAAAACTGCAAACAACAAGACTTATATATAAAGCTAAAGATGGTAAGGAATATTATCTTAATCTTATAGATACTCCAGGACATGTTGACTTTAATTATGAAGTTTCTAGAAGTCTAGCAGCATGTGAAGGTGCAATACTTATAGTTGATGCGGCTCAAGGAATAGAAGCACAAACTTTAGCCAATGTTTATTTAGCACTTGATCAAGATCTAGAGATTGTACCAGTTATAAATAAAATTGATCTACCTAGTGCTAGACCAGATGAAATAAAGCAAGAGATAGAGGATGTAATAGGATTGGATGCCTCAAATGCGCCATTGATATCTGCAAAAGAAGGATTAAATATAGAAGATGTATTAGAGAGTATAGTTAATGAGATACCATCTCCTAAAGGTGATAAAAATAATCCTTTAAAAGCTCTTATTTTTGATTCATACTATGACAATTATAAAGGTGTTGTTGCACTAATAAGAGTAGTAGAGGGAACTATAAAGCCTGGTATGGAAATAAAAATGATGGCTACGAATAAAAAGTTTGAAGTTACAGAAGTAGGTGTATTTGCTCCAAGACAAATACAAGTTAATGAACTATCAGCTGGAGAAGTAGGTTACGTGTCAGCAAGTATAAAGAATGTAAAAGATGCGACAGTGGGAGATACAATAACAGATGCAGATAATCCAACAAGTGAACCATTACCAGGATATAAGAAAGTTACTCCTATGGTATATTGTGGGATTTATCCTGCTGAAGGAGAAGATTATAATAACATAAGAGAAGCTTTAGAAAAATTGCAAGTAAATGATGCGTCACTAACGTTTGAAGCTGAAAACTCTGTAGCCCTAGGATTTGGATTTAGATGTGGATTTTTAGGACTATTACACATGGAAATAATTCAAGAAAGATTAGAAAGAGAATTTAATCTAAATATAATAACTACTGCACCAAGTGTTATATATAGAATTATGAAAAAAAGTGGGGAAGAGATAATGCTACAAAACCCTACGAATCTACCACCTTTAACGGAAATAGAATATATGGAAGAACCTATTGTAAATGTCTCTATAATGACTCCAACAGATTATGTAGGAGCTATAATGGAGCTATGTCAGAATAGAAGAGGAACTTTCAAGGATATGGAGTATATGGAACAGACCAGGGTTACTATGAACTATGAGCTTCCTTTGAATGAAGTTATATATGACTTTTTTGATGCTTTAAAATCAAAAACAAAAGGATATGCATCTTTAGATTATGAATTAAAAGGATATCAAAAATCAAGCTTAGTAAAGATGGATATAGTTATAAATGGAGAGTTAGTAGATGCATTCTCTGTTATAGTACATCAAGATAAGGCTTATGAAAGAGGAAGAATGATAGCAGAAAAGCTAAAGGATGTTATACCTAGACATCAATTTGCAATACCTATACAAGCATCAGTAGGTGGAAAAGTAATTGCAAGAGAAACAGTAAGAGCATTAAGAAAAGATGTACTGGCAAAATGCTACGGTGGAGACATTAGTAGAAAGAAAAAGCTACTAGAAAAACAAAAAGAGGGTAAAAAGAGAATGAGACAGCTAGGAAACGTAGAAGTTCCTCAAGAAGCATTTCTAGCAGTGCTTAAATATGATGATAAGTAAAAAAATGCACACTTAAAGTGTGCATTTTTTAAAAGGAGAGATAAAGAAATTAATGAACATGGAAAAGAAAGACTTAGGACTTTACATTCATATACCCTTCTGTGAAAGTAAGTGTTATTACTGTGATTTTAATTCTCATGTAAATAAAAACTATCTAGTAGAAAAATATATTATGTATTTAAAAAAAGAACTTGATTTGTATATTAATGATTTAAAGGGATATAATTTAAAAACGATATTCTTTGGAGGAGGAACCCCTTCAGCTATAGACGAAAAATATATTTACGATATATTGAACCACATATATAAAAATGCAGATATATCACATTTGAAAGAGATTACATTAGAAGCTAATCCAAAAACTTTGAATACTGAAAAACTAAAAGTATATAAATCATTAGGAATAAATAGAATAAGTTTAGGGGTACAAACTTTAAATGATAGTTTATTAACTCAAATAGGTAGAATTCATACTACTCGTGACTTTCTTGATACCTATGAATTAATTAGAAGTCAAGGTTTTGAAAATATAAATACAGATATAATGTTTAACTTGCCAAATCAAACATATAAAGACGTCATCAAAACTTTAAAAGAGATTATAAAATTAGATATAAAACACATATCATATTATAGTTTGAAGATAGAAGAGGGAACACCATTTCATGTTAAATATGAAAAAGATGAACTAAGACTTCCAGAAGAAGATGTAGAGAGAAAGATGTATCATGGAGCAATAGAATTGTTGGAGAAAAATGGATATAAACAATATGAAATATCTAATTTTGCAAAACAGGGATATGAGTGTAATCATAACATCATCTATTGGAAAGTAAAACCTTATATTGGAGTTGGATTATCAGCTCATTCAAATATAAATTCTTATAGATATGGAAATACAGAAAAATTTGAAGAATACTTTAAAATGATAGATGAGAACAAACTTCCAATATACGAAGAAGAGAAGGAATTCATAGATAAAGATATGGAAATTGCAGAATATATAATATTAGGACTTAGACTAATACATGGGATAAATAAAGAATATTTTAGTAAGAGATTTGGTATTACAATAAGAGATGTATTAGGTAAAAAATTAGACAAATTTATCGAAGAAGGATTATTAGAAGAAAATGATTATAATGTAAAACTTACTAAAAAAGGATTAGATTTATGTAATATTGTTTTTATGGAGGTACTTCCTTAAAAAACAATGTAAATGAGATTAAATAGCTTATAAATCTTTAAAAAAGGTATTGACAAAATAATTTAACAATGATAATTTAAAAACATAAATATTAGCACTCTATACTACTGAGTGCTAATAAAAGGATTAAAGCCTTACAGGATGTGATGCTAGTATGATGCTTGATGAAAGGAAGTTACAAGTTTTACATGCTATTATACAGAGTTATATAATAAGTGCAGAGCCTATTGGATCTAGAACTATATCTAAAAAATTTGACTTAGGAGTTAGTTCTGCTACTATAAGAAACGAGATGTCTGATTTGGAAGAACTTGGCTATTTAGTTCAGCCTCATACTTCTGCGGGAAGAATTCCATCAGATAAAGCATATAGACTATATGTTAATAAGCTCATGACATCATTAGATATAGGATCAATATTATCTAATGACTTAAAAGATAAATTAACAGAAGGAAGAAGAGAAATAGATCAACTGATTCAAGGAGCAGCAAAAATATTAGCTAGTATAACTAATTATACGTCATTAGCTATAGCTCCTCAAATAAAAAGAAGTTCTATTAAACGTATACAATTAGTTCCAGTTGATGATTCAAAAATACTAGCAGTTCTAGTTACAGATTCAGGTATACTAAAAAATGCAGTTTTTAGAACAAATGATAATATATCTTATGATAATTTAAATGTCATGACTAATTTCCTAAATGAAAAGTTAAAAGGACTTACTATAGAAGATATAGGATACGATTTTCAAGAAGGACTAATTAGAGAAATGTATGAACTTAAATATTCTATTAGTAGCATTATGCCAGTAATACTACAATCTTTAGAAGATACAGAAGATATGGGAATATACTTCGATGGTGTTACTAACATATTTAACTTCCCAGAATATAATGATATATCTAAAGCCAAACAATTTTTATCATTTATTGAAGATAAAAATAGTGTTATGGATATGCTGATAAATAGTGAATTTAGTGACGTTCAAGTAACCATAGGAAGTGAGAATATTTATGAAGAGATACAAGATTGTAGTGTCATAACAGCAGTCTATAGTATAAATGGAAAAACTATAGGCAAAATAGGAGTTATAGGACCTACGAGAATGGATTACTTGAGAGTAATAACAGCTGTAAAATCACTGTCTTTAGATTTAAATGAGATAATTAAAAATTATCTTTCAGAGTAATAGGTGTAAGATATATCTTGCACCTATATAAAGAATTTCGAGGGGGGAATGTTTTGAGTAATGAAGATATTACAAAAAAAGATGATTTGGTTAATGATGAACTAGAAGATGAGATATGTGAAGAAGCAGATAGCAATTTAGAAGCTACAATAAAAGAAGCTAATGAAAATGAAAATATTCAAGAACTAAAAAGCAAGTATGAAAATAGTATAAAGGATATGGAAGAATTAAATAATAGGTTCTTAAGACTACAAGCAGATTTTACCAATTACAAAAAAAGGGTAGAAAAAGAAAAAGAATCAACAATAGCATATGCAGTTGAAAACCTATTAACTCAAATATTACCTGTATTAGATAATTTCGATAGAGCATTATCAGTAGAGTGTAGTGATGAAAATAAAGCTCTTTATGAAGGCATGGAAATGGTATACAAACAATTCATTGATATACTAAAAAATCATGGTTTAGAAGAAATAGAGGCTTTAAATGAAAAATTTGATCCAAATTATCACTATGCAGTTTCTCAGCAAGAGAGTAATGAGCATGAAGAAGATACAATAATACAAGTATTAGGTAAAGGATATAAATTAAAAGATAAAGTCATTAGACCAAGTATGGTAATGGTATCTAAATAGATAATTACATAAGAAGGAGGAATTAATATGAGTAAAATTATTGGTATTGACTTAGGTACTACAAACTCTTGTGTTGCTGTTATGGAAGGTGGAGAACCTATAGTTATTGCTAATACTGAAGGAAATAGAACTACACCTTCTGTTGTTGCATTTACAAAAGAAGGAGAAAGATTAGTAGGGGAAACTGCAAAAAGACAGTCTGTTACTAATCCAGATAGAACTATTGCGTCTATAAAAAGACATATGGGTACAAATCATAAAGATACTATAGATGGAAAGGAATATACTCCTCAAGATATATCAGCTATGATACTACAAAAACTAAAATCAGATGCTGAAGCATACTTAGGAGAAACTATTACAGATGTAGTTATCACAGTTCCAGCTTATTATACAGATGCTCAAAGACAGGCTACTAAAGATGCTGGAAAAATAGCAGGATTAAATGTTAGAAGAATTATAAATGAACCAACTGCTGCATCTTTAGCTTATGGGTTAGATAAAGATGAAGAACAACACAAAATAATGGTATTTGACTTAGGTGGAGGTACATTTGACGTATCGATACTAGAGTTAGGTGATGGAGTATTTGAAGTTATTTCTACAAGTGGAGATAATAGCCTTGGTGGAGATGATTTTGACCAAGCAATAATTGATTACTTAGCTGAAGAATTTAAGAAAGAAAATGGTGTTGACCTAAGAAATGATAACATGTCTCTTCAAAGATTAAAAGAGGCAGCAGAAAAAGCTAAGAAAGAGTTATCAAGTGTAATGTCAAGTAATATTAATTTACCATTTATTACAGCTACACAAGAAGGACCTAAACACTTAAATATAGATTTATCAAGAGCTAAATTTGAAGAATTAACTAGTCATTTAGTTCAAAGAACATTAGATCCAGTTAAAAAAGCTTTAAATGATGCAGGATTAACTCCAGCAGATATAGATAAAGTTATATTAGTAGGTGGATCAACAAGAATACCAGCTGTACAGCAAGCAGTTAAGAATTTAACTGGTAAAGATCCTCATAGAGGAGTTAACCCTGATGAGGTAGTTGCATTAGGTGCTGCTATTCAAGCAGGTGTATTAAGTGGAGAAGTAAAAGACTTATTACTATTAGATGTTACTCCACTTTCACTAGGTATAGAAACTTTAGGTGGAGTATTTACAAAGCTTATAGAAAGAAATACAACTATACCAACTAAGAAAAGCCAAGTGTTCTCTACAGCAGCTGATAATCAAACAGCAGTTGACATACATGTACTTCAAGGGGAACGTGAAATGGCTAGTGGGAATACTACATTAGGAAGATTCCAATTAACAGGAATACCACCAGCTCCAAGAGGAGTTCCTCAAATAGAAGTTAGTTTTGATATAGATGCAAATGGTATAGTAAATGTTTCAGCTAAAGATTTAGGAACAGGAAAAGAACAAAAAATTACAATAACAGCTTCAACAAATCTTTCGGAAGAAGAAATTCAAAGAAAAGTTAAAGAGGCTGAACAATTTGCAGAAGAAGATAAAAAGAATAAAGAATCTATTGAAGTTAGAAATAATGCAGACTCATTAGTATATCAAACTGAAAAAACTTTAAAAGATTTAGAAGGCAAAGTAAGTGAAGATGAAAAGTCAAAAGTTCAAGCTAAATTAGATGAATTGAAAAAAGCATTAGAAGGAACAGATATAGATGATATTAAAGCTAAAACTGAAGAATTAACAAACGAGTTCCATGGGTTATCACAAAAAATGTATGAGCAAGCAGCTCAAGCACAACAAGCCCAAGGTGGAGACAATACTCAACAATCAGGTGAACCAAAAGATGATAATGTTGTAGATGCAGACTATGAAGTTGTTGACGAAGACGATAAAAAATAATAAAATAAGTCAAAGCTAAATCTTTTGATTTAGCTTTGATTTTTGGATTAAATGAAAAAAATAATACTACACATTGAAAGGCGGTGAAAATGTGAGTAAAAGAGATTACTATGAGGTTCTTGGTGTAAGTAAAAGTGCAAACGACCAAGAAATAAAAAGAGCATATAGAAAGTTAGCAAAGCAGTATCATCCAGATTTAAATCCTGATAATAAAGAAGCAGAACAAAAATTTAAAGAAGTAAATGAAGCTTATGAAGTTTTAAGTGATCCACAAAAGAAATCTCAATATGATAGATTTGGTCATGCAGGAATGAATGGTCAAGGTGGATTTGGAGGATTTGAAGGATTCTCTGGAAACTTCTCAGGCGGATTTGGAGATATATTTGAAGATATATTCGACATGTTTGGTGGTGGAGGTGGCTTCTCAAATGCCAGAAGAACAGGACCTAGAAAAGGTGCTGACATAAAAATAAAGGTAGATATTGAATTTGAGGAAGCTGCATTTGGTACTGAAAAAGAAATAAAAGTAGATAGAACAGAAAATTGCTCAACTTGTAGTGGAACAGGAGCTAAACCAGGTACAGAAAAACAGACTTGTTCAAACTGTAATGGTACAGGAGAAGTCCAATATGCACAAAAAACTCCATTTGGTCAGTTTGTAAGAGTAGGAGTTTGTGAAAGTTGTAAAGGTACAGGAGAAACAATAAAAGATCCATGTACAAAGTGTCACGGTAGTGGTAAAGAGAGAAAATCAAGAGTACTCAATATAAAGATTCCAGCAGGTGTGGATAATGGTTCAGTTATATCCTTAAGAGGAGAAGGAGAAGCAGGAGATAAAGGTGGACCTAGAGGGGACTTATACGTTTATATAGAAGTAAAACCACACGAAATTTTCTCAAGAGAAGGCAATGACATTATATGTGAAATACCAATATCATTTACGCAGGCTTCACTAGGTGCAGACTTAGAAGTACCTTCTTTAGATGGTAAGTTAAGATATTCTATACCAGAAGGAACACAAACAGGAACTATATTTAGATTAAAAAACAAAGGAATTCCTAGTCTCAAAACTGGTAGAAGAGGAGATCAATATGTAAGAGTTGTAGTTAAAGTTCCTACTAAGCTTACTGACAAGCAAAGAGAGTTATTAAAACAGCTTGCTGAAGAAAGTGAAGAGTCTATTCATGAAAATAAAAAAGGATTCTTTGATAAAGTAAAGGATGCTTTTGGAAATTAATATAATTATAAGCGTGATAAAAAATCACGCTTATAATTTTTTGGGAGAATTAGTCTATAATCTTGTTTATTCGATATTTTACTAGTTTTTTTAATATATATGGGTTATAATAATTTGTGAAAAACAAACTAGGTAAATTTAAGAAGGATGTGAAAGTTATGAAGTGGATTGAGGTCCAGATAAAAACTACTACTGAGGCGGTTGAAGTTGTATCAAACATTTTATATGAACTAGGTGTTGGTGGATTAGCTATAGAAGATCCGAATGATATAATTTTACAAGCTAAAAATGAGGAAGATTGGGATTATATAGATCCAAATCTACTGGACCAAAAGTTTGAAGGTGTAATAGTTAAGGCTTACTTTCCAGAAAGTGAGGATTTAATTGATAAGATAGAGTTAATAAAACAAAGTATAGAAAAAATACCACAATATAATCTTGATAAAGGGTTAGGTGAAGTATCACTATCTCAAGTAGACGAGAAAGACTGGGAACATGCTTGGAAAAAGTATTATAAGCCAAAAAAAATAGGTGAAAGAGTAGTAGTAAAACCTTCATGGGAAAAATATGAGGAACAAGATGAAGATATAGTTCTTGAATTAGACCCTGGAATGGCTTTTGGAACAGGTACACATGAAACTACGATTCTATGTATAAGAGAGTTAGAAAAGCATGTAAAAAGTGATCATGTAATAGTTGATGTAGGATGTGGAAGTGGAATATTGTCAGTAGCTGCTGCAAAACTTGGAGCTAAAAAAGTAATAGGTGTAGATTTAGATGAATTAGCAATAAAAGTATCTAATGAAAATAAAAAGATAAATAATGTAGATGATATTATAGATATAAGACATGGCAATTTATTAGATGTAGTTGATGAAAAAGCGGATATAATAGTTGCCAATATAATAGCAGAAGTTATAGTTATATTGACTAAAGATATTAAAAAGGTTTTAACTAAAGATGGATTATTTATAGCTTCTGGTATAATATTAGAAAAAATTGATAGGGTAAAGAATGCCCTAGAAGAAGATGGATTAGAAGTAATTGATATAATTACTATGGGAGAATGGGCTTCTATAGTTTCGAAGATAAAAGAAGGGTGTAAAAATGCATAGATTTTTTGTAGATAAAGATAATATTACTGAGAGTAATATAGAAATCATTGGTGAAGATGTTAAGCATATAAAAAATGTATTAAGATTAGATATAGATAGTGTAATATCAATTTGTGATAAAGAAGAAAATGACTATATAGTAAAGATTAAAGAAATAAGTAAGCATAATATATTATGTGAAATTATAGAAAAATATAAATCAAAAGGAGAGCCTCCTATTGAAATAAATTTATATCAAGGTATTCCTAAATCATCAAAGATGGATATTATTGTTCAAAAAGCAACTGAAATAGGAGTAAGGAAAATTATACCTGTTATAACGGATCGAACAGTAGTAAAAATACAAGATAGAAAAAAAGAAGATAAAAAAATAGATAGATGGCAAAGAATAGCTGAAGAAGCTGCAAAACAAAGTAAAAGAGGACTTATTCCTGAAGTTACAAATATATTAACATTAAAGGAAGTTGTGAATATACTAACTAATGAAGATTTTGTATTGGTTCCTTATGAAAATGAAAACCAAGTTTCATTGAAGGATGTAATAAACAGCTACAAAGGAAAAAAAATTAATATATTGATTGGTCCAGAGGGAGGATTTGAAGAGTCAGAAATAAATGAACTAAAGAACATAAATGCTCATATAGTTACTCTTGGTCCTAGAATATTAAGAACTGAAACTGCTGGACTTACTACTTCAGCTATAGTTTTATATGAACTTGGAGATTTAGGAGTGATTTAATGAACAAAAGAGTTGCATTTTATACTCTAGGATGTAAAGTTAATCAATACGAGACAGAGGCTATGTCAGAACTATTTCAAAAAGAAGGTTATGAGATAGTAGGAGAAGAGGATATAGCTGATGTATATGTAATAAATACATGTACAGTTACTAATCTAGGAGATAAAAAGTCTAGACAATTCATTAGAAGATCTAAAAATAAAAATGAAGATGCTGTAATAGCAGTTGTAGGATGTTATGCTCAAGTATCACCTGAAGAAGTATCAAAGATAGAACAAGTAGACATTATTTTAGGGACAAATGATAGAAAAAAAATAGTAAATCTATGTGAAGAAGTTAGAGAAAAAAGAAATAAGATAAATTTAGTTACTGATATAATGGAAATAAGAGAATTTGAAGAAATGAAAATAGATGAAGTAAAAGGCAGAACAAGAGCATTCTTAAAAATACAAGAAGGATGTAATCAGTTTTGTTCATATTGCATAATACCATATGCACGTGGACCTATTAGAAGTAGAAAGTTAGATAATATAATATCAGAAGTGGAAAATCTATCTGAAAAAGGATTTAAAGAAGTTGTACTTACAGGAATACATGTTGCTTCATATGGAAAAGATTTGGGGAAAGTTAGACTTATAGATGTTATAGAAAAAGTAAATGAAATAGAGGGAATAGAACGCATAAGATTAAGCTCTATAGAACCTACTATAGTAACAGATGAATTTATGAATAGATTTTCAAGCTTAAGTAAAGTATGCGATCATTTTCATTTATCATTACAAAGTGGAAGTGATACTGTTCTAAAAAGAATGAATAGGAAATATACTACTAAACAATACAAAGAAATTGTAGATATTATAAAAAAATATATGCCTGATGTAGCACTTACAACCGATATTATAGTTGGATTTCCAGGAGAAACAGAAGCAGAATATAATGAAACATTTAACTTTGTAAAAGAAATAGGATTCTCTAGAATACATGTATTTCAGTATTCACCTAGAAAAGGAACTCCTGCTACTAAACTTGAAGGACAAATTGATGGAAATACTAAACATGAAAGAAGTAAAAAACTCATAAAATTAGGAGAAGAGTTAACTAGAGAATTTAACAATAAATTTATAGATAAAGTTACAGATGTACTATTTGAAGAAGAATCAAAGTATAAGGAAGGATTTATAGAAGGTTATACAACTAACTATGTAAGAGTCTTAGCACCCGGAGATAAGTCTCTAGAGGGAGAAATAGTCCCAGTTACTATTAAGGCTTTAGAAAATGAAAATTTACTTGGAGAAATATTATCAAAATAAAGGAGTCTTTCGACACTTTGTTGAATAATGTAATATAAGTTATTACAAGGGGGTGAAATGGGTGTCAGATTGTATATTCTGTAAAATAGTAAAGGGAGAAATACCAGCAAAAAAAGTTTATGAAGATGATAAAGTAATAGCTTTCAATGACATAAGCCCACAGTCTCCTATTCACATATTAGTAATACCTAAAAATCATATATCTTCTGCAAATGATATAAATGATGAAAATAAAGAAATTATAGGACATATATTTTCTGTAATAAGTAACATAGCCAAAAGCGAGGGAATTGCAGATAAAGGATACAGAATAGTGAATAATTGTGGTGAAGATGGTGGTCAAACAGTATCTCATATACACTTCCACATCCTTGGTGGAAGGCAATTGCAATGGCCTCCTGGCTAAAATAAAAGTTGCATAAAGTATGGATTTAATGTATAATAATCTAGTGCCGAATTCCACTTACTGAAATACAGTAATGTAGCATAAATAAGAACCCTTTTGTAGTGGTGGTTGAGGGGAGGGAGAATCGAATGTCAGAAATTAGAGTTGGTGAAAACGAAACATTAGAAAATGCCCTAAAAAGATTTAAAAGACAATGCGCTAGAGCTGGTGTCTTAGCTGAGGCTAGAAAAAGAGAGCATTATGAAAAACCAAGTGTGAAGCGTAAAAAGAAATCTGAAGCTGCAAGAAGAAAAAGTAGCAAAACCAGATAAGAGGTGATATATATGTCCCTAAAAGATAAATTAATGGATGATTTAAAAGCATCTATGAAGGATAGGGATAAAGTTCGTAAAAATGTTGTCACTATGATAAGAGCAGCTATAAAACAAAAAGAAGTTGATGAAAGAATAGAATTAGATGACGATGGTATAATAGATATAATATCTAAGCAAGTAAAGCAGAAAAGAGATGTAATAGATGACTTTAAAAAAGGTGATAGACAAGATTTAGTCGAACTTACTGAAAAAGAAATACAAATTCTGCTTGAGTACTTACCACTACAGTTAACAGAAGAAGAGTTAAAAGTAATTGTTAAGGCTGCTATAGAAGAAGTTGGCGCAAGTAGTGTAAAAGATATGGGAAAAATAATGTCAAATGTCTTACCTAAAGTTAAAGGTAGAGCAGATGGCAGTTTGGTTAATAAAATAATAAGAGAAAACTTAAAATAAACGAAAACCTGAATACATATGTGTTCAGGTTTTTTTATTACTTAAAGGCTTCGTATTATAAGCTAAGATATAACTCCTAAAGATATAATATTAACTAATAATGGATTTTTATTTACAATTATGGTATATTATTGAAAGTATGATTAGATTATAATATATTATGTCAATAGGGGGGAAAACATTGAAAAAAATTGTTTTGTTTTTTATGGTAATTATTATGGTATTAGGTTTAAGCATCGGGGGATTTGCTCAATCAGAATCTATTAGTGTATACATAGATGGACAGAGTATGAATTTAAAAAAATCAAATGTAATTTTTAATGGAAAACTTTTAGTATCGGACTCTTCACCTATTATATATCAAGGAACCACTATAGTTCCTATTAGAGCTATTGGTGAGAGCTTAAATGCGGAAATAGACTGGAACAAAAAAACTAATGAAGCTACGTTAACTTTTGTTAATAAAAAGATAATATTTAAGGTTAATAGTAGTCATGCTATAGTTAATGGAGTAAAAAAGAAAATTCCATCTGCTCCTGCTAAGCTTATCAATGACGGGAGGATAATGGTTCCACTTAGGTTTATTGCAGACGAGCTAGGGTATACTATAGATTGGAATCAGAATACTTGGACAGCAAATTTAGTAAAGAAAGAAGATAATATAACTCCTATACCACAGCCTAAGCCAGATATTAAAGAAAAAGTAATAGTAATAGATGCAGGTCATGGAGGAAGAGATCCAGGAACTACAGCTGCCTCTGGTAGACCTGAAAAGGAATTTAATCTTGAGGTTACATTAAAACTTGATAAAAAACTTAGAAGTTTAGGCTATAAAACTATTCTTACAAGAGATAAAGAGCTTAGTAAAAATTATAAATTAGAATTAGAAGATAGATCATATATAGCTAATAAACATAACGCTGATATATTCATATCTATACATCATAATGCCTTTGAAGAAAATCCTAATGTTACAGGAATAGAATCCTTTTACTACCCTAGTGCTAAAGAAGGGAAAATTCTTGCAGAGCTTATACAAAAAGAACTAATACAAGAATTGAAAGCGGTAAATAGGGGTGCAAAACCAAATAATTTTGCAGTGTTGAGACAAACCAAAATGCCTGCAGTTTTATTAGAGCTAGGATTTATTTCAAATCCTAAAGATGAAAAGATAATAGAAACAGAAGATTATCAGGATAGAGCTGTAGAAGCAATAGCTAGAGGATTAAATAAATATTTTAATAGATAAGATAAAATAAGGTTGATCCAGTATTAAACGTTAACTGTGGATCAACCTTATCTATTTTTTGAGCTAAATTATACTATAATTTTGATATTCAATATTGTAATACAAAATCAATATTCTTCATACATTTATATAAGAGGGAGGGCTATCATTGAAAAAGAGAGTGGATGAAATAAAAGAAACAGTTTCCGAAATGTTAGAACTACCAAAAGATATTATGTTAGATTTGCCTAAAGTAACTATGGTGGGTAATTTACAAGTTTATATAGAAAATCATAAAGGAATAATAGAATATAGTAAACAACGTATTCGAATAAATACTAACAATGGAGTTCTAAGAATTTTAGGAAACGATATGTTTATAAGAACAATACTTACAGAAGAAATAATAATCATTGGAGAAATATATACTATAGAATTTACAGAATAAAAGGGGTGTAAGATATGCCAATTATAAGATTATGGAATTATTTTAGAGGATATGTTATCATTAAAGTTGAAGGACTTACTCTGGAAAGGTTCATAAATCTAGCAATATCAAAGGATATCTTTCTATGGGATATAGTTAGACTAGATTATACAACTTTAGAGGCTAAAGTTAGTATAAAAGGTTTCAGAGATTTGAAAGAGATAGTGAGGACGGTAGGTTGCAGAATAAGTATTAAAGACAAAAATGGATTTCCTTTTTTTGCAAGTAAATTTAAATATAGAAAAATGTTGCTGTCAGGCTTTGGTGTTGCTATTGCACTTATAATATATTTGACATCATTCATATGGTCAATAGAAATAATAGGAAATGAAAAGATAAAAGAAGAGAAAATATTAGCAGATCTTAAAAATATAAATGTAAAGTTAGGAATAAAAAAGAGCAAATTAGATACTGATAAAGTAAAAGGATTTTTACTTTCAAAATCCCAGGAATTTTCTTATGTAAGTGTATATACTAAGGGCACAAAGCTAATAGTAGATGTTAAGGAAAGGGATATTCAACCAGAAAGAATTGAAGATGATACCCCATGTAATATAGTATCTAAAAAGAAGGCTGTAATAGAAAAAGTTATTGCCAAGAATGGAAAAAGAGTAGTTGAGAAAGGAGATATTGTTAAAAAAGGACAAGTTTTGATATCAGGAATCATACAAGATGAATCAATGGAAGAATCAACAGAAGAATCAGCAGAAGAACCATTTTTAGTGCATTCTAATGGAAGCGTCTTAGGTAGAACATGGTATAAGGAAGTTGTGAAAGAACCTTTAATAAAGACTATAAAAGAAGAAACAGGTAAGATTCATACTAGTAGAGAATTAAAAATAGGTGATAGAAAAATACAGCTTATGAAAGGTGAAATACCTTTTAAACATTATATAGAAGAAAAAAAAGTTAAAAAACTTCTAAAAACAAGTGTTTTCGAACTTCCAATAGAGGTAATAATACATACATATAAGGAAGTAAATTTAAAACAAGTTACGCAAAATTCTGATTCATTAAAAGAAATAAATGAAGTAAAAGGAACTCAAGCTCTTATGAAGAAATTACCTAAAGAGTCTAAAGTTATTTCTAAAGATGTAAAGCATCAATTAGAAGATAAAGCTTTAACTACAGAAATCATTGTAGAGGTTGAGGAAGAAATAGGTCAAAAAGAAAAAATAAGATAACTAATTTAATTTTTGGGGAGGATTAATATTGGAGAAAGAAACACTTCAAAAAATAATCGAAATAGGAGATAATGATTATACTAGGGAGCTATTTGGAGATTTTGATGAAAATATAAAATTAATTGAGAAAACTTTTAATGTAGATATTGTATCTAGAGAAGGTGAAATAAGAGTAATAGGAGAAGAGATTTCTACTAATATAGTAGAAAAATTAATCAATAAGCTAATACACATTATAAAGAAACAAGGAAAACTGAATAAGCAAGAAGTTCTTTATACTATGCAACTTGTACTAGAAGGACAAGAAGATAAAGTGCGGGAACTTTTAGATGACGTTATATGTATAACATCATCGGGAAAATCTATAAAGCCAAAAACTTTAGGACAAAAAAGATATGTAAATGCTATAAAAGAAAATGATATAGTATTTGGAATAGGTCCAGCTGGTACAGGAAAAACTTATTTAGCTATGGCAATGGCTGTGATGGCATTTAAAAATAAAGAAATTAATAAGATAATATTAACAAGACCAGCTGTAGAGGCTGGGGAAAGTCTAGGTTTTTTACCAGGAGATCTTCAAGAAAAAGTAGACCCTTATTTAAGACCTTTATATGATGCAATGTTTGATATACTAGGAGCTGAAACTTATTCTAAATACATGGAAAGGGGTTTAATAGAAGTAGCTCCATTAGCTTATATGAGAGGAAGAACTCTAGATTCTTCGTTTATTATACTGGATGAAGCTCAAAATACTACGAATGAACAGATGAAGATGTTTTTAACTAGACTTGGATTTGGATCAAAGGCAATTATAACTGGTGATATTACACAAATAGATCTTCCAAAAGGAAAGACTTCTGGGCTAAAGCAAGTATCACATGTTTTAGATAAAATAAAAGGTATAGAATTTGTATATTTAGATAAGAGAGATGTAGTTAGACATCAGTTAGTTCAAAGAATTATAGAAGCATATGAAAAATTTGAAAATAAGGAACAAAAATAAAGTCACATGTATGGAGGGAATTTCCATGCTTTTTTTACTGGAGAAGAACTTAAAAAAATTTAGGAAAACACAATTATATAAAACTTTATCAAAACCTAAAGCCAAGTATATGACTTTAGGGATTATATTTACTAGCATACTTTTTATACTAATAATGATTAGTATAGTACCAGAAAGAATTAGTGTAAGAGTAGGAGATATATCTCCTAAGGATATTAGAGCTACTAAAGACATAGTAGATGAAGTTACAACTGAAAAGTTTAAACTAGAAGCTATGGAAAAAGTAGAGCCAAAATATAGAATAGATACTTCTATACAGATAAAAGTTAAGAGTGATATCAGGAAGTTTTTTGAATTAGTAAAAAGATTATACAATGACAATGATATTAACTTATCTGATAAAGAAAAAGAAGATTCTCTTTTACAACAGGAATATGTAAAGTTATCATCTGAAGAATGTAAGCAACTACTGACAATATCTCCAGAAACTTTACTGACCCTAGAAAGCAACATTTATGAAGTAATAAATCAGATAATGGGAGTTGGAATAAAAGAAGAAGAATTAAAATATGAAAAAAATAATGTAGCTAAAACTTTTGAAAATTTTGATAACTTAACACAAGAGTCAAAGTTAATAGGTGCAAAAATAGTAAAAGATAAAATACAACCTAATAAATTTGTAGATATGGAAACTACTCAACAAAAAAGAGAAGAAGCTGCAGAAAGAGTAGATCCTGTTATTATAAAAGAGGGACAAATAATAACAGAGAGAAATAAAACAATCGACAAAACTGCTTATTCTCTTATTAAGAAAACAGGACTTTTAAAAGAAAATAAAGGAATAGACTATACCCTAATATTTGGAGCACTAATTTTAACTATACTAATAGAAACTATAATTATGGGGTATCTATACGTATTTGATAGAAAGGTGATATATAACTTTAAATTGTTGGTTATTTTAGCTATCATAATTCTACTAATAAGCATGATAGCTAAGAGTATATATGGATTGTCAGGTTATATGATTCCAATATCAAGTGCTACTATACTAATTTCTATACTAATAAATCCGAGATTATCTATATTAATAAATATTATATTATCTATAATTATTGGGATTACAACATCAAGTGAACTAAGTATTTTAATAGTTTGTTTAATATCAGGTATAGTAGGTGCATTTGCTACGGTAAATACACAACAAAGATATAATATTTTTTTAATAGGACTATTAGTTGGAACAATTAATATAATAACCATATTAGGATTCGGACTAGCTTATAGCTTGGAATTTAATGAGATATTAAGAAGAAGTATATATGGTATGACTAATGGAGTAATTAGTTCTATATTAGCAATAGGTTCATTGCCATTATGGGAAAACATATTTAATATACTAACTCCACTTAAGTTATTGGAACTTATGAATCCAAATCAACCTCTATTAAAGAGGTTGTTAATAGAAGCTCCAGGGACTTATCATCATAGTATAATTGTAGGCAATTTAAGTGAAGGAGCTGCTGAAGTTGTAGATGCTAATGCTTTAATAGCTAGGGTAGGAGCTTATTATCATGATATTGGAAAGTTAAAAAGACCATACTTTTTTAAGGAGAATCAAAAAAATGGGGAAAATCCTCATGATAAAATAAACCCTAATTTAAGTGCCTTAGTAATAACTAATCATACGAAAGATGGTATAGAGCTAGCATGTAAACATAGATTGCCAGAAGAAATAAAAGACATTATAAAGCAACATCATGGAAAAACATTGGTGGCTTATTTCTATCATAAAGCTTTAAACGAAGAAGGCTCTGAATTTGTTCAAGAAGAAAGATTTAGATATGAAGGGCCTAAACCTCAATCTAAAGAAGCTGCTATAGTAATGTTAGCGGATTCAGCAGAAGCTGCTGTCAAAGCTATGAAAGATCCTACAAAAGGAAAAATAGAGGTTCTAGTAAGAAAAATAATAAAAGATAAACTAAATGATGGACAGCTAGATGAGTGTGGACTTACTTTAGGAGACTTAAATAAAATAGCTAACTCCTTTATGAACACTTTCATGGGGATATACCATGAAAGGATCGAATATCCTAACCTTAACTTAGCAGAACTTAAAGGAGGAAACTAAATGGAAATATTAATAAATAATGAACAAGACAAAGTCAATATGCCTGAGAATATGATTGATATATTAAAAGATGTAGTATGTGAATGTTTGACTTTAGAAAACAAAGATACAAATTATGAAGTGAGTATAACTTTTGTTGATAATGATAGAATAAGAGAGCTAAATAGAGATTATAGAAATATAGATAAACCTACAGACGTATTATCATTTCCTATGTATGATGATATAAGTGAAGAAGAGATGTTCGATGTTTGTGATGAAATTAACTCTGAGCTTCTTTTAGGAGATATAGTTATATCATTAGAAACTGCATTAGTACAATCAGAGGAGTTTGGACACTCTTTAGATAGGGAAATAGCTTATTTAACAGCTCATAGTATGTTTCATTTATTAGGATATGACCATATGGAAGAAACAGAAAAATTAAAAATGCGAGAAAAAGAGAAAGAGATTATGAAAAGGTTAAAAATTTTTAGAAACTAATAAAGCTGGTGTTTGTATGAAGAATAGAAGGCTTATAGATAGTTTTAATTATGCTGTAGCAGGTATTATTAGTGCTTTAAAAACTGAAAAAAATATGAAAATACATTTTGTTGCAGCATTTTTTATTTTATTTTTAAGTTTATTTTTTAATTTTAGTAGAATTGAAATGTTAATATTATTTTTTACGATTTCCTTGGTAATAATAACAGAAATGATTAATACTGCTATAGAAAGAACTATAGATTTATATACAAAAAACTATCATCCTTTAGCTAAAATAGTTAAGGATATTTCAGCAGGAGCAGTTCTTATAGCTTCAATAAACTCTTTAATAGTGGCATACTTATTATTTTTTGATAGAATTAGTCCTTACTCATCCATATTAGTTTATAAAATAAGAAATTCACCTATACACTTAACCTTTATTAGTATTATACTAGTTATAATTTTAACTATTTCAATAAAAACAAAAAAACATTCAGGAACACCTTTTAAAGGTGGAATAGTTAGTGGACATTCTGCTATAGCATTTGCTACAGCTACTGCTATAACTTTTATGACTAAAAATACTTTGGTAACTACTCTAAGCTACTTAATGGCTTTACTTGTAGCAGAAAGTCGTATAGAAGCAAAAATACATTTTTTTTCGGAGGTATGTAGTGGGGCAATATTAGGAACACTTATTACTATACTTATATTTCAAGTTATAGGATAAATGGAGGGATAATTTTGCCTATCGATGTATATGTTAAAGGGATTGTACTAATAATATTGTTAGTATTATCAGCTATTTTTTCAGGTTCTGAGACTGCTATAACTTCTATTACTGCATCTCAAATTAGTAAACTAAGAGAAGAAAATGAAGAGCAAGCTGAGAAATTAAAAAAAATAAAGAAAAAAATAGGCGATATACTTGCAACTATTCTTATGGGAAATAATATAGTTAATATAGCGGCTACTTCTATATTGACGGAATTGAGTATAGAAATACTAGGTCCTAAAAGTTCCACGTTAATTACCACCGTTGTTATGACTATTCTTATATTAGTGTTTGGAGAAATTACTCCTAAGTCATATGCGGCACAAAATACTACTAAAGTGGCAGTTAGAGTTGCAGGACTATTAGAAGTATTAGCATATATTTTCAAGCCAGTCTTATTTGTATTAACTAAAGTAACCAACTTTATAGTAAGGCTTTTAGGAGGAAATGTTGGAACAACTAATGCATTTGTAACGGAAGAAGATATTAGATCCTTAGTAGACGTTGGGGAAGAAGAAGGGGTTCTAGAGCATGAAGAGAAAGAAATGATACAGAATATATTTGAAATAAATGATAAAGAAGTAACAGAAGTCATGGTACCTAGAATAGACATAGTAGCAGTATCTGAGGATTCAGACATTAAAGAGGCTTTAGATATTATCATAACTTATGGACATTCTAGAATACCAGTATTCAAAGAAACTATAGATAATATTGTAGGAATACTTTATGCAAAAGACTTATTACCTCACTCTTTTTCTAATATAGAAAAACTACAAGAGAAAACTATAGCTAGTATAATGAGAACTGCTTATTATATTCCTGAAACAAAAAAGATAAATCAATTGTTAAAAGAACTTCAACAAAGTCAGGTTCATATTGCAATAGTTTTAGATGAATATGGCGGTACAGAAGGTCTAGTTACTATTGAAGATATACTAGAGGAAATTGTAGGAGATATATTTGATGAGTACGATAATGAAATAGATTTAATAGAAAAAATAGATGATAATTCATATATAGTTCAGTCAGAAGTTTCCTTAGAAGAAATAAATGAATTACTTGAGTTGGATTTACCAGAAGAAGACTTTGATTCATTGGGAGGATTCATATTTAGCACATTGGGAAGAGTTCCTATACAAGGGGATATTGTAAAATATGAAGATATAACTATGAAAGTAATAAAAGTTCAAAATAGAAGAATCAAGAGTATTGAGATTAAAAGAACAGTCATATAAAAGTAAAAAAACTGGGGGGATATGACAATATGAAAAAAAGGATATTTATAATCTCTATATTACTTATTTTTACATTATTAGTTGCTTGTGGGAAACAAGGTGATTTAAATATAAAAGGAAATAAACAGACAGAAGATAATAGTAAATCAGGAACAGCCTCGCCATTGAGTGGAATATATGTAGATGAGGAAAAAATAAATAGAAGACCTGTTGCAGTCATGTTTGATAATCATCCTAGAGCAAGATGGCAAGCAGGACTAAATGAAGCTGAGATAGTATATGAATTTTTAGTAGAGCATCCTTATACAAGATACATGGGAATATATCTTATCAATGACCCTAAGCTTATTGGTCCAGTTAGAAGTGCTAGACCATACTTTATATCAACTCTTTTACAATATGATCCTTTATACGTTAGATGCGGTGGAAGTGAACAGGCAAAATCTGATGTTATAAAATATAATGTAGCTGATATAGATGGACTTGTTAGTAAATCATTTTGGAGAAGTACAAAAACTGGGAAAAAATCTCCACATAATTTATACACAAGTATGAAATCAGTAAGAGAAGAACAAAAAAGAATGGGATATAGTGATACTTCTGATTATGAAGGATTTAAGTTTAATAAAGAAGATACAAGTATAGAAGGCTCTAGTGCAAATACAGTTAAAATAATATATAATGGTGAAAACAGTACCAAATATGTGTACAATGAAGATAAAAAGGTATATGAAAGATATAAAGATGGTAAACTACACATAGATGAATCTGATAAATCAACTATTACAGCCAAAAATATAATAATACAAAAAACTACTGGTAAGACAATAGATAGTGAAGGTAGAAAAGAGATAGATGTTGTAGGCTCAGGTGATGGTATGTATATAACAGATGGTAAGGCTAAAAGAATTACTTGGGAAAAAGCATCAGTAAAAAGTAGAACAATTTACTATGATGAAAATGGTGAAGAGATATCACTTAACCCAGGTGTTACATGGATTCAAGTAACTGCATCTAATACAAATGTATCTATGGAGTAGAAGGAGATATTAAATGGATATAAAAGAGCTTATAAAAAAAGCAATAGAAGTTAGAGAAAAAGCTTATGCCCCATATTCTAATTTTAGAGTAGGGGCTGCAGTTTTAACTAAAAATGATAAAATATATACAGGGTGTAATATAGAATCTGCATCTTATACACCTACTATATGTGCAGAAAGAACAGCTATATCTAAAGCAATTTCAGAAGGAGATAAGGACTTTAAAGCTATTGCAATAGTAGGAAGTTCAGATTATACTTTTCCATGTGGAGTATGTAGACAAGTTATAAGGGAGTTTGGGAAAGATATAATAGTCATAGTTGCCAATAGCGAAGATGACTATAAGACTTTTAGCTTAGAAGAATTACTCCCACATAGTTTCGGACCAGAAGATCTAGACTAAATCTAATAAATAGGAGTGGTAAAATGGCGTATAAGTCAGGATTTGTAACTATAATAGGAAGACCAAATGTAGGGAAATCAACTTTTTTAAATAGAGTGATAGGAGAAAAAATAGCTATAATATCAGATAAACCTCAAACAACTAGAAATAAGATACAATGTGTATATACAGGAGATGACCATCAGATAGTCTTTTTAGATACACCTGGAATACATAAGCCTAAAAATAAGCTAGGACAATATATGGTAAGTGTATCAAAAGATAGTCTTAAAGAAGTAGATGTTATACTTTTATTGGTAGATGAAAGCTTAGAGATGGGACCAGGAGATAAATATATATTAGATGAAATAAAAGACATAAAAACACATAAAATATTAGCAATAAATAAAATAGATAAGCTTAAAAAAGATGAAGTTGATCAAATAGTACGTAACTATGAAGAATTTGGAGTATTTGATGAAATAGTACCAATCTCAGCTCAATTAGGTAGTGGAGTAGGCTATCTAATACAAGCGATAAAAAAACTTTTACCAGAAGGTCCTCAATACTTCCCAGAGGATATGATAACAGATCAGCCAGAAAGACTAATTATATCAGAAATAATAAGAGAGAAAGCACTACATTACTTAGAAGAAGAAATACCTCATGGAATTGCTGTAGGAATAGACATGATAAAGCAACGAGAAAATAAAGACATAGTAGATATTAATGCTACTATATATTGTGAAAGAGAGTCCCATAAAGGAATTGTAATAGGAAAAGGCGGAAGAAAGCTTAAAGGTATAGGTAAAAGTGCTAGAATCGACATAGAAAATTTACTTGGTAGTCAAATATATCTTAACTTATGGGTAAAAGTAGAAAAAAACTGGAGAGATAAAGAAAAAATAATAAAATATTTCGGATATAATTAATAATTCTACAAAAACATTTCATTCTTTGCACAAAAATAGAATAATTTGTATTGTATTAAAAATGAGATATAGACCTAGAATAATAATATGAAATAAATATTAATATAAAACAGTCTCTTACAGGAGGTAGAAAGTATGATAAAGAATGAAATGTGGAAAATGTTTGAATTGACGGGTAATATAGAAGCGTATCTTTGCTATAGAGATTGTGTTGATGATATTAAAATACACGAAAATGAAAGCAATAATTATTATAGTGTAAATCTAAGCGAGGAGTTATTTTTTCAAGGCATTTAGCTGAGGTGAAAAAATGTTAGTAAAAAGTGAAGGGGTAGTATTAAGGAACATAAATTATAGTGAGGCAGATAAAATACTTACAATATTCACTAAACAAAATGGTAAAGTTCAGGCTATAGCAAAGGGTGCTAGAAAATATAAAAATAACTTGGTAGCAAGTACCCAAACTTTTTGCTATAGCAATTTTTTAATGTATGAAGGAAAAAATTTCTATCATATAAATCAAGGAGAAGTTATAGATTCATTTTTTTCATTAAGAGAGGATTTAGAAAAACTGGCATATGCCACATATATAATAGAGCTTATTGATGCTGGAACATTAGAGGGAGAATCAAACCCAATATTATTTGATCTATTAATAAAGACTCTACAGGTTCTTACGAATATAGAAAAAGATTATAAAAATCTACTTCTAGCATTTGAATTAAAATATATAAGCTTTATTGGATATAAACCTCAACTTAAGAGATGTGTATCTTGTGAAAGTGACTTTACTAATAATATTAAGTTTAGTGTAGCTCATGGTGGAGCTTTATGTGAAAATTGTTTTAATATTGATGCAAATAGTAAAAGTATAGATTTAATAGTTTTAAATAAAATGAAAGAGTTGTTATATTTAAAACTAGACGAAATTTCAAATATAAAAATTAATAATAAAGAAGCCAATAGAATAGAATATTTATTGCTTAGATATATAACTTCTCACTTAGACAAAAAGAATTTTAAATCATTAGAATTTATAAAATCCCTAGAAGGGAAATAAAGGAGGCTATAAAATGGAAATTAGTTTAGAAAAAATAGACATGATAAGAGAAAGAACAGGAGTAAGCTATAAAACAGCGAAAGAAGTTCTTGAAAAACACAATGGAGATGTAGTTGAAGCTCTTGTGGAATTAGAAGAAAAAGGAAGTTCATGGGCTAATAATATTACTAGTAAAGGTGATGAACTTTTAGAAAGAATAAAAGAAGTATTAAAAGAAGGTAATGTTACTAAGATAACTGTAAAAAAAGATGGAGAAATAATAATGAATATACCAGTCAATGCAGGTGCAGTTGGTGTATTAATTTCTCCACTACTTGCAACTTTCGGACTTACAGCAGCTGTATTATCTAAGTGTACTATCGAAATAACAAAAAAAGATGGAGAAGTAATTAAATTAGAGGAAGTTGCAGGAAAGGCAATGGATAAAGTGAAACAGGCTGTAAAAAAAGATAACAAAGATGGTAATGAGTAGTATTGACAATATAAAAGATATCTGCTAAATTATGTACTGTAAAGTAAGAGTAAATTGAATGCTATGAGGAAAAGAGTAACTAAAATAAATTATTAAAGCGAGCTAGTGATAGTGAAAGTCTAGTATAATTTTTTTAGTGAAAGGCATTTCTGAGCATTATTATAAAGCGGACATTTTTTATGTCAAGTAGGGTGGAACCGCGGAAGTAACCTTTCGTCCCTATACGTTATGTAGGGATATTAGGTTGCTTTTTTTATTATAAAAAAAGGAGGGCATACTATGGAAAATAAAAAAACAATGGAAAAGATAGTTTCTCTTTGTAAATCAAGAGGATTTATTTTCCCTGGGTCAGATATATATGGAGGATTAGCCAACACATGGGATTATGGCCCATTAGGAGTAGAACTTAAGAATAATGTAAAAAAAGCATGGTGGAAAAAATTTATTCAAGAGTCTGTACATAACGTAGGACTAGACTCTGCTATACTAATGAATCCACAAGTTTGGGTAGCATCAGGACATATAGGAGGATTTAATGATCCACTTATGGACTGTAAAAAATGTAAATCAAGATTTAGAGCAGATCACCTTATAGAAGGTTATATGAAAGAAAACAATAAAGAGGATGTAGTTGTAGATAGCTGGTCTAATGAGCAAATGGAAGACTATATAAGAGAAAACTCAATAAAATGTCCAGAATGTGGTGAGCTAGATTATACAAACATAAGACAATTTAACTTAATGTTTAAAACATTTCAAGGTGTTACGGAAGACTCACAAGCTGAAATATATTTAAGACCTGAAACAGCTCAAGGAATATTTGTTAACTTCAAACAAATAGCAAGAACATCGAGAAAAAAGATTCCTTTTGGAATAGGTCAGATAGGTAAGTCGTTTAGAAATGAAATTACTCCTGGTAACTTTATATTTAGAACTAGAGAGTTTGAACAAATGGAGTTAGAATTTTTCTGTAAACCAGGGGAAGATTTAGAATGGTTTAAGTATTGGAAAGATTTTTGTAAAAACTGGCTACTTGACTTGAAAATAAATGAAGAGAACTTAAAATTAAGAGATCATGAAGAAGAAGAGTTATCACATTATAGTAATGCTACTACAGATATTGAATATAATTTTCCATTTGGATGGGGAGAATTATGGGGTATATCAGATAGAACTGACTTTGACTTAAAAAGACATATGGAGACATCAGGAGAGGATTTAAGCTATACTGATCCAGTTACTAATGAAAAATATGTACCTTACTGTATTGAACCATCATTAGGAGCTGATAGAGTTACTCTTGCATTCTTAACAGAAGCATATACAGAAGAAAAGCTAGAAGATGGAACTGAGAGAATTGTATTAAAACTTCATCCAGCTCTATCACCATTTAAAGCTGCAGTATTTCCTTTAACTAAAAAACTAAGTGAACCAGCTATGGAATTATATAATGAATTAACTAAAAAGTTTATGATAGACTATGATGAAGCAGGTAGTATAGGAAAAAGATATAGAAGACATGATGAAATAGGAACACCTTTCTGTATAACATTTGATTATGATTCACTAGAAGATAACTGTGTAACTATAAGAGATAGAGATACTATGGAGCAACAAAGGGTAAAGATAGAAGATTTAGAGAGAATAATAAATGAAAAAATAGAGTTTTAGTTGTATTAAGGGAGTCAAATAATATTTATTATTTGTAGACTCCCTTTTATAGATTTATTTAAATGTTTTTGATACAATAGGATTAGAAGAATATCCCAAGGAAGGGTGAGAACTATTCAGTTTACGGATAGACAAGAAAAAATAATAAATATAGTTAAAGATAATCAGCCTATAACGGGAGAAGAAATAGCCAGGAAGCTAAAGTTAACTAGAGCTACTCTTAGGCCTGACTTAGCTATACTTACTATGGTAGGTATGCTAGATGCAAGACCTAAAGTAGGATATTTATATAGTGGAAAAGAGATAGAAAGTATATTTGCACAACAGTTAAAAAGTTTGAAAGTAGCTGACATAAAGTCAGTTCCCATAGTAGTTGAAGAACAAACAACAGTATATGATGCTATAGTAACAATGTTTTTAGAAAATGTAGGTACTATATATGTTACATCAAATGGATATTTTACAGGAGTGGTTTCTAGAAAAGATTTTCTTAAGAGTGCTATAGGGGGAATAGATGTAAATAAAATACCTGTAGCAGTTATAATGACTAGAATGCCAAATATAATAACCGTTACATCAGAAGAAAGTATATTAGATGCTGCCACAAAGATAATAGAACATGAAATTGATAGTGTTCCTGTCATTGAAGAGGTAAATGAAGACGATATGAAATTATATAAAGTTATAGGGAAGATATCTAAAACGAATATTGTAAGAGTATTTGTTGACTTGTGCAAAAACATTTAGGAGGTAATAACCGTATGCAAAAAAGTACCATAGTATATGTACTATCAGATTCTATAGGAGAAACTGGTGAACAAGTAGCTAAGGCAGCTATAAGTCAATTTAATTCAGGTAGATATGAGACAAGAAGATTTCCTTATATAACAGACGAAGAACAAATAGTTGAAATACTAGATGAGGCTAAAGAAGAACGTTGTATGATAGTGTATACTCTAGTTATCGATGAACTTAGAAACTTTTTAGAGGAAAGAGCCAAAAAATATAATATTCCTACAGTAGATCTTATGACACCTATACTAGATGCACTAAAACAAGTTGTAGGATTTGAGCCAAAAAGAGAAGCTGGAATTATTAGGAAATTAGATGAAAAATATTTTAAAAAAGTAGAAGCAGTAGAATTTGCAGTTAAATATGATGATGGCAAAGATACTAGAGGAATTAAGAAGGCTGATATTGTATTATTAGGAATATCTAGAACTTCTAAAACTCCTTTAAGCATGTACTTAGCTCATAAAAATCTAAAAGTTGCAAATGTGCCTTTAGTTCCTGAGATTCCACCACCAGATGAGATATTTGAAGTGGATCCTCAAAAAATTATCGGACTTACAGCTAATCCTATAAAGCTTAATGAAATAAGACAAGAAAGACTAAAAACATTAGGACTAAGTGACAATGCAAACTATGCGAGTATAGATAGAATAATTAGAGAAATAGAGTATTCAGAAAGTTTAATGAAAAGATTAGGATGTCCAGTTATAGATGTTTCGAATAAAGCAGTAGAAGAAACAGCAGGTATAATACTTGAAATGACTAGACATAATAGTAATATAAACATATAAAAAAGAGTGTTGATATCAACACTCTTTTCATTTTAATAAAAATAGTTAAAATATTTAACACAAAAAGAATAAATATAGAGGAATATAATTGTAATTATGGTATATATATACCATAGAAAAATTTTTATATATAAAAAAATATAACTGCACAATAGTGATAAAATGTTAAGAATAATTAATATCTAAAAATTTGACAAAAAAAGAGGAAAAAGAGAGAAAAATGACGAAAACTATAAAAAAGAGATAAAATGGTTTTTGACAATATCTATAATTAGTATATACTAAATAGGTATTTATAACACAATAAAGTAAAAATTACAAGTATTTAATGTTAAGGAATATTAATATAAATAATATTTCTTAAACAATTTAGAAGGAAAAAGAAGTTTTTTGACGAATATGATAATTTGAAAAAGGTGATATATATGCCTTATCCTTATAACGATGATATTATAAGAGAGGTTAGAGAAAGTAATGATATTGTCGATATTATATCGCAATATGTACAACTAAAGAGGACAGGCTCAAACTATAAAGGTTTATGTCCTTTTCATAATGAAAAAACACCTTCATTTGTAGTATCACCTATAAAACAGATGTTTCATTGCTTTGGATGCGGAGAAGGTGGAGATGTTATAACTTTCATTATGAAATATCAAAACTTAGATTTTGTAGAATCTTTAAAAATTTTAGCAGATAGAGCAAATATAATTTTAGAAGATAAAACTAAAAATATGAATATAGAATTAGAAAAAACAAAAAATAGACTATATGAAATAAATAGAGAAGCGGCAATATATTTTTATAAAAACTTGTTCAATAATGGCAATGCTTTCAAATATCTTTTAAATAGAGGTATAAATGAAGAAACTATAAAAAAATTTGGAATAGGATATTCACCAGATAGTTGGAATGGACTTCTATACTATTTAAAAGGGAAAAACTACAGTGAAGATGAATTAGAGAAAGCAGGATTAATTATAAAACATAGAGATGGAACAAGATATTATGATAGATTCAGAAATAGAATAATGTTTCCTATAATGAGTACTAATAAAAAGGTTATAGGATTTGGAGGAAGAACAATTGATATTAACTCACAGCCTAAGTATTTAAATTCACCAGAGACACTTGTATTTTCCAAAGGAATTAATTTATATGGATTAAATATAGCAAAAGAATATATTAGAGGACAAAAAATAATTTTAGTAGAAGGATATATGGATGTAATATCTTTATATAGAAATGGAATAAACTATTGTGTAGCTTCTCTTGGAACTGCTTTGACTACAAATCAAGTTAAATTATTAAAAAGGTACAATGCACAAGTATACACATGCTATGATTGTGATGAAGCAGGTATGAAAGCAACAGATAAAGCACTTGATATACTTAAGGAGGAAGGAATAAATCCTAAAGTTATAATGCTAGGAGAAGGAATGGATCCAGATGAGTATATAAAAATTTATGGATCAAATGAATTTAAAAAAAGGATAGATAATGCCTTAAGTTATATGGATTTTAAAATTCAAAGAATAAAATTAAAGTATAATATTTCTACTACAGAAGGGAAAATTGATTTTACTAAGAATATTGCTAAGTTACTAAAGCAATTTAAAAGCCCCATAGAACTAGATGCATATATAAAAAAAGTATCAGAAGATACTAATATATCTATAGAAGCCATAAAAAAAGAAGTTTTTAATAAAGAGGATAATAGCACAGATTTAGAAGTTAAGAGCAAGTATATAAAAAGTGGTTATAGGTATAATAATAAAGAAAATATTAAACCAGTAGAGTATTTACAGGAACCAGGACATTTAATAGCTGAAAAAGAACTGCTGAAGCTTATATTAAATGATAAAAATATATACCTTAATATTAAAGATAATATTAGTCCGAGAGATTTCTTAAATTCTAGTTATAAAAAAATAGCTGAAACCGTATATAAAATATTTGAAGAAAATATTGATATAGATATTAATGAGCTTTCTAATAATTTTGATCAAATTGAGAAAAATATGCTTAACGAATTGTTTGATGAAACTACTCAAATGAATCAAAGTGAAAAAATGAAGGCAGCAGATGATTATGTTAAAAAAATTAATTATTATAAAATAAATATAAAAAGAAGTGAAATAAAAAAACAACTTAAACTATTTGAAAATAAGAAAGATAAGACAGAAGGAGATGTTGAAACATTCAAGGAGCTATGTTTAGAATTAATCAAAATAGATCAACAACTAAAGACAAACTAATATTTTTTCTTTTGAAAGGAGGGAAATGGTATCATGAGTAATTTTGATAAGCCAAAAGATAACGTTATAGGATCAGTTAAGGAATTAATAAATAAAGGGAAAAAGCAGGGAGTGCTTTCATATAAGGAAATAGTAGATACGCTAGAGGATATGGATCTAGATACAGATCAAATAGACGAAATATATCAAAACTTAGAAGATATGGGAATAGACGTAGTAGGCGATAAAGAGGCTGATGATATCTTAATACCAAAAGAAGTAGATGATGAAATAATAGATATATCAAAAGAGGATCTATCTGTTCCAAAAGGAATAAGTGTAGATGATCCTGTAAGGATGTATTTAAAAGAAATAGGCAAGGTACCATTACTAAGTGCAGAAGAAGAAACAGAGTTAGCTAAAAGAATGGAGCAAGGAGATGAAGAGGCTAAAAGAAGACTTGCAGAAGCTAACTTAAGGCTAGTAGTTAGTATAGCTAAAAGATATGTTGGTAGAGGAATGTTATTCCTTGACTTAATTCAAGAAGGAAACTTAGGACTTATTAAAGCCGTTGAAAAGTTTAATTATAGAAAAGGATTTAAATTTAGTACCTATGCTACTTGGTGGATACGTCAAGCTATAACTAGAGCCATAGCAGACCAAGCAAGAACTATAAGAATACCAGTTCATATGGTAGAAACAATAAATAAATTAATAAGAGTATCAAGACAGCTCCTACAAGACTTAGGTAGAGATCCAACTCCAGAAGAAATAGCTAAAGAAATGAATTTAGATGAAGAAAAAGTAAGAGAAATTCAAAAGATAGCTCAAGAACCAGTATCATTAGAGACTCCTATAGGAGAAGAAGAAGATAGTCATTTAGGAGACTTTATTCCAGATGATGATGCACAAGCACCAGCTGAAGCAGCTACATTTACATTATTAAAAGAACAACTTGTGGATGTTTTAGATACACTTACTCCTAGAGAACAAAAAGTGTTAAGATTAAGATTTGGATTAGATGATGGAAGAGCGAGAACTCTTGAAGAAGTGGGAAAAGAATTTGATGTAACTAGAGAAAGAATAAGACAAATAGAAGCTAAAGCACTTAGAAAATTAAGACACCCTAGTAGAAGTAAAAAGCTTAAGGATTTCTTAGAATAATAATAAATCAAAAAACCCCGATAGAGAATATAAAAACTTAAAGGATGGATCCTATATAAAATTTCCATCCTTTTTATATTAGATGTTATTATAATATTATAATTTTTTTAGCTTTCAAGCTATTAAAGTAGAAACTAAATAAAATTTATTTAATTTTAAAAATATTAAAAATCATAATATATTTAAGGAGGAGTAGATTTGAAAGCTATATTATTTGATTTAGACGGTACGTTACTTCCTATAGATGTTCAATTATTTACAGATGAATATTTTAGAATATTAACTGAAAAAGTTGGAAATGAGGAAGAAGCTAAAAAATTATGTAAAGTAATATGGGACTCTACTCAATACATGATAGATACAATTGATGAAAACAAAACAAATGAAGATTGTTTTTTCGAGCATTTTAATACTAAAATAGAAAAAGTAGAAGAAGCTACAGATATCTTAAATCATTTTTATTTAAATGAATATACAGGACTTAAAAGTATATGTAAACCAAATCCATTAGCAAGAGATATAATAAAGATTGTTAAAGATAAAGGATATGAACTTGTGATAGCTACCAATCCACTATTTCCGAAGGAAGGAATTAATAGAAGAGTAGAATGGGCAGGGTTAGATGTTGAAGATTTTAAATTAATAACGACATATGAAAATATGCATTACTGTAAACCTCATTTGAAATACTATGAAGAAATACTGAGTATCATAGATAGAAAACCAGAAGAAGTTATGATGGTTGGCAATGATGTTCAAGAAGATCTAGTTGTAAGTGAGCTAGGAATTAAAACTTTCTTATTAGAAGATTATAAGATAAGCAGAGAAGGAAAAATATATGAACCAGACTATAAGGGAAGCTACAAAGAACTCTATGAATTTGTAAAAGAACTTCCTAAGCTATAATTGTAAAATAAACACGAAGGAGAAGAAGCATGAAGCTATCACCTAGATTAAAAGCAATAGCAAGTTATGTTAAAAAAGGCGATATTGTTGCTGATATAGGAACCGATCATGGATATATACCAGTTTATTTAGTTAATAATAATATTTCAGAAAAGATAATAGCTAGTGATATTAATGAAGGACCTCTCAATAATGCTATAGAATATATAAAAAAGAATAAATTGCAAAATGAAATAGATACTAGACTAGGAGATGGATTAAATTCTATAAATCCAAATGAAGTGGATACTGTTATAATAGCAGGCATGGGAGGACTTTTAATAGCTGAAATATTAGAAGAATCAAAAGAGGTTACTAAAAGTATAAAAAATTTTATACTACAACCTATGGTAGCAGTAGATGAATTAAGAAGATATTTGTATGATAATGAATTTAAAATAATAGATGAAAAGCTAGCAAAAGAAGGGGACAAGTTATATCATATACTTTACGTACAACATGGAAAAGATGAATTAGAAAAAGAAATTTACTTTGAAGTAGGAAAAAAGCTTATTGAAAACAAGGATGAACTATTGGAAGAATTTCTTAAACTTAAAATAAATAAAATAGAAAAAATTTTAAATAACTTGCAAAATCAACATAAGGAAAAAAGTAGGAATAAGTATATAGAGTTAAAAGAAAAATACAGTCAATATATGGAGGTCCTTAAATCATTATGTTAGTTAAAGATATAATTAGTATTATGAATAGACTAGCACCCAATTATCTTATTGATAGTTGGGATAATTCAGGATTACAAATTGGTAGTATGGAAAAAGAAGTGAAAAAAGTCTTGATTTCACTAGACTTAAGTATTGATACGGTAAAAGAAGCAATTAAAAATAATATAGATATGATAATAACTCACCATCCTTTTTTCTTTAGTTCAATTAAAACAATATCTTTAGATGATATTAAAGGAAAAATAATATCAGAAATTATTAAAAATGATATAACAGTATTTAGTGCACATACCAATCTAGATATGTGTGAAGGTGGAATAAATGATATATTATCAGATAAGCTAAAACTAAGTAATACAAAACCTTTATCAAGATTTCATACAGATAAACTATATAAGATATCTGTATTTGTTCCATTAACACATAGTGATGTAGTAAGAGAAGCTTTAGGTGATAATG
The DNA here is from genome assembly GCF_001190785.1 of Gottschalkia purinilytica. Lineage (NCBI taxonomy): Bacteria > Bacillati > Bacillota > Tissierellia > Tissierellales > Gottschalkiaceae > Gottschalkia > Gottschalkia purinilytica. The sequence goes on along the minus strand of NZ_LGSS01000003.1, from coordinate 93,398 downwards.
GGGCTGGATTCATAGGAAACTATAGTCACTGTACATTTAACACAAAAGGTGTAGGAACGTTTTTACCTAGTAGTGGAACTAATCCCTTCATAGGAAAACAAGGGGTGTTAGAAAAAGTAGAAGAAGAGAAAATAGAAACTATAGTTGATGAACATATATTGAGTAGCGTGATATCAGCTATGATAGAAGCACATCCTTATGAAGAAGTAGCATATGATGTATATCCTTTGAATAATGAAGGAGAATCCTATGGTTATGGTAGAATAGGAGAGTTAAGTGAAGAAGTTACTTTGGAGCAATTTAGTAGGACTGTAAAGGATACGTTAGAATGTGAAACTATAAGAGTTTACGGTGATATGAATAATAAAATAAGAAAGGTTGCATTGTGTGGAGGTAGCGGAAGTAGTTTTATTAAAGATTGTTATAGGAATAAGGCAGATGTATATATAACAGGAGATATAAAATATCATGATGCTCAACTAGCTTTAGAATTAGGATTATCAGTTATTGATGCAGGTCACTATGGAACAGAAAAACATGTTATAGACTATTTAAGAAAATATATAGGAGATAATATTACTGACGATATTGAAATACTAGTTCATAAAAATAGCGTAGCACCTTTTAAAACTATATAGAGTTAAAAATAATCAGGAGGGGCTTATGGGAGCGTATGGAATAGAATGTGTTAACTATGCTAAGAATTTCTTATATAAGATAAAGGCGAGTGACAATAGTAATAAGAAGGATATACTTTCAAAAAGACTTAATTTTGAAAGGGATAGAGATAGGGAAAGAAATGACTATCAAAGAGACTATGCTAGAGTTTTATATTCATCTTCATTTAGAAGACTTCAAGGAAAAATGCAATTGTTAGCAGTAAGGAACGATACATTCTATAGAAATAGGTTGACTCATAGCTTAGAAGTGTCTCAGATATCAAGAGAAATTGCTACAAAATTAAATTATGAAAGAGATGACATAGTTGTGGTAGAAGCTTGTTCATTGGCACATGATATCGGTAATCCTCCATTTGGACATTATGGAGAAAAGATATTGAATGGACTTGTAAAAGATATTGGAGGATTTGAAGGTAATGCACAATCTTTAAGAGTGCTTATGGATCTTGAAAAGAAAAAACCAAATATACCTGGACTTAATTTAACGTTAAGAACTCTTTTAGGTATAATAAAATATTTTACTACTGATACAGAGAAATACGGAAAATTTATATATAAAGATAACTATGATATTATCTTAAAAGAATGTAAGGATATAGATATATTTCCTAGAACTTTAGATGTTCAAATAATTGATTTAGCTGATGAAATTGCATATGCAGCTCATGATTTAGAAGATACATTGAGTTTAAGATTACTTAATATAGATGAACTTTTATACGAATTTAGTATATCAGAATATAAAGATTGTTATGAAAGATTTGAAAATATAGTAAGTAAAGCTAGAAATAGAGCTAAAAAAGGTAATCTATATAATTCATCTGAAGAATATACATTCTTATTTGAAAAAGAATTAACTTCTATAATAGTAAATGAACTTATAAATGATATAGACTTAGTAGTAGTTGATAAAGAATTTAGAGAAAAAACAGGTACAAACAATGAAATAGAGCTAGGATTTAAAGACCTCTGTAACCTTGCTAAGGGGTTAAAGGAGATTACTTCTAAGTGTATAAATAGAACAGATATTATAAGAATGTATGAAAATACAGGAGAAAAGGTGTTATCTGGTCTTTATGAAGTTTTTACTGATAAAATATTTAATCGTGGATATAAACTACTTCCAGTAGAATTTAGACCTAAAAGTGACTGTAGTGAAGAAGAAACAAGAAGGCTAATAGTGGACTATATATCTGGTATGATGGATAACTATGCTATATCTACTTATGAAAAATTCTTTGGAAAAGCAAATAGTGATATTAAATACTTTAAAAGATAGTGATTAAGGGAAATTGCTATCAAAAAAATTTAAATTATTAGTTGATCTAATTTATTAATATTTAAATTATAATTGCTGGATAAATTATAAATATAATTTTAGCTATATAAATGTATAACTAAAGAATAAATGGTAAAAAATACAATTGACATAGATTATTTGTATATGTTATATTAGTTAAGCTGATTGATTTTAAAAAAGTAAATATAGTGAGTAAGTCAGATGATCGCATGCGTAAGCATGAGGAAAGTCCGAGCTCCATAGGGCAAGATGCTGGGTAACACCCAGTGGGGGTAACCCCAAGGATAGTGCAACAGAAATAAACCGCCTAAGTTTATACTTAGGTAAGGATGGAAAGGTGAGGTAAGAGCTCACCAGCAACTAGGCGACTAGTTGGCTCTGTAAACCCCATCTGGAGCAAGACCAAGTTAGGGAGATTTGGAGGTGGCTGCCCGTCACCTTCCCGTATGGTAGGTTGCTTGAACCCATTGGCAACAATGGGTCTAGATAGATGATCGTCTAATACAGAACTCGGCTTATAGGCTTAGTCACTTGTTATAAATACTAGCATGTAGAGAATGGAAATGGCAAATTTCCGACATTCTTCCGACATGCTTTTTTTATTTCATTAAATTGCTTAATTTGTCAGTTGCTTTTTTCTGCATATCTAAATTAACGTGAGAATATATATTTAAGGTTGTATTTATATCACTATGTCCAAGACGGGTTTGTATAACCTTGAAGTCAATTCCTTGCTCTAGCAATAAAGTTGCATTAGTATGTCTTAAGTCATGAAACCTTATATTTTTATTAATGTCATTAGCTTTTAATATTTTCTTAAATCGTACTGTATAATAATTTGGATGGATATATTTACCGTTTTCCCATGTAAAGATAAAATCATATTTCTTAGAGTTAAAGGTATTCTCTATATAATTAGGACCATATTTTAATTTAAGTTCATTTTGTAATAGCTTATGTTTTTTTAATAGTTGTATAATATTATTTGATACATACAATGTTCTCATACTCTCATCTGTTTTTGGAGTACTCATTACCACGTTATTATTAGTATATACTAGGTTATTTGTTATATTGATACAGTTATTGTTATGATCTATATTGCTCCATTCAAGTCCTGCAAGTTCTCCACGTCTTAGACCTAATTCCAATATTACTTGCAATGCTATTCTCATTACATAATCGTTATAGTTATTACTTTTATCTAGAGTATTAATAATCTTCTTAAATTCATCAATAGTAAGTGTATTAGGAGTAAATTTTTCTCTTTTAGGTCTATCTACATACTTGCATGGATTATCTTTTAATACTTTTAATTTAATAGCTCTATTGAATAATGAGTTTAAGACTCCATATATCCCCTGTAAAGATGAACTGCTAAGTCCCTTTTTCTTTTCTCCTTGTAATAATTTTTCTATCTTTATTGCTGTTATATCTTTTAATGAAGTGTAGCCAATATAAGGTTTTATGCTGTTTTTATATATTTCTTTATATCTTTGGTAAGTTGTTATTTTTCTGTTTTCTTTAATAAAGTTTTCTAACCAATCATTAATGTAATCATCTAAGAGTATTTTTTTAGGTTCTACATATCCATTATCATAATTATTAAGGGCGTTTCTTAAAGCTTCAAGGGCTTCTTTTTTGGTTTTCCCCCCAGCTCGTTCTATACGCTTACGCTTTCCAGTTTCATCTCTATCAATTTCAAATGAGTAGTACCACCTATTTCCCTTTTTTCTTACTGAACCTTCCATGTTATCACCTCCTTTCAAACATACGTTCTTATTAAATATAAAAAAAATTATTTTATTGGCATATATCCATAAAAGCGTTGTCTATGATGAACTATTAAACTTAAGTCTTGTCCAAATATTAGAGCTAATCTATATTCCATAAATTCATATGTAACGTTAAAATGTTCGGCTAATTCTTCTATCATTAAATATGTATTATCTATAAATTTTAGTTTCTTTAACATAAACATAGGGCATAGAAGATAAGCAGACATTCTCTTGGCTTGTGATTCCTGCTTATCTAGTAGAATGCTTTTTATATACTCTGCTTGATTTCCACAGTGTAAGAGTACATGACAAAATTCTTCTGCTAGTTCTTGCCTATGTTCCTTAAAAGGTAGTCTATTATCCATGACTATAATGGATTTATTTTTTCTTATAATGGTTTTACTACATTGATTAGCATAGAGTAAAGTTATATTCTTATACTTTGAAATAATTTGTTCTAAATTTATCTCCCAAGGATAATTTATATTATTTTCTATCAAAATGAGATTAGCTTTATCTTCTAAATGATTAGGGTGTTGTTTAAATATTAAGTCTTCTAGAGTCAACTAGTCCTCCCCCTTTAAACGTTTTTACTCATCTTCTTCGTCCATTTCATCAAATTTCTGAGAAATGACATCCCAAATACTTAAAAGTTGCTTAATTTTCTTCTTTGGTGCATTCTTCAGGTCATGAAAAAGAATGCTTATTTCTGGGTCAGATTTTATCTTTTCAAGGAGTTGTAATTCCTCTTGAGTAAGGTCATGTTCATTTATATTGTCGTAAAGATTGCGAGTATTTGCTTTACCTAGAAGATAGTCTAATGAGACATTAAAGAATTCAGCTAACAATTTCAATGTTTCATATGATGGATGTAATTTCCCAGATTCATATTTTTCGTATTCTTGACAAGGAATATTAAGAAAGTTAGCTATATGTTCCTTACTAATATTCTTCTCTTTTCTTAAATCATATAAAATTTCATGTATAGCCTTAGTACCAAATAAATCATTTACAGATACATTTAAAGCATTTGCTATTTTTTGAAGAGTATCCATGGAAGGATTTTCTTTAATTCCTTTTTCTATATTACTTAAATAACTACCACTTATATTAGCTAAACGAGCAGTTTCATTTAGACCTAGTCCTTTACTCTGACGTATTAACTTAATATTATCTCCTATCATAGTATCACCTCCTAAATAAAAAAATATTATCTGTTAGAATACATTATATTCTATTGGATAATAAAAGTCAATGAAATACCTAGAAAATTAAAGAAATTATTTGTAAGATAATGATAATTTACAACAATCGTTATCTATGAGATAATAAGGGGTTAGTGTTATCTGGGGGAATATGATACTATTATCCTGTGGAAAACAAGGGGGTGAAAAAATGAATGAGATAAAAAGTATAAGAGCTAGATTAAATTTATCTGTATATGATATTTCTAAGATTACAGGTTTGACACCTGGATACATTTCTAATCTAGAGAATGGTAAAAGAAATAATCCATCAAAAGAAACCATGGAAAAAATATCAAAGGCATTAGATAAAACAGTGTCAGAAGTTTTCTTTAAATAAGATTTATAAAAATAAAAAATTTTGCAACAAATATAGATTGAAAACGACATAAGTTTATGAAGGAGTGAGAAAATTGAATATAGAGGAAGCAATAAAAAATAAAGTATCAGAAGCTATTACTCAAGGACTTGAAATTGAACTAAATAAATTAGTTAACTCATTGAATACTATTAGTTCCGCTCTTAAAAAAGCTAATGAAGATATATCTCTATATACGGTTGAGGAAGTATCTAAGATATTAAAAAGTAATCCTAATACAATCTACAGCTTAATAAGAGAAGGGAAGTTACAGGCTCTTAAGCTTGGAAGATATAAAATACCTCACTATGAACTAGATAGGTTTTTAAGAGATAACTTGGGTCAAGATTTATCTGAATATATTGGATAAAAATACAAGTACTATCTAGGATTTTAATATCTTGATGTTGTGCATAGAGTATTCCTTTTTAAAAAGGGAAACCTTGAATAGCGATTCAAAAGCTATATCAGTAAAATTTTACATAGCTTAAGGAGGACTTATATGGAAAACATAATAAAAATCAACTATAAAAACGACAGACAAACAATAAGTGCAAGAAATTTATGGGAGTTTTTAGAAAGACCTCATAGTGAATTTATGAAGTGGTTTTCTAGATATTCAGACTATGGATTTGTTGAAAATATTGACTACAGAGGATATCGACTAAAAAGTCGACATGCTAATGGGAGAGATTATGAAGTAACAGACTATGAAATAACAATTGATATGGCTAAAGAACTAGCAATGTTACAAAGAACAGAAAAAGGTAAGATAGCAAGACAATATTTTATAGAGTTAGAAAAGAAATGGAATAGCCCAGAGGCAATAATGGCAAGAGCTTTACAAATGGCAGATAGAAAGATTTTAGATTATAAAGACACAGTTTTTCAGCTTGAAAATAAAATAGAAGAGGATAAGCCTAAAGTATTGTTTGCAGAAGCAGTACAAGCCTCAAAGACATCAATTTTAGTAGGAGAACTAGCAAAATTATTAAGACAAAACGGTATAGATATAGGACAGAATAGATTATTTAAATGGCTAAGAGATGAAGGTTACTTAATAAAAAGAAAAGGGACAGATTACAATATGCCAACACAAAAGAGTATGGATTTAGAATTATTTGAAATAAAGGAAACGTCAATTACCCACAGTGATGGTCATATAAGTGTAAATAAAACACCTAAAGTAACTGGTAAGGGACAAGTTTACTTTATTAATAAGTTTAAGGAGTGGTTAGATGAAAAATACAGTAAATAAGCTTATGAAAGAATTTGAGTTAAGTAAAGAATATAGAAAACTAGTTGAAGAGATGTACAAAGATGCTTTAAAGCAATTTGGAAAAGGTGCTTATGGTATGTGTAGAAATGTGCTAGCTGAATTTACAGGAAAGTCAATATATTTTACGGTGCAAGATGTAGCTGATATAACAGGAAAGAGTTCAAAGGAAGTAGTTGAAAGTATAGAGGAAATGAAAGAAAGTGGAGAGATTAGAGAAGGTGAACATGTATTCACTGTAGAGAAGGACAAGTATATAAATTAAGGGGTGGTTATAAAATGACAGATAACTTTAAGAATGTAATTTCAGGGGAAATACCAATATCACATAATCCAAGATTCGGTGAAAGGTTGGATAACCATTCAAGTAAGTATAATGCCCTTTCTAAAGAATTAGAAAAAGCAAACATAGACATACAACTACTATTAGATGTTGTACAAGCTACAAAAGAGCTAGAATGGTTGGGATATGAAGAATGTTATAAGTTAGGACAGCTAGACACACTAGAAATTATAGCAAACAGGCTTAAGAAAAATAAAACTCATAAGGAGAAATCACATGAAGCTAGTTTATGTAAATAATCATATAGACACTAAGATAGAAGAATTTTTAAATAATTTTGCAGAAACAACAATAGAAAACATAGTAAATGAAGCTTATAAAACTTTTGATGATGATAAAGGTAATGATATAGTATCTGAGCTATACGGAGGAAATGTCAAAGAGTTAAAAGAGCAGTTTAAGGAAATATTAGGAGATTACTTAGAATTTCCATTTAGGATATTTAAGGGGGAGATATGATGTTAAAAGAAAATTTTAGAAAGAAAATATCAGATAAAATTATATTTTATCTTGAAAGAAAAGAAGGGTCTATTTTTAAAGATATGCCACTGGAAGAACTTTTAATATGGAACTTATTAAGTAAGCCAGTACCTAAAGATACAAAAGATATACAAGAATGTCACAATCAAATAGTTTGGATTAGAAGAATAACACCGTGTTTATTAAAAAAACATAGAGAATATAAACGTAAATTAGGATCATATTTAGGAGGATATACAGATTTAATAGCTATGACTTATGCAAGGTTAGAACATATATGTAAGTTATATGATGAAGTAGATTTACCAATGAAAGAATTTATTCAAGTAGCCGGACTAAATGAAGGAGATGTAAAAACATTTTTTAATAAATATTTTTATGGAATACATAAAGGTATGAGTAATTATATGAGCTACCTTAATGATGGTATTGAATCGGAGCGTACAAAATATAACGAAGGGTTCAAATGGAATAGAAACGGAATGCCATTATTCGATTTAACAACAAGTTTTTTAATTGATTATGTGATACCAAAATATAAAGAGCAGGTTGGAGAAAAACAATACTATGATGAATTCTCAAATTTATTCGATAATCAATTGCCGATGTATACTTTAAAAGAAGATGAAAACGGAAACAAAACACTTGAACAGTATTACCCAAGACCTAAGCTTATTAAAGGAGGTAAATAATGAAAACTATAACAGGGAAAAAATTATTAGTTTACTATGTTGGAAAAGCAAAGGATATGCCTAACTTTATAGAGCAAAAAGAAAAAGCCAACTAAAAGTTAGACATGTAAAAATAAAAACTATACAAATTATACTAAATAAACCTATATAAATTATATTAAATAAAGAATAATAATGCAAGTTGGACAAGCAATATTATTTAACAGAAGGGGAGAAACCTCTCCTCTTCTTTATAACACGAGGTGGAGTTAATGAGTAATAAAGGTTGGATAAAACTTCATAGACACTTAATGGATAAAGCTATATGGATAGACTCAACTCCTGAACAAAAAACAATACTAATAACATTGTTAATGATGGCGAATCACAAAGTAAAAGAATGGGAATGGAAGGGCGAAAAGTATGTAGCTAAGCCTGGACAATTTGTTACTAGCCTTGAAAAAATAGCCATAAATGCAGGAAAAGGCGTATCAATTCAGAATGTTAGAACAGCTTTAAAGAAATTTGAAAAGTACGGATTTTTAACAAACGAATCAACAAACAAAAATAGGCTTATAACTATTGAAAATTGGGAGTCATACCAATGTAAAGATGAAGAATTAACAAGCAATCAACAAGCAACTAACAAGCGACTAACAACTAACAAGAATGTAAAGAATGAAAAGAATGATATATATATACTTACACAAAATGAAGAAGATTTTTTAAAGGTTTTAAATACTATAGACAATTATCCTTTTGATAGGGAAAAAGATTTGAAAATGTACCATACTTTAAAAGAACGATATGAGCAATTGGATATGTTAGAAGCAATAAAGCAATGGTCAGCATATAAACTAGATGAACCATTAAAAGCTAAATCAAATGCTCGTAGTCAAATTAACACTGCATTTAAAAAATATATTGAATGGGGAAAATGCCTAAAAGAAAATAAACAAGATAATGAAGCAAACTATGACTATAACTGGAGAGGAACTGACAGGAGGTTTTAAATGTGATTGAAGTCTTAAGGATTGAAAGAGAAGTTTTAGGAAGTTTCTTATTAGATAAAGGAACTCATGAATATATACACTATCTTGATGAAGATGATTTCATAGATGAAAGCAATAGAAAGGTATTAAATTCTATTAAAAGTCTAATAACCCAGAATAAAGAAGTAAATTATTTTGAAGTACATGAAAAGACTAACTTAGATATAACCTATATAACCGACTTAACTGACTTAGTAGCAACTACTAGATACATAGAAAGTAATATAAAGCTACTTAAAGATAAAGCTAATAGAAGGAGATTAGAAGAAAAGGCAAAGTTAATTATAGATATGACTAAGGACTCTAATGTTGATGTAGAGACAATAAAAAATAATGCTATGCAGGAAATAGATAAAATAAAATCTATATCTAGTGATGAAGTTACAACACTAAGGAAGGCTATGTTAGACACTATAACAGTTTTAGAGAAAAGGTCAGAAAATAAAGGTGATAAATCCTATTATACTGGAATATCAAAGCTTGATATAGCTACATCAGGACTACATGAAGAGGAATTAACAACTATAGCAGCTAGACCAGGAGTAGGTAAAACTGCAATAGCAATGCAAGTAGGACTTAACATAGCAAATAATAAAAGAAAAGTGATGTTTACTAGTTTAGAAATGTCAGATATACAATTATGTCAGAGAATAATTGCGTCACATTCTAGAATAGATGGAAATGATTTAAGACGAGGTAATCTGAATGAAGAGGGGTGGAAAAAAACTATATCAGTAGCTCAAAGATTTTGTTGGGATAACTTTATTTTAGATAAAACAAGCAAGAATACAGAGCATATACGAACTAAAATAAGAAAATATAAGCCTGATTTAGTTATTATAGACTACTTGCAACTTCTTAAATCAGTAGGTAAATACAGTAATAGAGAACAAGAAGTATCAAGTATAACTAGAGATTTAAAGTTAATGACTCTTGAATTTAAGATACCAATTATAATGCTTAGTCAATTAAACAGAAATGCAGAAGGAAACAGACCAACGCTGGCAGATTTGAGAGAGTCAGGAGCAATAGAGCAAGATAGTGACAATATTATATTTATCCATAAACTAAATAAAGATGAAATTGGAAAATTAATTAATAATGGAACGTATACAAGGGAAACGGTACAGGAAATACACAAAAGAGGTAACGTTTTAACAGATATAATACTTGAAAAACAAAGAAACGGTCCTGTTGGATTTTTTGGAATGGTATATGTACCTAGTTTAATGAAATTTATATCTATAGGATAAAAGGAGGATATCTAAAATGTTTAAATATAAAAGTGAAAAATTCATTTTAATAAAAGCTAACTTTAAAAAAAATAAGAGGATTTAGATATAAACCTAAAGATGATGATTACACGATTATATGTATAAATAACTCAATGCCAAAATGGAGACAACAAAACACTTTTCATAAGTTAATTAAAAAAAGAAAGATAAGCTATCTTAAATCAAAACTTAATAAGATAGACATAGAAAATAATAAAAGGTGTATTTAGAAAACAAACCCCATGCAAACATATTAATATTTTTTATAATTCAATAGTCTAAGGAGGGATTTTATGAAGCTAATAACTTCATATAGGGATTTGCTCAGTGAGATAGATATATACAATACTAGACTGGAAAACTTAGAAAGAGAATTATATGGAGTAGAGAGAATAAAACATACACATAAGATAGATTTAGATAGATATGTAGATAGACACACTAAAATAGTTAATGAGATGGCGTCAATAAGAGCAATCATAGAGGATAAGGAACAGAGTCAGAAAGAAATATTAGACAAGATCAATAAATTAGAGGGATTAGAATATAAAATCGCTTACAAAAGGTTTATAGAAGGAAAGACACATAACGAAATAGCCAAGGAAGTAGGATATACAGAACAATATATCAGAAAGATATTTTGTAAAAGAGTCAACAAAGAGTCAACACACATGCAAAAAACAATGTGATACAATGTTATTAGGTTAAGGAATAAATAAATTCCTTGTCCTCCTTTGAATAGTTCCGTTATCTAAATCTTATGTCGTGTACTTTAAGAGAAAAGAATGCATTACATTAAAGCAATCTTGTTCATTATCTTAACCCCAGTTGACTTATAATTCCTTGATATTTTTTAAAAAAGTCACTCTTTGAATAGAGTGGCTTTTTTAATTATAGCTCATCTACCAAGTTGTAGAAGGAGAGACCTAGACTCGGCATAGTTGAGACTGGATTTTTTAAGTTAAAAAAATACTAATAGAGGGGGTGGTTAAAATGACCATGCCCTAAACAGGTATTAATTTATAATAGAAGTTTTAGGAGTGAGTATACGTTTTGAAAATAGAACACAAATGTAAAAAATGTATGTGGGGGCATTGGTTAGAAGATAAAGCATTTTGTATATTGCCTAGGTGTGTAAAGGGAAAAGAAAAAAAGAGGGTTAATAATCAACCCTCTTAGTCCCTTTTTTTAGGCATAGGACCGTATTCACGTTCCATAGCCTCAATAGTTATTATCCACTGTTTTCCAAATTTTTTTACATCAATATTTTCTTGAAGTTTACCGTATGATACAGCTTTACGCAGTGTACTTTCGTGTAAACCCCATAGGTCAGTAGCTTCTTTGAAGCTCATTAGACCATCAAAAGGATTTGTTTTGTTCATTTTTAAATTCACGCTCCAATTTCTTTTTTATATGAAATAGATGTAGTTGGCGAATTTTTAAACATATAGAAATACCTAATATAGTAAAGATAATATAGTCTAACGATAATAGGTGTTTAAAGTCTAACTTTACAAAGAAATATAATAGTATTAACCATGGTAGACAGTTTAATAAATTGAAGGTTTTTTTCATAATAATGTGGTATACTATATAGTAGGAATAGGGGAGAGAGTTAATTCCCTCTCCTTATCCTTCTGATTTCTAGCTTTAGCTTTTCATTTTCTAACTTTGCTTTTTGGTTGGACAGCCAGAGTTTATGCAATGTTAAGAGTGATACTGCTAAAGCTATTGTTTTTTCTACTATACGTTCCACTTTGCACCTCCTTTCTATAATTATATTATATCACGTTATAGTGAAAACATCAAGTAAAATATAGAATTATTTATCATATTTTCTAAAATAATCTAATTATGAAATAATAAAAACTACTGTTATAAATTTTACAGTAGTTTTTATTATTTAAAAAAGAGGTGAATAAATTAGAGGTGAAACAACATGTACTGTGGAGCTAAAACAAGAACTGGACAACCCTGTAAGAATAGAGCTATGGCAAATGGAAGATGTCGTATGCATGGTGGAAAATCTACAGGAGCAAAAGACAAAGAAAAGCTTAAGAAAAATAAAAATGCTGTCAAGACGGGAGAGCATGAAACAATATGGCTTGATACACTAGACAGTGAAGAAATAGAGTTAATAGATAGAATTAACTTAGATAAAATTAAACAAATAGATGAAGAATTGAGGCTGTTTACTATAAGAGAAAGAAGAATGTTAAAGAGAATACAAGAGCTTAAAAATAAAGATTGTATTGTTGCAAGTAGACAAGCTGGAATTATAAATAATAAAGAAACAAATTTAGTAGAAATGACCACAGCACTAGATAAGATACATGATATAGAAGAAGCATTAACAAGGGTACAAGCTCAAAAAACGAAGCTTATTGAATTAAAACATAAGCTAGAAATAGACTTGAATACAGATGATAACACAGAAGCTATAGAAAACTTTATACAAGCTACTACAATGACAAGTGAAGAAATAGAGAACTTGTTTAAGGAAGAAGAAAATTGAGATTATTTAAAAAGAAAGTTAAACCTTTTAAATTTAAGCCCTTTTCCCTTAAACAAAAAAGATTATTAAACTGGTGGGAAGATGGTTCACCTTACAAAGATTGTGACATTGTTATAGCAGATGGGGCAATCCGAAGTGGGAAGACTATAGCTTGTATTTGTAGCTTCTTAAAATGGAGTCAGAAAAACTTTAACAACGAAAGCTTTATAATTGCTGGAAAGTCAATAGGTTCACTTAAAAGAAATGTTTTAGAGCCTATGAAAAAAATTCTAACAGCTTGGGGTTGGAAGTTTACACATAATAGGTCAGAAAACTATATTATTATCGGAGATAACATATATTATCTATTTGGTGCTAATAACGAAGCTAGTCAGGACACCCTGCAAGGTTTAACTAGTGCTGGAGCTTTAGCCGATGAAGTGGCTTTATTTCCTCAAAATTTTGTTGAACAAATGCTTGGGCGTTGTTCTGTTAAAGGTTCAAAAGTATTTGTAAACTGTAACCCAAAGAGTCCTTATCACTGGTTTAAAACAGAATATATAGATAAAAAAGAAAAGAAAAAAATATATTATCTTCATTTTACTATGGACGATAATCTAAGTCTTGCAAAAGATACTAAAGAAAGATACAAGCGTATGTTTAGTGGTGTATTCTTTAAACGTTATATTTTAGGCTTGTGGGTTATGGCAGAAGGTTTAATATATGACATGTTCAATAAGGATAAACATAGTCGTAAAACGGAAAATAGAGCGTATGTACAACATTATGTATCTATAGATTATGGAACACAAAATGCTACAGCTTTTATACTATGGGGAAAATATAAAAACAAATGGTATGCAGTTAAAGAATATTACTATAGTGGTAGAGAAAAAGAAAAGCAGAAAACAGATAATGAGTATTATAAAGATTTAGATGACTTTATAGGGAATATAAAGGTTAGAGGTATAATAATAGACCCTTCGGCGTCTTCTTTTATAACATTAATTAGAAAAGAAGATAAGTATAGAGTTATAAATGCTAAGAATGATGTATTAGATGGTATCAGAAACGTTGCAACATGCCTAAATGAAGAGAAAATACTATTCAACGATTGTTGTATAAATACATTTAAGGAATTTTTCTCTTATGTTTGGGATGAAAAAGCTTTAGAACGTGGAGAAGATAAACCAATAAAGAAAAACGACCATGCCTTAGACGCTGTTAGGTACTTTGTGCATACTATAGTATGTAGAGGACAAGCAAAAGTTATTGACATATAGGAGGTGACAAATTGAAGTTTGAAAGTACGTTAAAGCTAGATAAAATGAAAGAAAAGAAACATTTATATAAAATAAGAAACAATGATTTTGACCCTAATGAATTTATTACAGATTTTATCCCTATTAGGAATGAAAGACTAAGGAAATATAAGCAATATACAATTGAGCATAATCTAATAAATGATAGACCTAAGCCAGAGAGTAAACTGTTAAAAGTTCATAATAAAATTCATAACAGTTTTTATAATTACATTGTAGACCAAAAAGTTGGTTATTTGTTCGCTAACCCTATAGCGTATCAAGTTGCTACAGATGTAGAAGAAAAAGAAAGACAATATTTTAAAGATTTTATAGATAGTCAAGATATGTTTTTACTAGACATAGAAAGTGGAATACAACAAGGTGCTTGTGGCGTTTCCTACAGGTTATTAGACATAGAAACAGAAGAAGACGGTACAAAGCCAAAGTTAAAAAATATTGAGTCCTGGAATGCTTATATATTAGGAGATAGTGAGGCAGGAATAATACTAGATGAGGATTACACAGATAAGGGGTATACACAAGTGTTAACCCTTTATACAAAAGAACATATAAAAATATATCATCATTATGCCGAAAGACTGGAGTATATTAATGCTTTTAAGTTAGTTGATACAAAGTCTAACTTAATTAATATAATTCCAGTTTTTCAATTTATAAACAATTTAGAGTACCACGCAGATTTTGAAACTGTAGAGGATTTAATCGACGCATACGACAGAATAATTTCTGACGCACAAAACGAAATTGAGCAATTTAGACTTGCGTATCTCCTTGTAACTGGTACAGACCTAGGAGACGCAACAGCCAAAGATATATTTACTAAACAAACTGGTATATTCAATATTCCTGATGAAAAGGGAGAAGCTAAATTTTTAACTAAAGATATACCAGTCGACTTTTTTAAATATATAGTTGAAACACTAGAAAGAAATATATATAAATTTAGTAAAATCGTTGATGTAAACGACCCTGCCTTTGCAGGAGGTAATGAGTCAGGAGAAGCTAGAAAGTGGAAAATAATAGCTTTAGAATTTAAAGCAAATATTACACAAGAGTTTTTCAAAAAAGGCTTAAATTCTATGTTTAAATCTATAGTGGCGTATATGCATATAAAAGAAAACATGACTAACATAGAATCTAAAGATATTTATGTAGACTTTACTAGAACACTTCCAGTTGATTTAGGCTATTTAGCTGATACATTAACTAAATTACATGGTTTACTATCAAGGAGGTCGACTATAGCTCAATTACCGATTGTAGACGACGTAGACCATGAGTTACAATTGCTTGAAGAAGAAAGAAAAGAAACAGCTAATTTATTTAATTCATATGAAGGTCTAGAAGGTGAAGAAAATGCAAAACTACTGGATAAATCGCAAGAAGGAACTTTTAACAGTAGCAATAAAAAACGAAAACAAGACACTACAAGAAATCAAGAAGTTATATAACAGAAAGCTTGATGATTTAGAAAAGTCTATAGCTCAATATTATGCTAATTATGGAGCTGATAACGTAATAGACTACCAGGAACTTTTAAAGGCTATGACAGTTGAAGAAAGAGCAAAACTATATCAAAAGACAGAGCAGTTAATACAAGAAAGACCTGAACTAGCACGTTTTACAGAGGTTAGATATAGCTACTATAAGTTACAAAGGTTAGAGGGGTTACATGCTGATATGCTTCTACAATTGTATGAGATGGGAGCTATAGAAGAGGAAATACTATATAATCGTTTAGCTACAACCTACAAAGATAGTTATTATAAATCTCTATATAATAATGCTATGTACTATGAAATTACAAGAAAATATAATACAGTAGATAAGACCATTTTAGACATGATCCTAAATAAACGTTGGGTAGCTGGAAAGAATTTTAGTGAAAGGATTTGGAAAGCTACTAGTACACTATCAGATATATTAAAAAATGAATTTGGACAAATGTTAGCAAGTGGTACATCTCTTGATAAGATGACTAAGAGACTAAAAGAGCTATTCAATACTAAATGGCATGAAGCTGAGAGATTAGTGAGGACTGAAAGTGCCTTTGTAGTTGAACAAGCTAATTTAAACGCTTATAAAGAAGATGGAATCCAAGAATATAAATTCTTAGCTACATTGGATACTAGGACTAGTAAAAAATGTAGGGGACTTGATGGCAAAGTATTTAAAATAATTGAAGCAGTTGAGGGAGTAAACTATCCACCTGTACACCCATACTGTAGAAGTACGACAATAAGTGCTATGTCTAAGCCTAAGTATAGAGCTATGAACATAGGCAGAGGATATGAAAGAATAGAATTTATGAAATATGACGACTGGTACAACAAATATATAAGAGCTTCTTAAATTTGTCCTGGATATGACATTAAAAGGTCTATTTTTTATACCTAAAAGGAGGAATTAAATTGCTTGATAAAATAATTAATCTGCATTCTATAGCTATTGTTTTATTAACGATAGTATGCTTTACAGCTACTTCTTTAGAATGCAAGAGCAAAACACAAAAAGTATTAGGCTTAGTAATGGCTTTACTATACATTCCTATCCTTTTCTTTTTAATAAAAGTATATTAACAATTCAAAAATTTGGACTATTAGGGCATGTACTTAATGGGACAAAAAGGAGGTTTTTATTATGAAAAAAGATTATAAAAAAGAAGGTTTTAAAATAAATTTACAACTATTCGCAGATGGAGAGCCAACAGGAGGGGCAGGAGACGCACTTAATGGTGGCACTCAGAGTTCAAATGACACTAATGATACATTTACATTAGATGATTTTAATAACTTTTTAGAAAGCAATGTAGAAGCTCAAAAGATATTGCAGTCTAGAATTGATAGTGCGGTATCGAAAGGTGTTGAAAGTTTTAAACAAAATAAAATGCCTAAGTTAATCCAGGAAGAAATAAATAAACGTTCTAGTAAGACACCAGAACAGCTACAACTTGAAGAAATGAAGCAAGAAATAGAAAAGATGAAGCAAGAAAATACAAGGAAAACAATAGAAACAGAGATAGCTAAACAGGCTGATAAGTTAGGGATTGAGGTAGATTTTGCACTAGATTTTTGCATTGATTCTACATCTTTAGAAAACACATTAGAAAAAGTAAACAAATTCAATGAATATGTTGAAAAAATAGTAGAAGAAAGAGTCCAAACATCAGTAAATGAAAGGTTTAAGCAAAATTATAATAAGCCACAACAAAATATATCTCTAGAAAATAATACAACAAGTAATTACAACAGCTTAGACATTATAAAACAACAATTAGGAAAATAACTTAAAGGAGTGATTTTTTTATGAAAAAAACAATGGATTTAACTAGATTAGAAAATATAGATTTATCTCAGGCGATTGCTTATGCTTCACCAATGGACACGCCATTTATAACACTACTTTTACAAAATGGATTAGTTGAAAATGCTAATTCTACTAAAATTACATGGAGAGAGGCAACACTAGACGCTAATAGAAAAGGTCCTAAACTAGAGGGTGCTGACGCTACAAACATAGGTAAAACAGTAAGAAGAGAAATAGAAAACAACCAACAAATTTTTGAAAGAACTGCCGAAGTATCGGGGTCTTTAGACGCTATACAAGTTAAAGGGGTTGCAGGTGGAGAGTTAGCTCAGTCCATTAACGATAGAATGATAGAAAATAAAATTGACTTAGAATGGTACGCAATACAAGGAACTAAAGCAGACGAAGCAGGGGAAACACCTAGACAGATGAACGGTATTATAAACTTAATAAATTCTGCTAATAAGTTTTCTGTAGCAAATGCAGAAGGTAGAATCTCGGCAGATGATTTAATAAAAGCTTTTAGGCTACCATGGGAAAAGGGAGCAGGTGGCGACAAGATTATAATGTGTGGTGCTACTGTAAAAGAATATCTAAATACACTACTTAAAGTTGATAAAGGAGTGAGTATTCCAGTGTTACAGGGAGGAGGGAACATTATAGGAATAACAGCAGATAGAGTGCACACAGATTATGGAAGTGGAAACATAATACTAAATAGACATATCCCTGCTGAAACTATAATCATCTATGATTTACAAAATTGTAAACTAAGACCACTTAGAGCTATGAAAGCTGAACAACTTGCAAAGAACGGAGATAGCAGTAAATACATGATTATAGGGGAATACTCTTTACAATTTAATAACACATATGCAGGTAGTGTTATAACAGGAATAAAAGGTTATGTTGAACCAGTTGCAACAACACCACAAACGCTACAGGCATAATAAAGGAGGTAATTAACTATGGCAAGTAAAAAGAAGTATAGAGTATTAACACCAAATCCAAGAATGTACGTTGCGTTAAATGAATTACACGGATTATGGTCGGATGAAAATAAAATTATAGAAACAGATGATAAAAACATATATGACTACCTATTAAATTTTAGTGGATTTCAAGACGTAAGCAAACTATAGGAAGTGAAAATATGATAGAGAGAATAAAAATAAGACTAAATATTACAGATACTACAAAAGATACTCTATTAAATGAACTTATCACATCGGCATGTGACAGCATTATGTTACGTGTCGGTGTAACTGTATTTCCACGAATATTAGAGTCTATCGCAGTAGAAACAGTAATAGCAATGTATAACAGATTAGGTTCAGAAGGACTAGAAAGTGAAAGAATAGACGTTATAACAAATGACTTTATAAATGATTTACTAGAACCATACCAGGAACAATTAGAAAGTTTTAAAGTAGGTTTAAAAGATATAGACGAAAACGCCACAGGAGCAGGAACAGGAGGGGTGATTTTCTATTGAGATATGATGGAAAAGCTACGTTTTTTAAATATGAATATATAGAAAATGAATTAGGTGACCCTGTTCCAAAGCCTAAACCTATAGGAAACTTTGATGTACTAACAACACCCTTTACGCATGAAGAAATACAGCTTTTTGGATTAAATAAAATAAATACAATGACTAAAGTTCTATGTAAAAATAGAGAAGTGGTTGACTCTAGAGAAATAGAATTTGATAAAAAACTTTATAAAATCACTAGAAAGAATGACTATAAAAAGGTCATTCTTTTTTATTGTGAGCTGATAGAAAGTGAAAGTTAAATTTAAAGTAACAGGTGCTGACAAATTTAAAAGAGCTTTAAAAGCGTGGGAAAAAGAAACAGAAGAAAAAATTGTAAAATCTGTAGATACCTTTACTACAAATGTACGAGATAGTGCAAAGTCAAACGCTCAAGTTGACACTGGAGAAATGAGAAGAGAAATAAAGAAAAGACCTTTGATAAGGCAAATAGGTTATGTTAAAGGTGAAGTTGTTGCAGGAGCTAAACATTCACCTTTTAAGGAGTTTGGTCATTTAGTAAAAAAAGGTCAATTATTTTTCGACAAGCGTAGTGGCACATATAAGCGTGTAAAAGCTACTAAATGGGTAAAAGGTCGTTATTACATGACCGACGCTTATACAGAGCATGTGAAAGGCTTTAAAAGAGATTTAAGAAGGGCGTTGATAAGAAAATGATAAGAAAGTTATCTTTAAGACCTTTGCATGTAGCATTAAATAGTCTTTTAAAAAAATATGGAATAAAGCTATCAGATAAAAATTTCCCATTTGTAAATATAGATATACCAGGTATTTTTAATAATGATACTAAGACTTTTAAAGGTGATGAAGTCTTAGTGTTTTTTACGATTGTAGATGATTCAAATACAAATATTAGACTATATGAAATAGCTGAAAAAATAACAGAAGCCTTAGAAGAAGGATTAACAGTACAAGACTTTACCTGTGAAATATCTAGAAACAGTAATAGTGGAGTACAAGAAGAAGAAAACTACAGGACTTTAAGGCTTGGATATAACTTTAAACTTACACAAATTAACTAAAAAAAGGAGTGTTTTTTATGGCAGAACAAATGAAAGTACAAGTAGCTTCTTATCTGGGAGTTAAGAAAATCGTTAGAATAGCTGACTTAAATACAGCTGAAATTTTGGCTATAGGTGGACAAAGAAGTTCTACAGTTAATAAGACAGCAGATACGATAGATGTTTCTACTAAAACAGGTGGAATCTTGAACATGAAGGAAATTATGACTAAGCTAGGAGTTACTGACTACAAACCTAAGGAATACAATGACTACAAAGAATATATACAAGGACAAAAAGAATGGTCTATCGAAACAGAGGGGGCATTACCTTCTAGCGATACAGCTTTTAGTATATTAGATAAGGCATATCAAGACGGTGAGCCTGTAATCGTATCAGAATTGGATTTAGGAAGAATGAAAGAAAAAATAGGAATTGCCTATGTAGTAGATATGTCCGAAGAAGCACCACAGGAAGACTTGGCAAGTTATTCACTTACTTTACAGGGAACAGGTGAGCTTGTAGAAAGAGATTATGTACCAACACCACCAACAGGAGAATAGAAAGGGGTTAGAATATGAGTAGATTTGGAACTTTTGTACCTTATGAAGAACTTGTAATTGAAAAAAAGTTTTATGATAAAAAGTTAAAACAAGAAAGAAAAAAGAAAGAAGTATATAAATTAAGATTACCAAGATACTGGAAAATAAAGCTAGAACAAAGCTATGGAATAGATATAATAAGATACTATGCTGACATGTGTACAACAGGCAGTATAGGTAATGAATACAAATTCGGAGCAGTATTATGGGCGTTATTAAACGGCGGGGGGCAAAACTTTACAGAAGAAGAAGCATGTAATTTTATTGATTATGCTGTTAAATATGCAGGATATGACGCTTTAGCCTTTGCAGTCCATAGTGCTTTAACTGGAGCATTAATGACAGATGAACAATATAAGAAATATAAAGAGCTAACTAGGTATATGAATGAAAATGAACCACCAGAGATACTGGAGGTAGAAGAAAAAAAGTAGATAGTAATGAGCGTGATTTTGCTATTGCAGTTATAGACTTAAAATTAAGTCCAAGTGAATTTTGGAATCTTACAGAGCGTGAATATTTCACGCTTTTTTTACGTTTCATTGAGAATAAGCAAAATGAATTAATAGAGCAAAGAACTGTAATTATGAATGCTCATTACAATCTTAGCAGAAAGAAAGGGAAGCCATTTCAAAAGTTCCCGTTTGAAAGATTTACAAGTAAAAACAAAGCTATAGCAAAAACAAAAGAAGATAAACAACAGTTATTCTCTCAATTTGGAGGTAAGGTGGTGATGTAACTTGTCAGATGAATTAGTTGTAAAAGCTAAAGCCGAAGTTGATTCGGCAGGGGTTAAGACAGGTATAGACAAAGCCACAACGGAAGTTGATAAATTTCAAAGTAAATTAGAAAATTCTTTTAAAAAAATGAGTGATATGGGGGACAATCTTACTAAAAAGATAACTGTTCCTTTAATGGCTCTAGGTGGTATAGCTGTTAAGTCCTTTATGGATTTTGAAGAAGGATTGGCCAAGACGTCAACACTATTTGGTGATGTAAACGTAGATATGAATAAGCATAAAAAGACTGTCCTAGATATGTCTAAAACATATGGTATAGCTAATACAGAGATTAACGAAGCCTTTTATCAAGCTTTATCTGCTGGAATTCCTGCAACACGAGATATGGGAACAGCAACAAAATTTATGGGTGAAATGGCTAAGTTAGCTAAAGGTGGCTTTACTCAGTTAGATACAGCCGTAGACGCCACTACTTCTGTATTAAATGCTTATAACTTAGAGACAGATAAAGCTAATAAGATAGCTAATATATTAATAAAGACACAAAACTATGGTAAAACAACAGTTGACGAACTAGGGAAGTCCTTAGCTCAAGTTGTTCCAATTGCTTCAAATTTAGGTGTTAGTTTTGAACAGGTAGGAGCTTCAATTTCTGCTTTAACAGCACAAGGTATTAAAACTCCTGAAGCAATGACACGAATGAGAGCCTTATTAGACGAAGTTTCAAAGGGTGGAACAAAGCTATCAGCAACATTTAAGAAAGTAAGTAAAAAAACCTTTGTTGACTTTATTAAAAGTGGTGGAGACGTCCAACAAGCTATGCAACTCTTAAAAGACCATTCAGATAAGACAGGGAAAAGTTTCGGAGACATGTTCAGTTCAAGTGAAGCAAAAATCGCGGCGTTATCCTTAACATCGGAAAAAGGAGCTAGTGTATTTAAAAAGTCTTTTAAAGACATGCAGGGTGACGCCGACGCTTTGACGGACGCTTTTAATAAAATGGACAATACATCTAAAGCAAGTTGGACAAGATTTTTAGAAAAATTAAAGAAGGTTGCTATACAGCTTGGAGAATCCCTTATGCCATCTGTAGAAAAGGTATTAGATGGAATCGGAAAACTAGTTGATGGATTTAGTAACTTACCACAACCAGTTAAAGATTCTATAGTTCAGTTTGGATTATTAGCCATGGCAACTGGACCAGTTATAAAGACGATTGGAAAAGTAGGAAGTACAGTCACAAGCTTAACAGGAAAACTAGCAGGTGGAAAGGGATTAACTAGTCTATTAGGTAATACAGCTAAAGCACTTGGAGCAACTGGAGCAAGTTCTAGTATAGCAAGTGGAGCATTAGGGGGATTAGCTTCTTCAGCTCTTGGAGCAGTAGGAGCAGTTGCACCATTTGTTCCTGTAGTTGCGGGAGTAGGAATTGCAGGACATCAAGTCTACAAAGCTTTAACAGAAAAAACGAATCCTGCTTTAGACCTATTCGCAGATAAAACAGAACATACAACAGAACGTGTTAAATTAGCCAATGGGCAGGTAGCAGAGTATACAAAAGTTACAACTACTACAATATCCGAAGAGACAAAAAAACAACTAGGAGCTTTTATGGAGCTGTCAATGGGTGCTAGTCAGTTACTAACAGACATGTATGCTTCACAACAACTAGCTACAGATGAAAATATAACAGCTTTAACAGGCAAATTTACGCAGATGAAAGATACTATAATAGGAAAATACGAAGAACAAAAGAATGGCATGATACAAAAGACTACAGAAGCCTTTGTCGGCATGAAAAGTATAACAGCAGAGGAACAACAAAGTTTACTCGAATCTCTTAATAGCTATTATACAGAAAAAATAAAAAGAGTAAATGAGAATGAAAAAGGAATAGAAAAAATATTACAAGAAGTTAGAAGAAACAAAGGACAGATAACATTACAGCAATACCAGGAACTACAGAATTTACAATCTAACTATGAAAGTCAAGCTATTCAAATGTTATCAAGAAACAAAGCAGAGCAAGAAGTAATTTTAAATAACTTAAAAAGTACAAAAGGCAAAATTACAGATGAAATGCTTTCAAATGCTGTTAAAAAGATAAATGAAGAGAAAAACAAAACTTTAGAAGTAGCTAAAAAAGAAAGAGATGAGAAAATAAGAATAGCCAGTGAAATTAAAGAAACTTTAGGGAAAGAAGGAGAAGAAACAGCTCAAAAAATGATTGATGAAGCTAACAGACAGTATACAGAGGTTAAAGATAAAGCAGAACAGACCAAAAAGGAAGGAATCGACAGACTGGCAAGTGCTTACTCAGGTCTAAGAGAAACAATAGATGTAGAAACGGGGCAAATATTAAGCTTTTGGAGTAAATTAAAAAAGGCATGTAGAGAAGTAGCAGACGAATTGTCCAAATATGAAGGTATTTCTAATGTTCCATCACATGGAAGTTTACCAAATCCTAGCAAATCAAGTTCATCTGCTAATAGAAAAAGAACTGGGCCACAAGAAAGAGCTAATGGTACACCGTTTTTTACTGGTGGAGCTACATGGGTACACGAAAGAGGTCCAGAACTTATAAATCTACCAAGGGGAACTCAAATAATACCTAATAGTTTATCTAAATACATGATGAATTCATATGGTAAACAACTAGCTAAGAATACACAAAAATCTTCATCAAGACCTATAGAGTATCATATTCATAATCCTAAGGAAAATACAACGTATGAAAATATGAAAAAGTTTGAACAAATGCAGAGAAGACTTGCTTTAAACATATAATGAGGTGGTGAAATGCTAACACTAAATAAAATAAAAATAACAAATTCTAAAGGCGATAGTATTGTAATAGATGATTATAGTAACTATCGCCTTGTATCTTTTAATCCCACAGGAGTACAAGCAGAAATACAACGAGCAAAAATATATAATGGAGATGGTTCTAAGCATATAAAAACTGTATTGAGTGATGGCCCTATGCCCTTGATATTTAGGATTATGTACATGGACAGTGACTATGCTAGAAAAGAAGAACTATTACATCAGGTGTATAGAGTATTTAATCCTGGATTTAATCCCATAACAGTTGAATGTATGAGAAAAGATAAATACTTTAGTGCTACAGCAGTAATAGAGCAGTCACCTTTTTTCTATGAAGAATACGAACACTCAAACAAACTCTTTCAAACTGCACTAGTTGAAATAACCAATATAGATAGTTACTGGAAAGGTAGAGAGATTAAAAAAGATATTGCGGTGTGGGTGTCTAATACAGAGTTTCCACTAGAAATACCTGTAGGGGGTATAGAACTAGGCTACAGAGAGAAAAGCACAATTATTAATGTTTATAATGATGGTGACAAAAAAATCGGCATGACGATTGAATTTAAAGCAACTGGAGACGTAAAAAATCCTAGTCTATTAAATATAGACACCCAAGAAAGAATAAAAATAAATAAAGATTTAGTAAAAGGGGATATTTTAAAAATTTACACCCAAGAAGGTAATAAAAAAATTGAATTAATAAGAAACGGATTAGTTGAAAATGCTTCAAATTATATAGATTTACGAACATCAACATATATACAACTAGATGTAGGGGACAATCTCTTTCGATATGAAGCAGAAGAAAAACAGGACAACTTAGAAGTAAGTGTATACTATTCTCCTGTATTTTTGGGGGTGATTTAAATTAAAGGTGAAAACTTAGAAATATACGTTTTTGATAAAGACTTAAATTTCTTAGGTGTAGTAAATTTATTTGAAACCCTTGTATGGAAAAGAAGGTATCATAAAGCAGGGGATTTCATGCTTAAATGTCCGTTCACTGAAGAGAATAGGCAGTTATTAAAAGAAGGAAATATTATATGGAAGAAAGATGATCTAGAAGCAGGTGTTATTGAAACCAAAAGTGTTTTAGGTGAAGATATAACGGTATCAGGTCCTTTTTTAACATCATACTTAGGTAGGCGTATAATTTGGGGAACATTCTATGCAGAAAACTACACATTTGAACACCTCATGAGAATAATGGTAAACACAAATTGTATTAATGTAGTACCTAGCGACAGAGTAATTCCATATTTAAAGTTAGGTAGATTAAACTTTTTCAAGGAAACTACTTCCTATCAAGCTAGTTATAAAAATATATTAACAGAGCTAGAGGAAATAAGTAATAAATCTGGTCTAGGCTATAGAGTAGAATTCAATCCATTTGATAAACAATTACTATTTCAAGTTTATCAAGGATTAGACAGGACAGAAGGACAGAAGGTTAACTCTCCATGTATATTTAGCCAAGAATTTGAAAATGTGATGGAACAAGATTATACAAAAAGTTTAACGGACTATAGGAATGTTGCCCTTATTGGTGGGCAAGGAGAAGGAATGAACAGAAAATTAGTAGACATAGGGCTTTATAGTGGATTAGAGAGATACGAAATGTTTGTTGACGCTAGAGATATTCAAGATAAAGTACAGAATGAAAGTGGAGAAGAAAAAAATTTAACAGAAGAAGAAGTTAAAAACTTACTAATAGAAAGAGGAAAACAAAAGTTAGCAGAGTGTAAAAAGATAGAATCTTTTAACAGTGTTATTAACTTAAATAGTAATTTAGAATATAAAAAAGATTTTGACCTAGGTGATATTGTAACAATGTCATCTCAAAGGCTTAGAGTTATTCTAAGCACTAGAATTACAGAGATAGAAGAAGTATATACACGAAATGAAACAAATATAAATATCGTATTTGGAAATGATGTTCCTTCTTTTAAGGACAAAATAAGAGTAATTCAATATAGGTGGTGATATAATGCAAAAATCATATTTTTTTAATTCTGTAAATGGTGATAGACAAACAGATGCTAGACACTTTACAGAATTTTTTAGCTTCTTACTTACAAATGGCGTATTATCTAAGCCAGAAGGCAATCTAAAAGTTGTAGCGAATGATGGAATGAATGTTACATTAAGTGTTGGAAGAGGAATAGTCAAAGGACATTTTTATATAAATACAGAGAAAGAAATATTTTTAATAGACCATGCAGATGGATTACTTAATAGGATAGATAGATTAGTTTTGAGGCTAGATGAAGAAAGCAGAGAAGTAAAGGCACATATTAAAAAAGGTAACTTTTCAGAAAACCCAGTTCCACCAAGTGTTACAAGGAACGATTATATACATGAATTAGTATTAGCAGATATTTACATCAGAAAAGGTGCGATAAGTGTAAGGCAATCCGATATAACAGATACAAGGCTTAATAGTGAACTATGTGGAATAGTAAACAGCTTAATACAAGTAGATACAACTATGCTATTTGAACAGTATGTTGCTTGGTTTCAAGAAGCTACAGGAAGACATGAGTTTGAGGCTCAAGAGCTATTAAGGGACTTTCAACGAAACTTTAACGCTTGGTTTGAGAATGTAAAAGGAATACTAGATGAAGATGTTGCAGGAAACTTATACAATGAAATAGAGAAGCTACAACAGGATATAAATTCAAAAGTAAGTCATGCTGACTTTATATCTACAGTAGATAATTTAAATAGAGATATAAGACAAGTAGAATCAAAAACAGAAGCTATAGGAACTAAAATTGAAACTCCTTTGTTTACACAGTATGGGCGTATAACTCAATCACACGCCCTTAGATGGGGGCTCAATAGTCGTTTTAACGGAGTAGATTCTACTCCAGATGGAAACTATGTTTATCACGTTTGGAAGCTTAAAGAAGGTGAAGTTTATATAGAGAGAAGAAATATCCAAACAGGATTAACCGAAACATTAGTTCATAATCCAAGTCAATCTAATCTAGGTTTTACAAATGGTATAGCTTGTGACAATAGCAACTTGTATATAGGAAATAATCAAAGTTTATATGTATATTCTTATCCTAATGCAAACAAAGAAATTACACGAGTTAATGCATTTTCAACTAATGTGATTATAGAAGATATAACAGTTGATAATGATTATATATATGTCGTTGGTACTCCTGCTTCAAGTACGAATAAAGTTAACTTTATAAAAATGAATAAAAATGGAGTTGTCGTATTTGAGAGGTATTTAAACTTTGGTTTTACAGAAATGATTAGAGGTATAGTTAGTTTTAAGAATGAGTTATACATATTAATAGGACCTGGAGCACGAGAATTATATAAAATAGACTCTAACGGTTCACTATTAACAATGTACAGTTTAACTCATTTATTGCCTACGCAATATTTAATGAAAGTAGGAAAAAGATATAATAATTTATTATTTTGTAGTGCATTTAGTTACGATAGTTCTATTTTTGAAATAGAACATGCCAATTTGTCTTTTTATGGAATTAGAAATACAAACATATAATGTTGGATTTGAGGTGATAAAGTGTTCTTTTATAAATTTAAAATAGAAATAAAATATTATGGTGGTACTTATAAAAGCTTTATATATCCAGTAGATATACAAGAAATTATCGCAATAAAATACAATCAAGACTTAACTGAATGTGTTGTAATATGCAAAGATGAATTAACAGAAACACGAGATAAAGTACAAGCTATAACAGAACAAGAATTCAACGAATACAGCGAAGCGATTTAATGAGATATGAGGTGCTATATGTCAGAAAACATTATACAAGAAATGAGAGAAAGATTAGTGAAAATCGAAACAATGATAGAAATGAGTATGACAGATACAAATAAGAGAATTGATAAATTAGAAGACAATCAAAAATGGTTGTGGAGAGCAATAGCAACATCAATTATAAGTGGTGCTATTGCTTTTTTATTTAAAGGATAAGAGGTGATTTCATGAAAAATAAAAAAGATTGGACAATTCTATTAGTTGGATTCTTAGGAGCATTAAAGTTGTTTTTGACATCTCTAGGAATTAATTTTATCACTGATGATATGATTAATAGTTTTGTAGATATGTTAAGTTTCGGTGTAGCTTTATATGCAGTATGGAAAAACACTTATGTATCTAATAGAGCAAAGAAACAAAAAGAAGTATTAGAAAAAAATAAACTTATATAGGAGGACCACTTATGAAACTAATAGTTATAGATCCGGGACATGGGGGAACAGATAGCGGGGCAGTAGGAAACGGATTAAAAGAAAAAGATGTAGTTTTATCCATAGCACTTAAAACAGATTGGTATTTAAATAACTATTATAAAGTTAAAACAATAGTTACAAGATATACAGATAAATATCTTAGTTTACAAGATAGAAGTAAAATATCTAACAATAACAATGCAGATTTATTCTTTTCTGTACATTGTAATGCATTTAACAGTAAACCCTGTGGCTATGAAGATTATACCTATACTAGTGTGAGTGCAAACACTACGAATATAAGATTAATATTCCATAATAAAGTTAAAGAAGTAATAAGTAAGTATGGTATAAACTACAGAGGCATGAAAACAAAAAACTTACATGTATTAAGAGAAACAAGAGCTAGTGCCATATTAGCAGAAACATTATTTATAGATAATGTACATGATTCTAACTTATTAAAAGATATTAACTTTATAGAGGATATTTCGAGGGCTTATGCAGATGGCATAGCATTAGCGTTAAAACTAGAAAAGAAATAAGACTAGGATTAATTAATCCTAGTCTTATTAAGTTAATATACCTACTTTTTAATTAGAACAATTTTTTTAAATTCTTCCATAGAAGTATCCGGAAGTATTCCGAATCTAGGCAATTCATATATTTTGTTACTATCTTTTGTCACATACCCATTTTCAATTGTAAAAGCCATTTCATGATTCGTTTCTTTTAAGGCTTTTATAGCACTAGGATTTCGCTTACCAAATGGATAAGCAAGATATTTTGCTCCTAATAATTCTTTGTTTTTAGTAATGTCATTTAAGACATCTTTTTTAGAAGATGCTATTAATAGTCCTTCGTTATTATCGTTTAACCTGTGAAGGTCATAAGTGTGGCTTTCAAAACTAAATACATCTTTATATTTATTTAAATCTTTCAATTTTAAGAATTGTAATTTTTTAAAATCGTACTCTGCCGTATCTCCAAACATATAAGTTCCTATCATAAAGATTGTTGCCTTAAAATCGTATTTCTTTAAGATAGGATAAGCATAAGTTACGTTACTCAAGTATCCATCATCAAAAGTTATAACAACAGTTTTTTTAGGAAGTTCTTTTTTTCCTTCTATAAATTCTTTTAGTTCATGTAAGGTAGCTACGTAAAACCCGTTATCATGAAGAAATTTCATTTGTTCTTCAAACTGAATATTTGAAATGACAGACGAATTTTGCTCCTGTTTCATTTCTTTTATATGATTAGGTTCCATTATATGATGATACATTAATACAGGTATTTTATCTGCAATATCATTCTGATTCTGTAGGTTATCTACTTTACTACTTACTTCTTTTTTATCATCTTGTTTATTTAATTGATTTCCAGAACTTTTAACACTAGAGCAACCTGTAAAAGTTAAGAATATACAAGTAATAATTGCAATTATTTTGTTCATATCAATACCCCTTTATCTTATATTGTATTCTTAAATGTCATTTAAGTGCATTATATCAACACTAATATAAAAAGAATGTCGAAAAAGATAAAAGATATTCATTTAAAATATTAAAAATGGATTTTAATATTTTGTTAATCATAGGAAAATATTAAAAAATTTATCTTTTTTGTAGAAATATGTAGATTTTTTGGAAGAATTATGTTATAATTTGTAGAACAAAGTAAAAAAGATTAGGAGTGATAAGTATGGAAAATAGATCAATACCCCCATATCAAATTTTAAAAGGTAGTAAGAGCTTTATAGAGCCACATATTAGCGGTCACTCGGCAGGTTCATATTATTATATGTACACAGGATATAATAGTACATATAGTCAAGCACACGGAACTGTAAATTTAAAGAAAATACAATTTGACAATAAAAACTTAAGAAATGCTTATATATCTTTTGGAATGTATGGTTATAACGGAACTCCTATAGACTTTGGACTTATGAACACTGGATCTGGATGGAAAGGATATTACTATGTTCCTAAGCTTGGAGCTGAAAAAGATTGGTGGGAAGATTCTGAAGGAGTGAATAATGCTGATAGTGTAACTTTTGATATAGGTTTTCATGCAACTAATCAAGATATAGTGACAGGATATTTTGAATTTAAGGACTCGACAGGAAAAGCGATTAAGAAGGTATATAAAGAAATTAATATAGCTGGTACAGGCATATTTGAAAAGGTAAATGGAAAAGCAGTATGTAGATTTTATCGCTTTGTATCGCTAATACCAAAACGTGGAAATCCGGACAATAATAAAGATGGATCATATCTAATCGATGTCGACTTTTCAGCACTACAGTTATATAGTAAGACAGAAAATAAATATGTTAGTTGGGATATGAGGTCAGGAAGCACTGTGGAACAAGCATTTATTGTTAAACCAGATAATATTAATTTTGGAACATATGCCTTAAGTGGAATGGGAATCGTTGATAGCACGACGATTAGTTATAGATAGTATTTAGTTAATATGAATTATAAAAGTATAAAAAACAACAAGTAGTTTGTATATAACTTTAACTACTTGTTGTTTTTTTATATAGAATTACTATGGATTAAAACTTTTCAAGTTATAAAATAATTAAGATTAATGTAATTATTATTAGTATTGATAGCATTATAAAAGTGGCACAACCCATTGCACTACCTGCTTTTCGTTGTCTACCTGACCGTGTCGTTGGTATTCCTGTTTTTCTAGAAAAGTTCTGTTTCGCTTTTGTAACACCGGTAGCTCTTTTCCATGAAAAACCACCTTTACTCATATCAATTCCTCCCTAAGTTTGTTTTTCAATTTTAAAAAGATTATAACAATATACGCATAAAAATGTTGTCGAATAAAGTAGAAATTAGTTTATTTAATACAAAATTTAATTCATTTTTATTGTATTTTATGTTATATGATTTTTTAGCAAGATGTCTATAGGTAATGTCGGAAGTTTTATACTTCCGACATTCTTCCTACCAATCTTCCAACATGAAGGAAAACTCAATAAAATTCATTCTAATAAAAAAAATACATAAGAGGTGATTTAAAATTAGCAATATCAATAGTTACATGATATTATACACTATAGAAAAAACTATAATATTTTTATCTGGGTAAAATACAGAACTCGGCTTATAGGCTTAGTCACTTGTTGAAAACATCACATTTGTTTGTGGTGTTTTTTTATGTTCATGTTAATAAAAACTTAGCTTGTATTATTCTAAAACCAATAAATTTTATCTCTTTGTCAATGTCTAATTTTCATATAATTCTTTAAAATTCAGCAATATGTAGATTGATTTATTATATATTTACTAATTATAAAGAGTAAATATATACTTTATGGAATGGTAATATATCCAATTAGAAAATTTATTTATAGTTGAATAATTAGATTCTATATTACTAAAAAACTAATCAATACACTATCTTAAAAAATTATTATATTATAATCACTAATTTAGAAAATTATGAAAATAAGAAATACTAATAAAAAAAGATAAAACAGAATAATATTTTTACAGACTAGACTAAAATTTTTGGTTTCTTTTGTTTTCTACAGAAATTACAATACATAATTTATAATATTAATAATTTTTCAAAATACTATACATTTATAATAAAAATAACTTACAAGTAAAATAATATCATATTTAAGTATATTAGAACAATAAATGTATTATAGATTTTTAGATAACTAGTTTTTATTAAAAAATATAAATAAGTTAGAAAATATTAAAAAAATTTTATTTTTACAAATACAGAAAATATAACTACATATTGTAAAAAAAGCACATATAAAGTATAGTTGATATTAGCAAATAAAACTTATAAACAATTGAATTGAGAGGATAATCTATCATGATGAGATAATTCTAATTATTGAAATTATAATAACGATTATTATAAATGAAAAGAAATATTTTTTATAAATATATAGATACAGTATGATTCAATTAGACAATATTAAAAAAGGAGATAAAATATGTCTTATAAAGATAAGGATTTAAAGATACTATGGTCAAAATCAGGAGGAATTTGTGCATTTCCTGGATGTAATCAAGAGTTGATCTGTAATAATACGCAAGATATAATCGGGCAAATATGTCATATTATCGCTAAAAAGCCAGATGGACCAAGAGGAGATAGTAACTATTCAAAAGAAGAGTTAAATTCATATAGTAATCTCATATTATTATGTCCAACACATCATAGTATAATTGATAATAATGTTGATACATACACAACTGATAAATTAATAAAAATGAAAGAAGAGCATGAAAGTATAATGTTAAGCAAGATTAAGTCTAAAGAATCATGGAAGGTAAATGTAGCACAACTTTATTATGTAAATATTCCTCGAATTGCTATACTTGCTGGAATAAATGGTATTGAATTTGATTTTAAGGAACTGTCTTATACCAATTGTTTACATTCAATGGGTTGGAGCTTGAATTATCTTTTAATAAAAATACAAAACTTAATTAACCTATTATCAATTAATTCAAATATGCTAGATGATAATATAGATAAATTAGCTTTAGGACAATTAATTGAGTTTAATCATAAGTTTAGAACGAAGAATGTTCCATACCCACAAAAAGTTAAATCGGGAGAGTATTTTTTAACAGGAAATATTGATAAAGATCCTCAAATTTACTTTAAAAATAAAAGCTATAAATTTATTCTATCTATTGATCCTAGATGGATCACAACAAGTACGTCTTATTGTAATTTAACTAGCGGGTGGATTGATGCAGCTGGTCTTTGTATGATAAAAAGTATAGATTATCACAATAAAATAATAATTGCTACACCATATATAATAGGTATTCCAAAAAGTCTATATGATTTTATTTTTTAATCAATGAACATTTAATGAGAGTGTATTACATAAATTATATACTTTATATGGAGGGATTAAATGGATTATAGATTTTTTCTGTTTGAATTTTGTTTTATTATTTTTTATTCAATAACAATAGGTATGATATCAGACTTATTAATTGAGCAAATAAAAGAAAAGGATTTTCAGAAAAACTTTTACTATGTTTTTTACATTATTATTTGTATAATATCTGTTATAGCAGTACCCAATATAGCTATATCTATGTCAAATTTGCTAGGAAACACACTATTTGGAAATATTATGATGTCTATGGTGTGTTTAGGTTTTGGGGTAACTCAAACTAAATTTATGTGTAGCATGATTTTAGAAAACTCTAATAATAAAGAAAGTTACGTGGTTAATCAATATTACAAATATAAAAATAAGAGAATAAGTGAAATCGGAGATTATAGCAAACTAGATATAAATCCCAATTTATCAATAAGAATAAATAATCTTATAAAAGGTTCAAATTTAAAAAATATAAATCTATACTTTATTGATGGTGATTCTATAAATGGTTTTGCTAGTATAGACCCTGAAAATAATAATAATAAAATCTATTTAACTGCTAAATGTGCTGAGCTAGAGTGGAATAAATTGGCTGCTATAATAGGACATGAATTAATCCATATAAAAAGGAGAAATAATACAAAACTGGATTATGTGAGAAGAATATTTGGAGGAATTTTTCTTTTTTTAGTAATTATATTGTGTATATTAGTAAGTAATTTTTTAAATATATATTTTGGAACATTAGGTGATATAATTAGTGTGTTTTTTATGATATTAGCTTTGTACAATTTTATTATGATTATAATTTATTCATCAATTATAACAAAGAGATATTGGAATCAAATAGATGAATTAATTTGTGATAATAAAGCTTGTGAAATTGATGGTGTGGACGTAATCGGTATGTATGAGCTCTTGGAGGACTTGAGTAAAGAACAAGATAGTTTTAAAAAACAAAGATGGTATATTAAGAACTATATAAGATACTTCACAATTGTTGAACATCCATGTATTAGATATAGAGCAAGGCTAATAAAAAGATATAAAAAGTGGAATATACTTACTTATTATAAACATGCGATGGTTATGTTATGGTGGGTAGTTACTGGACGAGGATGGATTGGATATTAGTTAATGATTTTATATAATAGCATTTTATAATTTATTTGATATAGGAAAATAAAAAAACTATTTAAAGATGAAGTAATAATGAAATAATCAGTAAATAACTATAATATAAAAATCTCGATATTTCACTATGTGATATTAATTAAATTTAGCCTGTTATATTAGCCAAGTTGAAAATAGTGAGCTTACCTCTGTAACTAAATTCTAATTTTAATATATTAGAGAAATTTTCAGTTCAAATATTATTATGCGTATTTACATTTATAATGTTATATTAAAATAAGTATTTAAGATATATTTAATACTTTGGTCACTATGGATTTGTAAATCTATAGTGATTTTTTTACCATAGTTTGCTTAATGGTACTTGTTACTAACTAAGAGTTCGATTAATTCTAGTTTTATATAGAATTATGAAATTATCTAATAGATATTTAATAATTGATAAATGAAGAGTCACTTTTTTAGTTCTTATATATAAAATATATGTAATTCATTTTTTATTAGGTTTATTTTAATAGTAAAATTTTTGTCTAGTAGATTATAGTAATTATATATAATATTGTTATAATGAATATATTTTCTTTATCCATATATCTGTAATAAGAGCTTATATTTACTCATAATATGTAAAATATTCTTGTTTTTATATTATATTTATTAGAAACTTTATATATAGTTTTAAATTTTGAGTTATTGCATTCTATTTTTCTTAATTGTAGAAAAAAATTTAATAGTTTTATTTACATTTCAAGTTCTTTAAAGTTTTTGCCTCTATTTATTGCTTAGTTTCTTTAGTTCACCTTAAATCCATGTGTATAATTATTCCTTCCTTTTTTCATCCATAAAAATATTACAGGTTAGAGTCTTTATTCTACAACAAGAGTTCTTTTTATAAACGTTTATTTGGAGTAGTGCATTAGTTGGCGATTTCCCTTATATAAAAAACTAATATTTAAGTCGTTAAATATCAAAGATTAAAAAGTAGATTACAAGAGAATAAGAAGTGTTATAAATTTTGTGGATATTATGTAGAAATATATCATTTATTGAAATATATTGCAAAATAATGTAATGTCTGCTATGATATAACTGAACTTTAAATATCATTCGTGAAAGTATGATTATAAAGAACAACAGTAAAATTACATCTATTTATAGCTTTGATTTTGCATATAATAGATTGTTGAATAATAATATTATCAATTAAAAGTCAATGTATTATAAATCATTATAAAAATTATTTTTTTAAAATATATAAACAAGACTGTAAACTTTTTATTAGGACTTAAAGAATTGTGATTGATAACAACTGTATACAGTATTCTAATATATAGAATATGGGATTATTTCTAGCAAAAATTCTTATTAAAAGTATCTTTAAATAATTATAATATTTATTCCAATAAGTAATGCCTTTATTAAATCCTTAGTTAATAATTCAACAAGCTGTTATAACTATAAAAGTTTGATAAAGGAGAGAAGTTTTATGAACAAGATTTTGGAAAAAGCTAGAGAGAAAAAGTCATTTAATGACAGAAATCTAGCTTTTAAAATATCAACTGCTGTTTTAGTACCTCTTACTATAGTGTTTTGTATAGTTATTTTAACAACAAGTTCAATAACTAGCAGTACGATTAATAAGTTAGTTAACTCACAGCTTAATGTTTTAGCTAAAGAAAATGCGTCAAGTTTCAAATCTATTATAGATGAAGTCTATAATATGTCTTATGGAGTGTCTAAGTCAGTTTCCAATATTAAGGCTTTAGATAATACTCAAAAAGAAGATTACATAAAAAAACTTACATATGATATAGTGAAAACTAATCCAAATATTTCTGGTTTATCAATTGTTTTTGAGCCTTACGTTTTTGGTCCAGACTATGGACATTTTTCAAACTATTCATATAGAGATGGAAATAATATAGTAGATTACCAAACAAGTTCTTATGACGAATATAAGGATGAAGAATGGTACGCTGTTTCTAAAAGTACAAATAAAGTACATTTAAGTGAGCCATATGAAGAAGAAAAACCTTCTAAAGAAACAAAAGAAGTAGTTAGAATGGTTAGTATGTCATATCCTATAAATAATGAAAAAGGAGAATTTTTGGGTGTAGTACTTGCAGATATTTCCCTTGATATAATAGACAAAATAGAATACGAAAAAGGTGGATTTGAATCTACAAATTTTTATTTGTTATCAAATGAAGGCAGTATAGTGTATAATGCTAATAATAAGTCTGTTATAGGTAAAAACTACTTTAATTCAATTGACATTGAAGATAGAAAAACTACATTAGATAAAATAAAAAAAGGAGAATTTTTTAGCTTTGATACTAAAGGTGCTAAAGGAAAAGGTACTATTCTAGTATCTCATGCTCCTGTAAAGTTTGGGGATATGGATAAGTATTGGTCTTTAGGAGTCGAAGTTGATAAAAAGGAAATAAGAAAGGCATCAAATTCAGTTTTAGTTATTACACTTATTTTAGCAATAATAAGTATAGGATTGATTGCTTTTATCGTTATTTTCTTTACTAAAAAATATATAAAACCTATAGATACTGTAGTAGAAGCTGCTAAGAAAATCTCTAATGGAGAACTCGAAGTAGACTTACATTCCTCATCTAAAGATGAAATGGGAGTTCTCTGTGATACATTTAATACAACTTGTAGTGTATTGAAAGTATACATAAGTGAAATAACTTCTATATTAGAAGAAATATCAAAAGGCAATTTAGATATTACAATAAATAATGATTATGTAGGAGATTTTTCTAAAGTAAAAGAAGCTCTTATCAATATATCTGGATCTTTAAATGAAGTGATCAAAAATATAAATCATTCTTCTGGACAAGTTACAGAGAGTGCTAATCAGATGTCTTTGGCATCCCAAGAACTAGCTGAAGGGTCTGTTGAGCAGGCAAGCTCCATAGAGCAACTACTTGAGAATATAGAGAAGGTATCTTTACAAGTAACCGAAACTGCTAAAAACGCTGAAGCTGTAAATGATATATCATTAAAAGCTAAGAATGAAGTTATAAAAGGTACCGATCATATGCAAGAAATGTTAGATTCTATGGATAAAATTAATGAATCTTCTATGAAAATTTCAAAGATAATAAAGTTAATAGAAGAGATAGCTGATCAAACTAATATGCTTTCTCTTAATGCAACAATAGAAGCAGCAAGAGCTGGTGAGCATGGAAAAGGATTTGCAGTTGTTGCAAATGAAGTAAGGATACTAGCTGCAAAGACTTCAGAAGCTGCTAAAGATACCGTAGAGCTTATAGAAGAATCTATTGGTGCTGTAGCTGATGGAACTAAGATAGCAGATGAAACAGCAAACTATTTAGACACTATTGTAACACGTGTTGAAGAAGTTACTTCTTTAGTTACTAATATAACATATGCTTCTAAAGAACAAGCAGATTTTATAAATCAAGTTAAAGAAGGAGTTACAGGAATATCAGATGTTGTTCAAATTAACTCAGCAACTGCTGAAGAAAGTGCTGCTGCAAGTGAAGATTTATTAAGTCAATCAGAAATGCTTAAAGATATGGTGTCTAAGTTTAATACTAAAAACTAATATGAGATATAATTAAAAACATTTTAAGAATAATAGCTTTTAAGTTATCAAATATTTGATAATTTAAAAGCTATTTTAGATTAGTTTAATAAACTGATATATTTAATCTAGTATTTCAATAAAACTAACTTTTACATTCGTTCCACCTCTTATGTCGTAGTTTTTAAAGTTACCGTATACTTTTAGTTTAGTACCTTGTTTCACATTATTTATTGATTTATTAGATTTTACATTATTATCAAATACACAAAAATAAAAGTGTCCATCGTTACTATTAATTACAAAACTTTTAGTATTTCTAAGTTTAGAATCAAGGTATTCGAGTGATTTGGCTTCACTATTAGCGGTTCCTTCTATGTATATATCTTTATTAGGAGCATAATCATCAATTTCACTTACATTTACAGCAGTTTTCTTTAAAGGATTTTCAAGTGATTTTTTATTAACTTTGTCATTTGATTTGCTACAAGATATGAAAATTATTGAAACAAATATACATACGAGAATTAATAATAATTTTTTCATTGTTTACCCTCCCTTGTATAATAAAGACTCCAAATATAATTGATAAGATTAAGATTTGAAAAAATTATATAATAAAACAATTGTACTACTTCATAAATAAAAATATTGTCGAAATAGAAAGAAGTGATTAAGTTATAAAAATACTTAATTTATAGTTTTAATATCTCTAATATGACTTTGTTTATTAAAAACATAAAAAATATAATTCTATATCACCAATATTGTTTAAAAATAAATTCAATGTCAATAATATATCTAAATACTTATATATAACATTTTGGGGTGATATGATGAGAGTACCAAATCATATTGGAATTATTCCAGACGGAAATAGAAGATGGGCAGAATCTAAAGGAATGACCAAGGAAAAAGGATATGATTCGGGATTAGACCCAGGTTTAACTCTATTTAAACTTTGTAAGGAAGCCGGAGTTAAGGAAATCACGTACTATGGTTTTACCACTGATAATACTAAAAGACCATCTATACAGAGAAGAGCTTTTACGGATGCATGTATTGATGCGGTAAAAATGATTTCAAAAGAAGATGCGTCGTTACTTGTACTTGGAAATACTAAGTCTCCTATGTTTCCAAAAGAGTTACTTCCTTATACAACTAGAAGAACTTTTGGAAAAGGAGGAATAAAAGTTAATTTTCTTGTTAATTATGGATGGATGTGGGACTTAAATCAATTAAAACTATCTAATTCTTCTAGTGCAAAAAATGTTGCTGGTAATATTCAATCTAATAATATATCAAGAATAGACTTGATTATAAGATGGGGTGGAAGAAGAAGATTAAGTGGCTTTTTACCAGTTCAATCAGTATATTCAGACTTTTATGTAGTAGATGAATACTGGCCAGACTTTAAGTCAGAACACTTTTTCAATGCACTAGATTGGTATAACAAACAAGATATTACTCTTGGAGGATAGAAGCTTCTAAAGACCACTTAAGTGGTCTTTAGAAGCTTTTGTTTTTAGAAATCATTTAAAATAGATTTTATGAAAATAAAATAGTAAATTTATAAAACTATTAGGTAATAGTGGTTAATTATTTGATAAATACTGTAAATTGCATAAATATTATATAATTTAATGATATACTATAATAGATAATAAGCATAAATAGGGCAATATGACTACTATCATATATAATATTGACAATATATGGATTAATTAAGAATATAAAATTAAATATTGATTAGCAATATATTTTAATATAGTATATTTAACATTTAAAAGGAGAATGAACAATTTGGAGAATATAGATGAAAAATTAAAGGATAGAATATTTTCGACTAACTTACAAGTAGTTAATTTAGATAAAGTAAGCTTCAGAGGTAAAATATTAGATATTGGAGGTGGAGGAGAAGGAGTAATTGGACAAGTTTACGGTGACCAGGTTATATCCATTGATTCTTTAGAAGAAGAGTTACGGGAAGCTCCAGAAGGACCATTAAAAATAATTATGGATGCTAAAAATTTAACTTTTTTAGATAATTCCTTTGACCTAGTAACTTCATTTTTTACTATGATGTATATAGAGTATGAGCACAGAGAAAAAGTAATTGAAGAAGTATATAGAGTTTTAAATCCTGGAGGAAAGTTTAAACTTTGGGATATTAATGTTACAAAGCCTAATGATTGCAAAAAAGATGTATATCTAGTTCCAGTTGAAATTAACATAGGTGAACGAAAAATAAATACAAGTTACGGGGTTTCATGGAAGAATAGAGAACAAAGTATTTTATATTATATAGATATATTTAAAAAAGTTGGATTTGAAATTTTAAATAAGAATACGAATGGACAAGTGTATCATTTAGTAGGAAAAAAGTCTTAAGATATAATCTAAATACTAAATATAATTTTACATAAATATAGATGCTTTGCTCTAAATTAAAAACATTGAAGAAAGAGAGGAGAACATAATGAAGAATATTGACTATATATATCCTGGAATAGCTGTTATTATTTTTGATGAGCATAATAGAGTATTACTTCAAAAACGTAAAGATGTAAAGTTATGGGGGATAATTTCTGGACATATAGAGCCTGGTGAAACTGTTGTTGAAGCTGCTATTAGAGAAGTAAAAGAAGAAACAAATTTAGATATAGAAGTAAAACATCTTATAGGGGTATATTCAGATCCTAATTCTCAAGTTTTTGAGTATCCAGATGGTAGAAATGTTCATTTTATTACAAATTGTTTTTTAGGAAAAGTAGTAGGAGGAGAACTAAAATGTGATCCATCTGAATCATTAGAAATAAAATACTTTAACTGTGATGATTTACCTAAAAATCTGTTAAATATGCATCCAAAATGGCTAGAAGATGCTCTTGCTTTTAAAGAGACTTCATTTATTCGATAAATATCATAATTATAACTTAAGGAGATGATTGAATAAAAATTTTATCCGAAAAAATTATTGAGCTTAAACGAAAAAAGAAAAATATAATAATAGGTATAGATGGATTGGGAGGATCAGGTAAAACTACATTAGCAAAAGAACTTATAAAAGAAATTAAAAAAAGTCTTTATGAACCAGTAGTTTTACATATTGATGATTTCATATATCCTAAAAATATAAGATATAATAAAAATTATGATGATTGGTACTGTTATTACTACTTACAGTGGAGATATAGATATTTAATTGATGGTGTACTACAACCTATAAAAAATGGAGATAAGAAGTTAGAAAAAAAGTTAGAAATTTATGATAAGGATAAAGACAACTATAAGCTATTAACATTTAAATATATGAATGAAAATACTATACTAATTATTGAAGGGATATTTCTACAAAGACCAGAACTAAAAGATTTTTTTGACTATATAATATATATAGATATACCTAAAAAAACTAGAATGAAAAGAGTACTTGATAGGGATAAGTATATAGGAAATGAAAGTGATATTATTCACAAGTATAAAAATAGATATTTTCCAGCAGAAGATAGATATGAAATAGAATGTTTTCCAAAACAGAATGCAGATTTAGTAATAAAATAGTGATATTTTTTAATATTAAAAAATACCACTATTTTTTATATCTTTATTTTTAAACTTTAGGAAACAACTCCTGGTGATTATATCACCATTATATTTTGATCTTATTTCATCTATAACTTTATCTAAATTTTTTAGTTTTTCATTATCCTCAAGGTCGAAAATACTTAATTGGCTACATTCACTTTCAGATAAATTAGAAACTCTTACACCTAAAAGTCTTATAGGTTCACCTTTCCATGATTCATTAAATAGCGTTTTACAATTTTCATATATTACATTTGTTATATTAGTTAAATTATTAATTTTACGTTGATGAGAGTATGTATTAAAATCACTAGTTTTTATAGTTACGGATATTATATCGCCTAATAAATTTGATTTTCTTAGTCTTGAAGAAACTTTGTCACAAAGTTTTAGCAGAATAATATGGGCTTCTTCCTTAGAGCTTATATCATAAGGAAGTGTGGTAGAATTGCCTATACCTTTAATATCTGATTCATTTTCTTCTTTTATATCAGAATTGCCAATTCCATTTGCATAGTTCCATATCATGACTCCATGACTTTTTAACTTAGATTGAATTATATCTAAATTAGACTTTGCTAAATCTTCTATACTAAATATACCTAAGTTATGTAGTTCATTAGCTGATTTTTCTCCAACCATGAATAGCCTTTCTACAGGTAAGGGCCACATTTTTTTTGAAATTTCACTTGGAAAAAGTGTATGAACTTTATCTGGTTTAGAAAAATCACTTGCCATTTTTGCTAAAATTTTATTATAAGATATACCTATATTTACGGTAAATCCTAACTCTCGTTTTATTCTATTTTTTATTAAATAAGCACCTTTCAAAGGATCACCTAATAATACTTCCATATTAGTATAATTAATAAAACATTCATCAATGCTAAATCTTTCAACTTTCGTAGAGTATTCTCGTAGTAGACTAATCATAGTATTACTGTAATCTGAATATAGATTAAAATTTGGAGGAACGACTAAGAGATCAGGATATTTTTTATAGGCATTATAAAGACTCTCTCCTGTATTTATACCATATTTTTTAGCTGGTATAGATTTAGCTAAAACTACACCCTTTCTGTGTTGAGTGTTGCCACCAATTACACATGGTATATTTCTTAAGTCTAGATTATAACCATTTTTGAGCCTATGTGTGGCTTCCCAAGATAAATAAGCATTATTAACATCTATATGAAAAATTATTTTTTTCATTATAGCACCTCCTTAGCTTATTATATTACATTCATTATACAAAACATACGTTCTATAGTAAATATAGTAATAACAAATTGTAAATATAATTCTGATATTTAATAGTAAATAAAATTTTTTTAAATAAGCATTAAAAAGAGTTTGATAATCAACTATAAATAAAGGAAAAGGAGTGAATACATAAAGGAAATTATAAATCTAAAAGACAATGTTATAAATATTACAAGTCCATATATCTAATAAGCTAGATTCTAATTTAAAATTGAATTTGTTCATCTAGAATATATTAGTTGATAGATTCAAAAGCTCAACTAAGGAATAAATCTATATAGAGAATACAATATTTTAATGCATTACTATGGAAGAGTTTTGGAGCTATACAGATTTAACTTGATATATGATTGTAGATACTGATAAAGCAATAATATTTTATAAAAATATAGATTTTATAGATAAACTTAACCATTAAAAATATATAAATAAAATGATAAAATAAAATAAAAAATGCATTGTAAAAAAATTTTTAAAAAAAGCTTAAATTTGATATCAATAAATGATATAATTACAGTATTATGCTCTATTCTCATAAGCTTAAAATTTGCTATTCCTTTATGAAAAAAGTATTTTAAGTATATATTTAAATATATAGATCTATTGCGAAATTAAAATTGCATGTACAATACTTTTTTCATAACTAGATAAGCTAGAAACATCTAAATCACAAGTCATAGGATTAGTTTTATCTATGTTTATCGATTATGATAATAGATATATTATGAAACGAAAAAGGAGGAAAATTATGGATAAAGCCAAAGTACAAAAAAGTAAAAGTAAATTTGGAAAATTTCTGGACATGATTGAAGTAGTAGGTAACAAGTTACCAACTCCAGCTGTATTATTTATATTATTTTCACTATTAATTATGATAGTTTCTCACATTTGCTATAAGTTAGGAGTAACAGTAACTTATGAGGGGATAAATAGGGAAACTAGTCAAATAGAAAATATAACAGTGTCCGCTGTTAGTTTATTAACTGCCGATGGAATAAGATATATATTTTTAAATGCAGTGAATAACTTTACTTCATTTGCTCCATTAGGAACAGTTCTTGTAGCTATGCTTGGAGTTGGTGTTGCTGAGGAAACAGGATTTATATCAGCATTACTTAGAAAAATGGTTACAAGTACACCAAAAAGACTTATAACATATGT
The DNA here is from genome assembly GCF_001190785.1 of Gottschalkia purinilytica. Taxonomy (NCBI): domain Bacteria; kingdom Bacillati; phylum Bacillota; class Tissierellia; order Tissierellales; family Gottschalkiaceae; genus Gottschalkia; species Gottschalkia purinilytica. Next base: position 49,258 of record NZ_LGSS01000003.1, on the reverse strand, counting down.
AGTTGTATTTTTAGGAATAATGTCTAATATAGCATCAGATGCAGGATATGTTGTATTAGTTCCAATTGGTGCAGTTATATTTTTAAGTTTTGGGCGTCATCCCCTAGCAGGACTAGCCGCTGCCTTCGCAGGAGTTTCAGGAGGATTTTCTGCTAACTTATTAGTCGGACCTACAGATACTTTATTGGCAGGACTAAGTACAGAAGCAGCTAAGATATTGAATCATTCATATGTAGTAAATCCTGCCTCTAACTGGATATTCATGATAGTATCTACTTTTGTAATTACATTTTTAGGAGCTATCGTAACAGAAAAAGTAATAGAACCTAGACTAGGAGAGTATAAAGGTTCTGCTTCCATAGAAACAACTGAATTAAATGATAAGGAAAAAAGAGGATTAAAATTTTCTCTTATAGGATTTATAGGATTTTTAGTTGTATTAGGATTTTTAATAGTGCCAGAAAATGCTATATTGAGAAATCCTGAAACAGGTTCGTTGATAAAGAATTCACCATTTATGGACAGTATAGTATTTATAATAATGCTTTTATTTACTTCAGTTGGAGTATTTTATGGAATAGGTTCTAGCACAGTAAAAGGTGAAAAAGATGTAATAAATTGTATGTCTAAAACAATGGGAACTATGGGTTCTTATTTAGTTCTAGTTTTCTTTGCGTCACAATTTATTCAATATTTTAGCTATACAAATTTAGGAACTATATTAGCTGTAAAGGGGGCTACTGCTCTTGAGGCTATTAATTTTAAAGGAATTCCTCTTATTATAAGCTTTGTAATATTAACAGCATTTATAAACTTATTCATGGGCTCAGCTTCAGCAAAATGGGCAATAATGGCACCAGTATTTATCCCAATGTTTATGCAACTAGGATATAGTCCTGAGTTCACACAATTAGCATATAGAATAGGTGATTCTACTACAAATATAATTTCACCACTTATGAATTATTTTGCAGTTATAGTGGCATTTGCTCAAAAATATGATGAAGAATCTGGAATAGGTACTTTGATATCAACTATGTTACCATATTCAATGACATTCTTGATAGGATGGACCATACTATTGATAATTTGGATGTTATTAAAACTACCGATAGGGACATTATCAACTTCAATAGAATATGTAGTTAGTTTAGGACAATCAATACTTTAAAATTAAATAATAAAACTGCCTATTAATAGATGTTATCTAAGTTAGGCAGTTTTTTTATTATTCCCATTTAAATGTTTTTATTGAGATAATCGTACATAATATGAATACACCTATCAAAACTAATATATTGATAGGATATGAGGATATAGGGTGTCCTAGCCAAGTTTCTTTCAGTAATCTGACTGAATATGTTAAAGGAAATATTTTACCTATATTAACCATCTTTTCGGGCATTAATTCAATTGGAAAAGATCCTCCTGATAGAAATAACATTGGAAAATATACTATATTAGCTACTGCAGTACAAGATTTACTTCCAGAAGATATACCTCCAATTAAAAATCCAATAGAAGAAATACTAAGTGCAGATATAATCATAGCAAAAATGAAGGATACAATATTTCCATAAAATTTAATATCAAATATTATAAAGGCAACAATAAGTAAAATAATAGTGCTAATAATAGCCATTAAAAAGTGAACAACAAACTGGGCAATTATAATATCAGTTAGATTTATAGGTGTGGCTCTTAATCTTTTAAATATCTTATTTTCTTTATAGAAAGATATACTTGAAGATAAGTTTACTATTCCATTTACTGCTATAATCATTGCTACATATCCAGGAGTTGATAGGTCAACTGATCCAAATCCACCAAACTCAGGAGTAGGTTTATTACTATATACGATTCCAAAAACTATTAGTAATAGAATAGGAAAAAATATTGAAAAAAATACAGTAGGGAAGAGTCTCATTAATTGTTTAAATTCAAATACTACCATTTCTTTAATAGTTTTCATAGTCTATCACATCCTGTTTAAATCCTTTATAGTTAATTAATTTAAGATAAACATCTTCTAAATTAGGTTTTCTATTACGCAAATTACTAAAAACAATATTATTATTACTTAAATAATATAAAACAGCAGACAATACTTGATCTCTTTCACCATAGGCATACGCTTGATTGTTTTTTAATACTAAATGATTTACTCCCTTAACTTCTAATAAATCATTTAATAGACTTTTGTCTCCTTCAAAATCAAACTTTACTAACTCTTGTATTCCGGAGTTTTTTATTAAGTTCTGAGCAGTGTCAAGAGCAGTTATTTTACCTTTTTGTAAAATACAAACTCTATCAGAAAGAAGCTGAATTTCATCCATATGATGAGTTACAAGTACAGTTGTAATACCTCTCTCTTTTAGGCCTAAAATATTTGACCACATATCTTTTCTAGAACCTGGATCTAAAAAGCTAGTTATTTCATCAAAAAAAACTATTTTAGGATTACTCATTAAGGCTAAAATAAAATCCAGTTTCTTTTTTTGTCCAACCGATAACTCTGAGGCTTTTAAATTGATGCTTTCATGTAAGTTAAAGTCTTTTAATAACTGTTCATATGGATAAGGATTAGGGTAAAAAGAACTAAAAAGTTTGCAAATTTCTTTTACCTTACCTTCATCAGGGTAATTACTTTCTTGAAGCTGTATTCCTATTTTCCCATATAAACTTTTTCTGTGCCTTTGAGGATTCATTCCTAATACTCTAACTTTACCAGATGTTATATCTCTTAATCCTTCTATACATTCTATTGTTGTAGTTTTTCCTGAACCATTTGGTCCTGATAAACAAAAAATTTCACCTTCATTAACTTGAAAGGAAATATTATCTACAATTTTTCTACCATTATATTCTTTTACTAAGTTTTCAACTTCAATTATCATTATAATCCCTCCGCTTAGGATTAATTAATATTTATATTCTTTCAATATGTACTAATTAAAATTAGAAAGAATAATTAAAAAAATAAATTCTATTCTAATTAATACCCTAGAGTTAAATTATAAACTCATTATATATAAAACGTAAAGTCATAATATTACAATATCTCAAAATATTAAATTAAGTATACATATATGTGGATATATATATACAAATTAGATAAAATAAAAATATTAATTCAAAAAGAGAAGTTTATTAATATACTTTAATAAAGGAGAGATTATTTTGATAAGTATGATTGTTGCTGTAGATAGAAGTTGGGGAATAGGTAGAAATAATGACATGTTAGCTCATATAGAACCAGACTTAGAATACTTTAGAAATGTAACTGAGGGACATACTGTTATAATGGGATATAATACTTATTTATCTTTGCCAGAAGAAAATAGACCACTTCCTAATCGAAAAAATATAGTGATAACGAGAAAGAATATAAAGTTAGAAGGGGTAACAATTATAGATAGTATAGAAGAAACTTTAGATCTTATAAATAAAGAATATAAAAATGAAGAAGTATTTATAGCAGGTGGGGAATCCATATATAATCAAATGCTTCCCTATGCAGACAAATTATACATAACACATATTTTTAGAAAGTTTGATGATCCCCAGGCTTTTTTTCCTATTATAGATGATAGCTGGAGAATAGAAGACATAAAGATGAGTGAGGAAAACATAAAGCATGAATGTCCACATATATTCGCAACTTATGTGAAGAAGGAAAAATAAAGAAATTTAAATTAAATAAATATAGAGGAGATTAATTAAAATTGTTACTAATGATTCAAAGGCAAAACATCAGAAGATACTCAAAATGTACTAAAAAGATTTATTTAGATGATTACTTCAATAACTGCTTGAATCAGAAATTAGTAATTATTGAGATTATTTAAAATATCATTACCAAAATAAAAGTGCTACTAATAGTCTAAGTAGTTAAAGTCTACACAAAATTATCGGATCTATTTTTATAGTTATTTTTATGATTTTAATTAAGATTTTATTATTAACAAGAATAAACATATATAATATTTATTAAACCCAGTTGATATTGAATTAACTGGGTTTAATTTAAACAGAAATAATTATTTACCTTGTTTAAAGTTCATGTAACATTTTCTACACACAGGAAGATAGGAAACTTCTTTATCCTGTTTATTTTCATCTATACATATTTGTTGACCTGAAAAATGAGGGACGTTATTTATTAATCGCATGTTCATAGTAGCTTTTCTATTGCAATAAAAACATATGGTTTTCATCTCTTGTATTTTATCAGCATAAGTAAGTAACATTTTGCTACCTTCAAATAAGTTATTTAAGAAGTCGTTCTTAAGTCCATAACATATTACAGGAACATTTAGTTTGTCTACAATTTCAGTTAAAGTAATAACATGTTTTTCTTTTAAAAATTGAGCCTCATCTACAAATATACAGTCAGCGTTTGAAGATTTTACTAAAGAAATAACATTAACTCTTTCAATAAGCCAAGCTTCTTGTTTTAGACCAACTCTTGTAAATATTTCACCTTTTAAATCATTATCTGTAATTTCTATATTTCTAGTATCAAATTCAGATGTAAATAGTAAAGGAACTTTTCCTTGTATAGTATAATTATGAGCTGATTTTAATAAATCAAGAGATTTCCCACTATTCATAGTTGAATATATAAAAAACAATTGAGCCATATTTATCACCTTTCGCATGTTGTCTATAAAAAGACAAAGATAAAGATATATAATTGATATCCTTGATTTATAAATTATAACTCATAAAATATGTTTTTGAAAAATATTTTTAAACATCGCTAAAAAGCTAATATGTTTTATCAATAAAAAACTATATATAAATCTATTTGCAGGAATATGAAGAACGTTCACCATCTATTAACTTTAGCCTAGTTCTAGCACATACAACTCTTGCTTTTCCAATGAATTCAGTATTTAGTGGGATAGATTGAGGGACAGGCTTTAAATTCATACCTATTATATTAAGGCCTATATCTATTCCAGCGTCAGCTTTAACATTTTCTACTATGACAGGATCATTAAAGAATGAATAAGCTACAGAAGCAAAAGTTCCACCAGCTTTTTCTGTAGGATAAACAAGAACTTCTTCTAACAGTAAGCGATCTGCTAAATCTTTTTCTAATATAATGGCTTTATTTAAATGTTCACAACACTGGACAGCAAAATTCATATATGATGGTTTGTTAGTCCAAAGACATTTGCATATATCCATTGCTATATCTGGATTTGCTAAAGTATCTATTTTCGAACCTTCTACTTTACTTATACTTCCAGATAATAGGCACAAATCTATTTTTCTATATTTAATATTTTCTGTATCTATATGTATTAACTCTTGAAAAATATTTTCAGTTTGTTCATATATTTTATTTAAATATTCTCTCATAGTTTTCTTCTTTTAGTTTAAATCTGATTGATCATTATATCACTACATGAAAAAATGTCGAATAGATAAAAATTATATAGAAAATATAATTATTGTAAAAATATATAGCAATTGTTTAAAAATAATATTTATGTTAGCATGTTTTTGGTTTGAAAATGTTTTCTTACTACTTAATTGCATAAATTTTATTAGTAAGAGGAGGGTAACATTGGAACAATCTAATGAAAAAATACCTGTTTTGGCAATGAAAAATGTAACTAAAAATTTTGGAAATATTGAAGCTCTAAAAAACATAAAATTAGATATTTATAAGGGAGAAATAGTAGCTTTTGTAGGAGATAATGGGGCAGGTAAGTCAACATTGATGAAAATATTATCAGGGAATTATGCTCCAACTTCAGGGCATATAGAAGTATTTGGGAAAAAGATAGAAAAATTTAATCCTGATAATGCTTTGAGTCAAGGAATAACGACTGTATATCAAGACTTAGCTTTAGTAGACTACCTAGATATTTCTTCAAATATTTTTTTAGGAAATGAAATATTAAAAATTAAATTTTTTACTGATAAAAAAACTATGAGATTAAAATCTCAAGAGATTTTAAATGAACTAAGTATAAATATACCATCGATTGAATCGGAAGTTGGACAATTATCAGGGGGACAAAGACAAGGGGTTGCAATAGCAAGAGCTATAAATCAAGGCGGAAAGATATTAATTCTTGATGAGCCAACAGCGGCTATGGGACTTAAAGAATCGAGAGAAGTCTATAATACTATAAAGAAATTATCAGAAAAATCTCTTACTATTATGATTGTAAGTCATAATTTACAAGAAGTATTTAATATAGCAACTAGAATCTGTATATTAAGACATGGTGAGTTGATAGGAGACTTAAAAACTAGTGAAACAACATATTCAGAAGTAGTAAAAATTATAACTGGGGTAGCTTAATATTATATATAGATATGAAAAAAGTGATGAAATATATGTACATATGAAAAATATTTTACATAATCTAAAAAATAAGTATATTTCTCAAAGCATACTTACAATAATATTATTTTGTTCTTTAATTTTCCTTTCGTTTACTTCACCTTATTTTATCAAATGGTATAATATCAAGAATATTTTAGATCAAAGTGCTATTAATATAATAGTTGGTATTAGTATGACCTTTGTAATATGTTCGGGAGGAGTAGATTTATCAGTTTGATCTATATCAGCATTAAGTAGTGTAATAATGGCAATATCCCTACACAATGATATTCCTTTATATGGAGGATTAATTATAGCAGTATTAGTAGGAGCTTTATGTGGACTAATAAATGGAACTATTATATCATTTGTAAAAAATAAATCCCTTTATAGTAACAATATCTACAATGTGGATTTTTAGAGCGTTGACACTTGTTATAACAAATTCGAAACCAATATATGGTTTTTCAAATCAATTTATAAAAATAGGAACAGGCAATATATATGATTTACCTATATCATTTGTAATTGCTACAGTTGTAATGTTCTTAGGATATATTTTGTTTAATAAGACAATCTATGGCAATTACACAATTGCTCTAGGATGTTCAGAAGAATCTTTAAGAAGAAGTGGAGTAGCGGTCAATCTATATAAGACAAGCATATATGTATTTAGTGGAATAATATCTTCTATGGCAGGTATTCTACTTACATCTAAGTTAAATTGTGCAGATCCATTGTCTGGATATATGCTAGAAATGGAAGTTATAGCTATAGTAATACTTGGAGGAACAAGTATTAAAGGTGGAAGAGCAAGTATAATGGGAACTTTAATTGCTGGCATATTAATGGGAATGTTGAGAAATGGACTTATTATGAATGGAATAGCCTCATATTATCAGCAGTTGTTAGTTGGAGTTATATTAATAGTGGCAGTTATATTGTCTGAGAAAAGAAAAGCATTTAATTAATAATATAAGTACAAAAATGTTTTAAAAAATAAGTAGGTGATATAAATGGCAAAAATATTAGGATTAGGAACAGCAGCTATAGATACTATACTTAAATGTGATAATATTCCTAAAGAAGATGGGACTAGCCTAATAAGAGAAGAGAAAGTTTTACCAGGAGGAAGTTGTGCAAATGTGCTAGTGACACTTTCCAGACTTAATGTAGATACATCTTTATTAGTTAAAATAGGAGATGATCAATACGGAAAAGTCCTTTTAGAAGATCTTTCTAATAATAGAATATCTACTGATAATATAGTGACAAACAAAGGTGGTACTACACTTCGTACATTTATAGCTGTAGGTGAAAAAGGTAAAAAAATGATTTTCTCTAATGTAGGGGATAGTCTAATGAATTTAAAAGAAGAAGAAGTTAATGAGGACATGTTGGATGATGTAGATGTGTTCTATACCGATATGTTTCCAGTTAAACCTGCTATTAAACTAGGAAAGATATGCAGAGAAAAAGGAATTAAAGTAGTTGTTAATTTACAATCAACTCCTGATAGAATGGAAGCTTTAGGAGTGACTTTAGAGGAAATAGAAGAAATGATGAGTTTAAGTGATATAATCTGTGGATATGGAGATGGAATGTTAGAACTTGCTGGGCAGAAAGATTATGAAAGTTCAGCTATTACTGTCTTTGAAAAATATAGACCTAAATTGGGCGTTATAGTTACTTGTGGAGATAAAGGTGCAATATGGAGGAATAGTAAAGAAACTATTAGTTGTCCTTCATTCAAAGTTAATGCCATAGATACAACAGGAGCAGGAGATGCTTTTTTAGGAGGAGTAATTTATTCTATGCTTATTAAGAAGGCTCCTGTTAAAGACTCACTAGTATTTGCAAATGCATGTGCAGCTATAAAATGTACTCAACTAGGTCCAAGAATACATGTAACATTGAATGAAGTAAAAGAGTGTATAACTAAAAGTAAATAAAAGATAGGAGGTAACGTGATGAAAAGAATATTTGCAGCTTTAATATCAATAATTATGCTTTTTAATGTAGTGGCATGTACAAATAAGGATGCTAATAAAGAAGATATAAAAAACAAAGAAACTTTTAAAGAAAGCGTTAAACAAGAAAAAACAGAAAAAAATACTGCTTTTAAAGAGGCAGAGAAAAAATTATTAGATTCACTACAACCCTTGCCAAAAGTTAGTAAAGAATATAAAATAGCTGGTATAGAGCCTACTCTTTCTAATCCATTTTGGGTAACATTTAAAGAAGGATATGAATCCGCAGCTAAAGAATATGGAGTAAAATGTGATGTTTTAGCAACACCTAAAGAAGATGATGTTAATGGACAATTAGATATATTTAAGTCAGTAGTAGGAAAAGACTATGATGCTATTGTGTTTTCAGCTATAACACCTTTCAATCTTATTCCAGGCGTATTAGAAGCGAATAAAAAGAATATACCAGTAGTGGCAGCAGGAAACAATATTGACGATAAAAAAGGTAAAGAAGCAGGAGCAAATGTGCTAGCTCATATAACTACTGATACTGAAAAACAAGGAGAAATAGGAGCTAAATTTATTGTTGATAAAATAAAAAAAGGTAAGGTAGCTATTATTGAAGGAATAAGTGGAGCTTCACAAGGAGAAAGAAGAAAAAATGGAGCTAAAAAATATTTTGAATCTGTAGATGGTGTTGAAATAATTTCTATTCAAGCCGGTGACTGGGATAGAAAAAAATCATATGATATAGCTACTAATATAGTACAGGCTAATCCAGATATTGAAGGAATATTCTGTGCTAATGATATGATGGCTTTAGGTGTTGTAGATGCTTTAAAAGCAATGAATAAAAAACAAGATGTAGTTGTAGTAGGTGTTGACTTTATAGATGAAGCTAGGGAATCTATAAAATCTAAAGAATTAGATGCAACAGTTGCAATGTCACCATATCTTTATGCAAAAGGTGGATTGATACTTGCACTTAAAGCACTAGAAGGACAAAATATAGATCAGAAAGTATATTGGACACCTCTAGAGGTAGTTAATTCAAAAAATGTAGATAGTTTTGAGGGATGGAAATAAAAACTAATATCATATATAGAAAAAGAAAAACAATTAAAATATCAATTGAATCTGAAGATAGTATAACTGTTATATCTCCACCATGGGTAAATAAAAAAAGAATAATGGAAATAGTTGAGTTAAATTCTGAGGGGATATATAATGAAATAGAAAAATTAAAAGAATTAGGTTTTAAGCATAAAAATATAGAGGAAAGAACAACTATATTGTACTTAGGAAGAGAATATAGATTTAAAATAACTTTTAATGAAAAAATAAAACAGAGACATATTGAATTAACAGATAATATATTTTGTGTCTATACTAATACCCAAGAACAAGAAAAAATTGTTCAAACTATAAAGACTTGGTATATAGAGAATGGAATTGGAATAATTATTGAGAGAATAAATTATTATAAACAATATATAGATGTATCTCCACAAAAAATTAAACTTAAGGAGCAAAAAAAACGTTGGGGCACTTGTACATCAAAAGGAAACTTACTATTTAATTGGAGAATTATAATGGCTCCTATTGATATAATTGACTATATCGTAGTACATGAAATGTGTCATTTGATTCATTTTAACCATTCTAAAAATTTTTGGAACTTAGTAGAAAGCATAATTCCAGACTATAGGGAAAGAAAAGAGTGGCTTAAAATTAATGGCTTAAAGCTATTTTTTTAATTTTATATTTTACAAATTAACATTGAATTACTAATAAGAAATACCATTTACAAAGAAACGAAGGAGGATTTCATAATGAGCACTGTATTAAAGGGTAATGAAGTAGCTAAAGCATTAAAAGAAAAAATGAGAGTTGAAGTTAAAGACTTAAGAGAGAAAAATATAATTCCTAAAGTAGGAATTATAAGAATGGGAGATAGACCAGATGATATAGCATATGAAAAAGGTGTTATTAAAAGTTGTGGAACTGTAGATATAGATAGTGAAGTTTTTCAAATACCTGCTGAATCTTCTATGGAAGAATTAATAAACTTAGTTAAAAAACTTAATAATGACGACAATATACATGGAATTTTAATATTTAGACCATTACCAGATCATATAGATACTGAAATTATAGAAAATCTAATAGATCCAAATAAAGATATAGATTGTATGAATCCAATTAATTTAGAGAAAGTATTTGAAGGAGAAATGGATGGATTTGTTCCATGTACACCTAAAGCTGTAGTAGAAATATTAAAATATTATAATATAATTCCTTTAGAAGGAGCAAATATAGCAGTAGTTAATAGAAGTATGGTTGTAGGAAAGCCTCTTAGTATGATGTTACTAGAAGAAAGATCTACAGTTACAATTTGTCATTCAAGAACTAAAGAACTTCCAAAAATAACTTCTCAATCAGATATAGTAGTGGCTGCAACAGGAAGAGCAAAAATGTTTGGACCAGAGTACTTTAGTGAAGATAATATAGTTATAGATGTTGGAATAAATGATGATGGAAATGGCGGAATATGTGGAGATGTTGATTATGATAATGTGGCTGATAAGGTAAAAGCTATTACTCCAGTGCCAGGAGGAGTAGGAAGTGTTACTACTACGATTCTTTTAAATCATGTATTAATATCGTGCAAAAGAATGAACAATATAAAGTAAAAAGAGCCTGAAATTTTCAGGCTCTTTATTTTATAGTGTAACTATGAGTATTTTCGTGTTTTTTTGTAATTATTATACAAAACAAGACGCTTTTCATTGAAGGAAACTAGAAGATGACTAAAGAATAGTAGTAATTAGGTTTTAGAAAAACAAGGAGGGATAATCTTTGCAACTAAATTTTGAAATAAAAGATAAAAGCTTACTAGTTAACTTTAGTGGAGAATTAGATCATCATACAGCAAAAGAGGCTAGAGAAGAAATCGATGAGTTTTATAATCAAAAAATGCTGAAGAATATGGTGATTGATTTAAATAATCTTAACTTTATGGACAGTTCAGGTATAGGATTACTTATGGGAAGATATAAAATAGTATCGGAAAATAATGGAAAGTTAGCTCTAGTAAATGTAAGTTCTAGGGTGGAAAAAATTTTAAAGATGTCAGGAATAATGAAAATAGTTGACATATATGGCAATATAAACGATGCAATTGATAAAATGTAAAGGGAGTGATGAATTTATGATACAAAATAGTATGAGACTTGAGTTCCCAAGTAAATCACAAAATGAATCTTTTGCAAGAGTAGTGGTAGCTTCTTTTGCTTCACAGTTAGATCCTACAATTGAAGAATTGGCTGATATAAAAACAGCAGTATCAGAGGCAGTTACAAATGCCATAATACATGGATATGATGATAATTCCGGAATTGTTAATATAGAATGTAATATAATCGATAATAAGATTGAAATAATAATTCAAGATAATGGAAAGGGGATAGGTGACATAGGAACAGCTATGGAACCTTTTTATACATCTAAACCTGAGTTAGAAAGATCTGGTATGGGCTTTACTGTTATGGAAACATTTATGGACTTACTTGAAGTTACATCTGAGGATGGAGTTGGAACAAAGATTAGAATGGTAAAAGAGTTTAAAAGCATTCCTGTTAAGGAGTAGATAATATGAAGACAGTTACGGCTACACAGCCGATGTATGAGCTATTAGATCATGAAGAGACTATAGAGCTCATAAATAAAGCCCAGCAGGGAGATGAAACTGCACAATCAAAACTTGTAGAACATAACTTAGGGTTAGTAAAAAGTGTTTTAAAAAGATTTTTAAATAGAGGATACGAAGTAGAAGATTTGTATCAAATAGGATGTATTGGACTTTTAAAAGCAATTCAAAAATTTGATACGAGCTATGAGGTTAGATTTTCTACTTATGCTGTTCCTATGATTATAGGAGAAATAAAAAGATTTCTTAGAGATGATGGGATTATAAAAGTTAGTAGATCTTTAAAGCAAACAGCAACAAAAGCAAATATGGCTAAGGAAAAATTAACAAAAAAACTTGGAAGAGAACCTAATATCCAAGAAATATCTGAGGAAATAGATATTACAAAGGAAGAAATTGTTATGGCACTAGATGCAAACCATCAACCAGATTATTTATATGATATTATTCATCAAAGTGATGGATCTCCTATACATCTTATAGACAAAGTCATGGCAACAGAGAATAAAGATAGTGAAATAATAGATAAAATAACTTTAAAACAATTATTGGGACAACTGAAGCCTAGAGATAGACAAATTATAATAATGCGGTACTTTAAAGATAAAACCCAAACTGAAATAGCAAATATGTTGGGAATATCTCAAGTACAAGTCTCAAGAATAGAAAAAAAAGTCTTAGAAAATATGAAAAACTTGCTTACGAAGGTGTGAAAATTCACATCTTTATTTTTTTGTATTAAAATTTGCTAATTATCACATAATAAAGTTAGTAAAAAAATATGGAGTTGATATATATGAAGAAAAAAATGAAATTGATAATAGCAAGTATTATATTATTATCTTTGACATTAGCAGGATATATTATTTATGAAAATAAAGAATCAAAAATTAAAACTCCTACTAGAGCTACATTAGTTAAGTCAACTCATAACGAGGTGATTTATTATTAAAAAATTAAAGGTATATATTCAAACTGAACCAAAGGTAGAAGTAGAAGCTGGAAAAATGTTAAAGATAAAAGATGTAGCAAGTATATTTTGTAATGATGAAAAAATTCAAGATAAAATAGCAAATATAGATATAGAAAAAACAAAAGAAAGTATAAATCAAAATAAGGTAATACCAGTTTTGAAAGTTATAGATATAATTCATAAAAACATTAAAGATATAGATATAGTGGCAATAGGAGAACCAGAGATACTTGTATCATCAAAAAAGAATAAAGGTCAAAATAAAATATTTCAGATTTTTAAAGTTATATTAGTAAGTATATTATTATTTTTTGGAGCTGCACTAGCAATAACTAACTTTCACTCTGATGTAAATATAGAAGAGACTTTTAAAAAGATGTATTTTTTAATAACAGGAGAGAAATCTAAAAACTTGTTAATTATCCAAATACCATATTCAATTGGTATAGGAGCAGGTATGACTTCTTTCTTCAATCATATATTTGCTAAAAAATCAGAAAAAGAACCAAGTCCTTTAGAAGTAGAGATGTATCTATACGATAAAGATGTTGATGAGTATATATTAGACTCTACAAAACACAATTAAGATTATAGCTAAGTTAGTTTTGGTGGTGATTAATTGATTAAAGCTATACTTATTATAATAATATCAATATCCGGAGGAGCTGTAGTAGGAAGCGCAGCGGCAGCATTTTTAACAGTATTAGATGTTATACCTAGACTTTCACAAATAAGCAAAACTCAAGGATATGTCAAATTATATGGATTGGTAATTAGTGTATCTATAACTTTGATAACATTTTTGACACTAACAAATTTTACATTAAATATAAGTCAAATAGTTAAACTTTTAGTAATTCCTATGGGTTTCCTATTTGGCATGTTTGTAGGTCTTCTTGCATCAGCTTTAGCTGAAGTTCTAAATGTAATACCTGTTTTAGTAAAAAAATTGAAGATAAGTGATAATCATATAAAAATACTACTTATATCAACAGCTCTAGGAAAGATGATAGGCTCACTTGTAGAGTGGATATTCTTAAATGGCAAATAAGAGGTGTTCTATATATGAAGAATTCATTTGTAAAAAGTTTTGAATGCCATTTAGATGGATTAAATAAAAAGGATAAAAAAATAAGAAATTACGAAAACTATTATAAATTTAATGATGATATATGTAACTTAAGGAAGAATCAAAAACTTAATAATTTGAAATGAGAGGGATGATAAAATGGATAATTTAAATAATAAAGATTATCAAAAATATGTTGATAAAAAAACTCCAAAACCAAACTATATAAAAAATATTATATGGGCTTTTTTAGTTGGAGGATTAATATGTGTTATTGGTCAAATTATAACTAACTATTTTGAAAGTGTTGGACTAGGTAAAGAACAAGTTGCATCTTCAACTTCTATGCTTCTTGTATTTTTAGGAGCTTTTCTAACTGGGATAGGAGTCTATGATAAACTAACAAAAAAAGGAGGAGCTGGAGCGATAGTACCTATAACTGGATTTGCAAACTCTATAGTATCTCCTGCTATGGAATATAAAAAAGAGGGATTTGTATTAGGGGTTGCAGCCAAAATGTTTACTATAGCAGGTCCAGTTCTTGTTTATGGATATGGAAGCTCTATACTAGTAGGGCTTATATACTTACTTTTAAAGAGATAAGGAGGTAATTAAATTGGCACAAAAAAAATTAGGCAAGCAAACAGTGAAATTAGAAAATCCCCCATCAATCATATCTACTTATTGTATAGTTGGTCCTAAAGAAGGAGAGGGACCTTTAAAAGATTATTTTGATCTTATATTAGAAGATGATTTATGGGGAGAAGAAAGCTGGGAGAAAAGTGAATCAAAAATACAAAATGAAACTATCAGAAGCGCTATATCAGATGCTAAAATTACAGAAAATGATGTGGATTATTTATTTGCAGGAGATTTGTTAAATCAAATAATATCTTCAGCATATTCTGCTAGACAGTTACAAATACCTTTTTTTGGTCTATATGGAGCATGCTCAACTATGTCAGAATCTCTTAGTCTAGGTGCTATGATAGTAGATGGAGGGTATGCTGATTATACAGTGTGTGCTACATCTAGTCATTTCAGTAGTGCTGAAAGACAATATAGATATCCTTTAGAGCATGGTAATCAAAGAACACCTACTGCACAATGGACAGTTACAGGAGCAGGGGCAGTAGTATTATCTTCTAATGGAAATGGTCCTTATGTAACTCATGTAACTACTGGTAAAGTAATAGATTTAGGAATAAAAGATGCAAATAATATGGGACCGGCTATGGCACCTGCTGCTGTAGATACCATTGTACAACACTTTAAGGATACTGGATTTAGAGTTAAAGACTATGATCTTATAATAACAGGAGATTTAGGAATATTGGGAGCAGAAATAGCTGAAGAGTTAATAGCGAAAGAAGGATATGATATATCTCAAATTTATACAGATTGTGGTATAGAAATATTTGATAATGAAAAGCAAGATACACATTTAGGAGGAAGTGGATGTGGCTGTTCTGCATCTGTATTTGCTGGATATGTTTTTAAAGAAATTAAAGCTAGAAATTTAAATAGAGTATTATTAGTTTCAACAGGAGCTCTTCACTCACCAGTAGGAATTCAACAAGGAGAAACTATACCTGGTATAGCACATGCTATAACTATAAGTAATAGTAAATAGGAGGATAAAAAATATGCTTATAGAATTTTTAAAAGCTTTTTTAGTTGGAGGATTAATATGTGTTATTGGTCAAATATTACTTGATAACACAAAGTTGAATCCAGCTCATATATTAGTCATATTCGTAACTTCAGGAGTTATATTAACTGCATTAGGAATATATGAACCTTTAGTAAAGTTTGCAGGTGCTGGAGCCACAGTTCCGCTACCTGGATTTGGATACTCATTAGCTAAAGGTGCTATAGAGGCAGTTAGAAAGGATGGAATAATAGGAGCTTTTACAGGAGGAATTCAAGCTACGGCTGCTGGAGTTGCAGCTGCAACTTTCTTTGGATATATAATGTCCGTTATATTTAATCCTAAAACTAAGCAATAGTAAAGGATGTTATTAGAATGAAAAGAGAAATTATTTTAGTAACAGATGGGGATTCAATAGCCCAAAAAGCTGTAGAAAAAGCTGCTTTAAATGTTGGAGGAAGATGTATTTCAAGATCAGCAGGTAATCCTACACCTTTAACAGGAAGTACGATTGTAGAACTTATAAAGAAAGCAAAATATGATCCTGTACTTGTTATGGTAGACGATATAGGTGACCCTGGATTCGGAAAAGGAGAGCAGGCTCTAAAAGATATAATGGAGCACTCAGATATGGAAATACTAGGAGTTATTGCTGTTGCATCAAATACAGAAGAAATAGAGGGTATAGAAGTTGACTTTTCTATTAACTGTATGTGTGAAATAGTAGAAAATGCTGTTGATAAAAATGGATTAGAGACTGATAGTAAAATATTATATGGAGATACAGTAGATATTATTAACTATATACAGGAAAGACCATTAGTTGTTGGAATTGGTGATATAGGAAAAATGCAAGGTAAAGATAGAATTTGTGAAGGGGCTCCTGTTCTTACAAAGGCAATAAAGGAAATTTTGAATAGGAGCGATCATAAAAAAAATGAAGAATAAGAGGGACTATAATGAAGTTATAAATAATCTATCAAATAAAATGGGTGTAGGCAAAAGCTTCGACGTAGTAAGAAGAGATATTAAAATAGCAGGAAAAGATAGTTCTATTTTCTTTATAGATGGATTTATAAAAGATGATGTTATGGTCTGGATTTTATCTATACTTCAAAGTTGTAAAAAAGAGGAAGTACTTCCTAACTTCCTCAAAAATATAATATCTCTAAAAATTCCTTATGTAGAGTGCAACTCTACTGATGATATGGAAGAATTAGAATATTGTATTTTATCAGGATCTGCTGTACTTTTTATTGAAGGTGTAGAAGAAGGCATAGTAATTGATACTAGAACATATCCAGCTAGGGGTCCAGAAGAGCCCGATTTAGAAAAGGTAACTAGAGGATCTAGAGATGGATTTGTTGAAACTATAATATTCAATACAGCTTTAATTAGAAGAAGAATTAGAGATCCAAATCTTAGATTTGAGCTTATGAAAGTAGGTAAAAGATCACAAAATGATGTAGCAATAGGATATATAGGAGATATTGTTAACTCACAGATGTTAGACGATTTACGAGAAAAGATAAATAAAATTGATACAGAATCATTACTAATGGGAGTAAAAACACTAGAAGAATATATATTCGGAAATAGCTGGAATCCTTTTCCTCAAGCTAGATTTACAGAAAGACCAGATGTAGCTGCTGCTCATATGTTAGAAGGTCATATTATTATTTTAGTTGATACTACTCCAAGTGTTATGATTTTACCTGTTACTATATTCCATTTTACACAACACGCAGAAGACTATTATCAAAATCCCACTATTGGAAGTTATATAAGATGGGTAAGACATATATCTATATTCCTATCATATATATTATCCCCATTATGGCTATTATTAGTTCAAAATAGAGAGTTTCTACCAGTATGGCTGGAATTTATTGGTCCAGAAAAAACAGGAGAGATAAGTCTATTATTACAATTTATAATTTTAGAAGTAGGTATAGATGTTTTGAGAATAGCGTCCATTCATACACCTAATGCACTTACAACCTCATTAGGTATTATAGGTGCACTTTTGCTAGGAGAGTTTGCTGTAAAGGTAGGATTATTTATTCCTGAGACCATATTATATACAGCAATTGTAGGAATAGGGATGTTTGCTACTCCTAGTATTGAGTTTGCTATGGCTGTTAGGATATTCAGACTAATCTTAATAGTATTTACAGGACTATTTAACATATACGGGTTTATAGCAGGAATTATATTGCTTTTAATATCACTATTTAAAACTAAGTCTTTTGGTGGGGTAGATTACTTATGGCCACTCATTCCTTTTAACAAGAGAGCTTTAAAGTCTATTTTATTAAGAACTCCTATTCCTGAAGTTAGAATGAGGCCAGAATTTTTAAAAACTGAAAATGATGAGACTCGAAGTAGAGACGAAAACAATAAACGATAAAAAAGTATGCTATTAAGTTGAGCATACTTTTTTCTTGGTTATATTCTGTATTAGATGTTATTACTATGTGTATCATATACTAAATCTAATGGATAAGAAGTAAAATATTTTAATGTGAAGCAAGCATAAATACTAAGTGTAGTAAAGATAATGCTTATTTATGAAAAAACTAAAGGATATTTTAATATTTCATGGAAAACATACCAATAATGAATTTTTAGATTCAAGAGCTTCATAAGCTTTTTAATTTTGTTAATGTATATATGTTCTAAATAGAGGTTATTTTTTATAAGAAGTAATATAAATGATAGTATAGATGAATAAAGGGGGAATAACTTTGAATTTAGTAATAGAATCGGATGATATAACAGACTATTTAAAGAATACAATGATAATAGACTTTCAAAATGAAAATATTATAGAGTTAGCTAAATATTTAAAAATTGGAGTAAAGTCAGAGATTGATTTAATTAGAAAAACTTATGAATATGTAAGAGATAATATAAATCATTCAGCAGATGTAGAAGGAAAAGTTGTTACATGTAAAGCATCAGATGTACTGAGGGAAAAAGAGGGAATATGTTATGCTAAATCACATTTACTAGCTGCATTGCTAAGAGGTATGGGGATACCAACTGGATTCTGCTATCAAAGGCTCATTTTAGATGACGATCAAAAAAATTATTTGATTTTACATGGACTTAATGCTATATACATAAAGAAAATAAAAAAATGGATAAGGGTAGATGCTAGAGGAAATAAAAAAGGAGTAGATGCTCAATTTAGTTTAGAAGAGGAAAAATTAGCATTTCCCATTAGAAAAGAATTTAAAGAAGAAGATATACCATTAGTTTTTGTTGAGCCTGATGCTAATATTATTAAAGCTCTTAATACATATGAAACAGTAGCAGAATTATTTGATAATTTACCACAAAAATTAGAAAAAGAATTTATAAAAGCTTATTCTTATAAATAAAATATTAATTAGAGTTATAGATGAACTAGTAAATGACTATATCTTGGTTTGAAAATTCAAATATAGATCTATGGAGAGTGGAGTAATGAGAGTTACTAAGGACTTAATAAAAAATTCATATAATAGAGAAGGTACTATTTTAAGCTATATAGACGCTATAGAAAAAATAGGATTATGGGAATCTGAAAAGAAAATTATAAATAAATATATAAAAAAAGATGATAAGATTTTAGATATTGGTTGTGGTACTGGAAGAACAACCTTTGGTCTTTTTAAATCTGGTTTTAAAAGTATTAAAGGATTAGATCTGTCAGAGAATTTTATTAGCTATGCAAAAGATTTAGCTAAACTAAATAATTTTGACATAGAATTTATTGTAGGTGATGTTTGTAAATTACCTTATGTAGATAAATCTTTTAATTCTGCGATATTTTCATTTAATGGTTTAATGCAAATACCAGGGAGAAAAAATAGAGTAGAAGCTATGAAAGAAATAAGAAGAGTTTTAAAGGAAAATGGAATTTTTATATTTACTACACATGATAGAAATATAGAGACAGAATATAAAGAGTTCTGGAAAAAAGAAAAAACAAAATGGGATCAAGGTAAGCAAGATCCATGTTTAATAGAATTTGGGGATCTTATTATTAAGGAAAAAGAAAGTAGTACTTATATACATATTCCTACACGTGAAGAAATACTACAAGATATTACAGATTCAGGATTTATACATATAGAAGATTGTTATAGGCTAGAGTTAGCAAATGAAAACATAGAAGTAAGAGCATTTTCGACAGAGTGTAGATTCTGGGTAGTAGAAAGATAATAATCTAATAAAGAAACTAAAATATTACACACAAAAAACCATCCAATATAATTTGGATGGTTTTTTATTAAACTACTATTGTTTATTCACCATCATTTGGAATCTGTACTTCACTACCTCCATTATTGCCATTACCATTGCCATTATCTGGGTTAGAACCATTTCCACCAGTTCCTCCACCATTATTGCCTCCGGTGCCACCATTTCCAGAATTACCATTACCATTGGTACCACCGTTATTATTACCACCAGTGTTGCCATTATTGCTACCATTGTTATTATTCGGAATAGTGTTATTTCCAGGAACATCAATGCCATTATTGTTGTTATTATTATTGTCACTACCATTATTGTCGTTATTACCATTATTAATAATACTATCAATAATGTTGTCAATGATATTATTATCATCTTCTTTTTTATTATAGTGTGAACTATGGTCACATGTTTTAGTTGGAACAGTATACTTATAGTCATCTGGAACTATACCACCGTGTTTAGATGGATTGTATGGTGGATTACGCTTAATAAACACTCTGCTTGCAACTAAGCTAGAAGGACATTTATCACTAGCAAGCATTCCACTAACTGTATCTATGTTTACTCTAACATGCATATCACAGTAATCTTTAGGCTCAGTGCCTTTTACAAATATCTCACTTCTTACTACATTACCTCTAGGGTCTTGTCTACATAAGTCTGTAGCAAGTTTGCCAGATACTGTACATACATTTCTTCTAACAATATTATTTGGCATTTTAAAGTTCTTAGCTGGTAACTTCTTGTGAGCACTTTTCATAATTATTGACCATAACTGTGCAGCAGAAGAACTGGAATGACTACTTGCAACTTTGACACTTGGAGAGTCATTACCGATCCACACTGCAGCAGAATAGTAAGGAGTATATCCAACAAACCAAAGATCAGTATTATCACTAGTAGTACCAGTTTTACCTGCTACTGGTATTCTTGAGTTAGAAGCATCTAATTTAGCTTTTTTACCTAAGCCTGAAGTTACTGTTGATTTCAGTACATCAGTCATTACATAAGCTACTTGAGGAGAAACTACCTTTGTTTTACTTGGCTTGTTATCTAAAATAGTATTTCCATATCTATCCTCTACTTTTATATATGATCTAGGTTTTATATATACACCTTCATTTGCAATTGAACTAAAAGCTGCTGTCATATCTAAAGGACTTATTCCTTTAGCCATACCACCTAGTCCAAGTGCTGATAAGTTCTCATCATTTGTTTGACGGTTTTCAGCTTTTGTTACAAAAGAATCTGATTCATTTTCTTTTATTATTCCCATTTTTTGAAGATACTCTTTAATACGACTAGTACCTACATCTTCTACAACTTTTACTGAGTTTACGTTTATAGATTGTTCAACAGATTCCCTTAAAGAAACTAGTCCTTTATAACCTCTATACCAGTTTCGTGGCCAAAGTTTTCCGTTACCATTGTAAAATGGAACGTCATCTATAGAAGTAGCAGCAGTATAACCATTATCAAGTGCTGGAAGATATGCCGCTATAGGCTTCATACTAGAACCTGGTTGTCTTGGAGCTAAAGCTCTATTAAGAATCTTCTGGCCTTCAAAGTTTCTACCTCCAACCATAGCTTTAACTGTTCCATTTGAATGATCCATAACAACGGTTGCTGATTGAGGTTGAAGAATTCCTGCACCATCATTTAAAAAGTAATTTCCATTAATTAATAAGTTTTTATTACCATCTATTTTATAAAAATCTTTGTTTTTATTTAAAAAACTATTTTTAATTAGAATTTCCTTATTTGATAGTGTTCTATAATCTTTAGCATTTAAAACTATGGATCCCAAAGTATGGGTTATCAAACTACCTCTATTATCTAAAGTATAATAGTCTTTTATATCTATACTTTTAGGGTATATGTTTAACTTACGATTGTTTATAGTTAAACCTTCATCTGTCAATTCATAAGTTCCATTTTCTAATATCAAGCTTCCTGACTCATCTAATATATTAGCTTTCTTATAATATACTATTGATTTACTTGTATCAATTATATTACCTCTGCCATCTACAGTCCAAGAACTTGTTCTTTTACCACTAAAAATATTTTTTGCAAAATTACTATATACACTTTCTACTTCACGCTGTAAATCTAAGTCTACAGTGGCATAGACTTTTAAACCACCAGTCAATAGTTCTTTTTGTGCTTGTTCTTTAGTGTATCCTGCTTTTTTTACTAGATCATCAAGCACTTGACTTTTAACAAAATCAGCGAAATAAGATGATATATCTGTAAATTTCTTAGCACCTGGCTTTAAAGATTTTGAAACATCTTCATTAAGAGCTGTATTATGCTCATCTTCTGATATATATCCTAGTTCTTTCATCTTCATCAAAATTAGCCTTTGACGGCTTATAACATCAGGATTATATACTGCGGTATACTTTTCACCATAAATATCTACATTTCCTACAACCTTATCTTCTTTACTTACGTTATTTGGACTTACAAGCTTATAAAGTGATAACTTAGTAGGATTTTTAGTTACACCTGCTAAAAGTGTACTTTCAGCAAGGGTAAGTTCACTTACGTCTTTAGAAAAATAAGTATGAGCTGCTTCTTGAACTCCATAAGCTCCTTGACCAAGATAGATTCTGTTAAGATATGCTTCGAGTATTTGATCTTTAGTGAGAACTCGTTCCATCTTAATTGCAATATAAGCTTCTTTTATTTTTCTAGTAAGTTTTTTTTCATTAGTTAAATACAAGTTTTTAGCTAACTGCTGAGTAATAGTACTAGCACCTCTTACAGCAGCTCCTGCCTTTATGTCTGCAATGAGAGCTGCCATTATACCTTTAACATCAACTCCAAAATGTTTTCTAAATCTTTCATCTTCTATTGAAATAAATGCATTTTGAAGATGTTTTGGAATCTTATCAAGGTCCACTATGGTCCTATTTTCTTCAGCATGAAGCTTTTCTATTAAGTTACCCTCTTCATCGACAATAGTAGAGTTTTGGTGTAACAATGATTCTATATTAGAAGGATCTATTTCTGGAACATTTCTAATAGCTCCAAAAACTAGTCCGCCAACAATACCTGTTCCTGCTATCATTGTAATTAGTATTACCATGGATAAAACTCTAAAAAATCCCCACTTCTTTTTTACTTTTTTAGATTTATTTTTTTCAGTTCTAGGTGACTTATTATTTTCTTGAGTCATATTAAACCTCCTTTAAATGATGAAGGTAGAACAACAATAAACATCAAACAACATTATATCATATAGGTATATAATTTTAAAAGAGTCAAACTTTCAAGGAATCAATACGTATACTAAGATATAGCTTTAATAAAACATATAAATACCCAAGAATTACCTGTTAAATTATATTTAGAACATTTTAAGTATTATTGACATATAACATATTATAGGGAGGTGTTTTTGTGAGGAAAAGATATAAAAAGAAGAGAATAAAGATATTTTTAACAATAATATTTATTATTGTTTTAACTATATATGGTTATAATTTAATAAATAATAATATAAAACCTACTATACGTGCTGTATGTGAGGTACAAGCAAAAAAAATAGCTACACAAGCAATAAATGATGCTGTAAAGAATAAAATTAAAGATGATATAAAATATAAAGATCTTATATTTACTAAACAAGATAATGAGGGTAAAATAACTATGATGCAAGCGAATACTGCATTGATGAATAGCGTAGCATCGGACGTAGCTTTGGAAGTACAAGAAAAAATAAGACAGATTTCTGCTGGAACCATAAAGATACCATTAGGAAATATATTAGATAGTCAACTTTTTTCTGGACCTAAGTTCAAGCTAGAATTACAGCCACAAGGAAGTGTTACAACTGATTTTACAACTGATTTTATTGAATCAGGAATTAACCAAACTATACATAAAGTATACTTATCTATTACAACAGATGTTAGAATTATATTCCCATTAGTATCTGATACTGTAAGAATAACTTCCAATGTACCAATAGCTGAAACAGTTATAATTGGAGATGTTCCTGAAAACTATATAAGCGTTCCTGAAGATAAGTTTTTAAATATAGTTAATTAGATTTTAGAATTTACTTGATATACAATTTAAGAAATTGAAATTGAAATAAATAGTAAAATCTTTAAAAGTATGATAATTTGATAGTATGTTTAATAATATAACTAAGATGATAATTTTACTGAGGTGAAGATATGTATAATATCCAAGAGAAAAAAGAAGAAAGAGTTTTAATAGTAGGAGTGGATACAAATAAAAAGTATGAGATTAATATAGAAAGTTCAATGAAAGAGCTTGCTGAATTAGTAAAAGCTGCTGAAGGAGTAGTAGAGGCAAGCATAATTCAGAATAGAGAGAGTATAGATTCTGCCTATTATATAGGAACTGGAAAAGCACAAGAGATAGCTATATATTGTGAGGAACTTAATATAGATACTGTTGTTTTTAATAATGAGCTTACTGGAGCTCAAATAAGAAATTTGGAAGAAATAATAAATAGAAAGATAATAGATAGAACAAGTTTAATATTAGATATATTTGCAAAGAGAGCTACAAGTAAAGAAGGTAAACTACAGGTAGAACTTGCCCAACTTAAGTATAGGTTGCCTAGACTTATAGGATATAGAAATTATCTATCTAGAGCTGGTGCTGGAATAGGAACTAGAGGACCAGGAGAACAAAAACTAGAAATTGATAGAAGACATATCTTAAGTAGAATAAATGATATAGAAAGACAACTTAAAGAATTGACAAATGTTAGAAAAATAAAAAGAAAGAAAAGAGAAAACTCAAATATACCTATAGTAGCATTGGTAGGTTATACAAATGCGGGTAAATCAACACTACTTAATAGTATTATAAGAGAAGACAATGAATATCATGAGGATAAAGAAGTCTTTGCATATGATATGTTATTTGCTACATTAGAAACAACTTTAAGAAAAAGTATGTTACCTAATGGTCAAGATTTTCTAATAACAGATACAGTAGGATTTGTAAGCAAATTACCTACACGTTTGGTAGAAGCATTTAAAGGAACATTAGAAGAAGTAAAGTATGCAGATTTATTGCTTCATGTAATAGACGTAACAAATGAAGATATAAATATTCAAGTAAAAACTACTATGAGCATATTAAAAGACCTAGATGTTTTAGATAAACCGATTATTACAGTCTTTAATAAGGTAGATATAGATAATAACTACTCTTTAGAGTACGATATAAAAGAACCAAAGGTATTTATATCAGCTAAAACAGGTCATAATTTAGATAGATTATTAAAAATGATTCAAGAAAATCTACCAAATAAATATTACAAAGTAGATATTCTTGTACCATATGATAAAGGAGAATTAATGTCATATTTATTCGATAACACTAAAGTAGAAAAATGTGAGTACGTAGAAAAGGGAACTCTTGTAACGACTACACTAGATTCTATAGATTTTAATAGATATAATGAATACGTTTTTAAAAAATAGTTATATATAAAAAATGATTAAATAAAAAATAAACTATGACATCATATTCTTAGTATTTTTAACTATATTAACTATACTGTCATAGTTTTTAACGACACCTGAGGCTACTATTGGTCTACCAAAAGAAACTAAATTTAGCCTTCTAGAGGAAAAACCACCTATTTTCATGAGTGAATTAACACAGGGCATAGTATTAACTAATAAGAGTTCATCTCTATGCCCTCCTCCTAATTCAAAAGCATCTTTTACAGCTGGTATAACTAGCTCTGGCTTAAACTGTCGACTCAAACTGAAAACTTTATTATTATTTTTGTCAATACCTCTGAGAATTATCTTACCTTGATCTTGTTTATTAAGAGTGTCAAAATATGGAACATTCAACACTTCTTCTTTGCTTGGTGTTCTATCTATAGGTAAAGTGCCAAGATGTATAGCACATGCTATTACAGAAGAATGAGCTCCACCTACACAATGATATATAATGTACATAAAATCACCTCTAAATTTAAAATACTAAGCTTAATTTTCCCCAAAACATATTTAAATATTAGTGAAATATATAGTTAATAATAGTTTTTTATTATTAAAAAAATTTATATTAAAATCTAAAAATATAGAAAGATAAGAATCTATATTGATATATGTATTATTAAAAAGCTTAATTTCAATTTTATTATAGAATATATTTACATGAAATTTACCAATAAAATACATTTATAAAAATAAATAAAAAAATTATGCAAAAATGATAATCAAAAAAGTTTTTTTACATATTTATATAGTAACAGGATTAAAAGTTTAAGAAGGGAGGAATACACCATGACTATAAAAAGATATATAGGTGGTGTAATATTTAAAGACAACAAGGTGTTCATTGTTAAAGATAAAGAAAACAAATGGATGTTAGTTAAAAATGAGATTCGTAACGGTTTTTTTTCTTGTGAATCAGTTCTTGATAGCTTCAAAAAAAGAACTGAAATTGATATGGAATTAATATCAATAGCAGGAGAAACTAGTTACGAATTTTTTAATTTTAAAAAGATTAAACCACCTTATAAGCAAATTACATGGTATATAGTTGAGGCTAAAAATGAGAAATATAACATAAAGGAATCAGAGATCATAGATGCGGGATTTTATAGTATTGATAAAGCTATAGAAATGATTGATAGTAATCAGGAAAAATCAATAATTACTCTTTTATACAATAAGTATA
The DNA here is from genome assembly GCF_001190785.1 of Gottschalkia purinilytica. Classification (NCBI taxonomy): domain Bacteria; kingdom Bacillati; phylum Bacillota; class Tissierellia; order Tissierellales; family Gottschalkiaceae; genus Gottschalkia; species Gottschalkia purinilytica. The sequence goes on along the minus strand of NZ_LGSS01000003.1, from coordinate 22,593 downwards.
GAAATATAATAAAAGAAGACTTGATACTAGCATAGTTAACTACTTGATTTAAAAATGATATAATGAATATAAACTATAAACGAGAGGGGATAAAATTGAAAAGCACATATAAAACTATACACGAATATGGTAGAGATGAAATAATTATAAATAAGTCTAAATTCATAGGATATGCAAAACCTATTTCAAGTGAAGAAGAAGCGGTAGAATTCATACAAGAAATAAAAACCAAACATAAAGATGCTACACATAATGTTTATGCCTATGTATTTGGAGAAAACAGTAATATACAGAGATATAGTGATGATGGAGAGCCAAGTGGTACAGCGGGAATTCCTACTTTAGAAGTTATAAAAAAAGAGAATTTAAGAAATGTTGTAGTAGTTGTAACGAGATACTTTGGAGGGGTAAAACTAGGTACAGGAGGATTAGTTAGAGCATATACAAAGGGTGCAAAAATAGGATTAGAAGATGGGAAAATAGTAGAAAAAGTATTGTTCAAAGAAATTAGAGTGAGAATAGACTATACCTTATATGGTAGAATGGAAAATGAGTTACTAAGATTAGGATATATAATAAAAGATGTTATATATGATGAAGCTGTGAATATAGTTATTTTATGTGAAATTGATAGAAAAGAGAGTCTTGTAAATAATTTAATGGAAATCACAAGCTCTAAAATGATATATGAAGAAGGAGAAGAAAACTATTTTTCAGTAAAAGATGGGGTTATATTAGAATAAAAAACCTTCCTTTCTATAACTAAGGAAGGTTTTTTGTTATTCTTTGACTTTACTGAATATTTCATATAAGCCCATAAAGAATAAAAATATACCAAACATTTTTCTAAGTAAATCATCAGAAACCATAACTGCCAAGGAAGAACCTATTAGTGCTCCAATTATTCCACTTAATATTATAGGAGCAGCAGTTTTTAACTGTATGTTCTTGTTGAAAAAATGAGTAATCAAAGCAACTATAGCAGTAGGTATAAAAACAAATAAGCTTATTCCTTGAGATTGATGTTGGTTTAAATTTGTAAACAAAGATAGTGCTGGAATAAGAATAGTTCCTCCACCTATTCCCATTCCACTTACTATTCCTGATAAAATACCTATGATGAAGAGTATCATTTAAACACCATCCTTATAGCTGCAATTATCATAAAGGTTCCAAACATCTTTCTAAGTATTTTACGAGGAATTCTATTTAAAAGCTTTGCACCTATGTATCCTCCTATAATTCCACCAATAGTTACTATACCAGCTACTTTAAAATCTAATATTCCATTTTTAAAATAAATTAGAGTACTTATAATACTAATGGGTAAAATTATACTAATAGCGGTAGCATGAGATTTATGTTCATCCATACCTAGTAAAAATACCATGGCAGGGACGACTATAGTTCCACCACCAGATCCAAATAATCCATTAACAATGCCTGCTATTAATCCTATTGCTAACATTTTAGGTTTTAAAAAATTTTTCATAATAACACCTGCTTTTTTAATTTACTTAAATAGTATTTTTGTCTAAAAAAAATATTATATGCACTTGACTTTTTGTAAATAAACAAATAAAATACAATAAAACATAGTAGAATACTAGGAATTGAGAAAGGAGAATAATTATATGAAAACAGTTGATAATGTATCGCAACTTATAGGAGATACACCTATAGTTAAACTTAATAGATTAATTGATGAAAATAGTGCAGATGTATACGTGAAGTTAGAATACTTTAATCCAGGAAGTAGTGTAAAAGATAGAATAGCATTACATATGATAGAAAAAGCCGAAGAAGAAGGAATACTAAAGGATGGTTCAGTAATTGTAGAACCTACTAGTGGTAATACTGGAATAGGATTGGCTATGGTAGGAGCTGCTAAAGGATATAAAGTTATATTGGTAATGCCAGATACAATGAGTGTGGAAAGAAGAAATTTATTAAAAGCATATGGAGCTGAGCTTGTACTAACACCAGGAGAGAAGGGTATGAGAGGAGCTATAGAAAAAGCTACGGAATTAATAAATGAGAATCCTAATTACTTCATGCCTCAACAATTTGAAAATAAACATAATCCGGAAAAACATATGGAATCTACTGCTTTAGAAATTATAAAACAGACGGATGGAACACTTGATGCATTTGTAGCAGGAGTAGGTACAGGTGGTACTATTACAGGAGTAGCAAAAGTAATTAAAAAAGAGTTAAAAAGTAAAGAGGTACAAATTGTTGCAGTTGAACCAGCTGATTCTCCAGTATTATCAGGGGGAGATCCTGGACCTCACAAAATTCAAGGTATAGGAGCAGGATTTATTCCGAAAGTTTTAGAGATGGACTTAATAGATAAAATAGAACAAGTATATGCTGAAGATGCTATAGAAACTACTCGTGATTTAGCAAAAAAAGAAGGACTTTTACTAGGTATATCATCAGGTGCAGCAGTGTATGCAGCTTTAAAAATTGCTAAAGAATTAGGAAAAGGTAAGAAAGTGGTAGTTATCGCACCAGATAATGGAGAGAGATATTTAAGTACAGGTATATTCGAATAAAAAAATTGAATACTTCATCTAAATATGCTATATAATTAGATACAAGATTTAGCTATTACATAGGTGGAGGTTAAATAATGAACAATATAGAAAAAACATGCAATGACATTGTAAATTGGATAAAAGAAAAAGTTAATGAAGCTGGATGTAAAGGTTTAGTTTTTGGGTTGAGTGGTGGAATTGACTCAGCAGTTATAGCAGGATTATCTAAAAAAGCTTTTCCTAAAGATTCTTTAGGAGTTATAATGCCTTGTCACAGTAATCCAGAGGATGAGGAGCATGCTAGACTAGTTGCTAAATCATTAGATATAAATATTATAAAAGTAGATTTAACGAATACATTTGATGTATATACTTCTGAACTTGGATTTATAGAAAATAATAGACTTGCAACATCAAACATAAAACCTCGTTTAAGAATGACAACACTGTATTACTATGCTCAGCTAAATAACTATTTAGTAGTAGGATCAAGTAATAAAAGTGAAATAACTATAGGATACTTTACTAAACATGGAGATAGTGGAGTAGATATTTTACCTATAGCTGATTTAGTAAAGGAAGAAGTTAAAGAACTTGCAAAATACTTACAAATAGATGAAGCTATAATAAGTAAACCACCTTCAGCAGGACTTTGGGAAAATCAAACTGATGAAGATGAAATGGGATTTGGATATGAAGAGTTGGATTCATATATTAAGGGGAAAAATGTAGATGATATAAGTAAAGAGACAAGATACAAAATAGAAAAAATGAATAAGATAAGTGAACATAAAAGAAAATTTCCACCAATCTTTATACAATCATAGTAGAAATTTTTCTCCAATATTTCCTAAGAAATATAAAAAAGAATCCTTTAAAAGGATTCTTTTTTAGCTTTTCAGAACTTTAAAATTGAAGCTGTTACGGCTTTATGCTAAAATATTATACGTACAATTGAAGGAGGTATAGTTATGGCAGGACATTCAAAATGGGCCAATATAAAACATAAAAAAGGTAAAATGGATGCTCAGAGAGGAAAAATATTTACAAAGTTATCAAGATATATAACGGTTGCAGTTAGAGAGGGAGGAAGTGATCCTGAATATAATGCAGCTCTAAAAAGTGCTATAGAAAAAGCTAAGGCAGAGAACATGCCTAATGATAATATAGACAGAGCTATAAAAAAAGGTGCAGGAGATTTAGATGGAGCTAACTACGAAGAAATCATATATGAAGGATATGGACCATCAGGTGTTGCTGTATTTGTTGAATGTCTAACTGATAATAGAAACCGTACTGCTTCAGACGTAAGACATGCTTTTGACAAGTTCGGAGGAAACTTAGGGTCAACAGGATGTGTGGCTTGGATGTTTGATAGAAAAGGACTAATTGTTATAGATAAAGATGATAACATAGATGAAGAAGAAATAATGATGCAGGCTATTGAAGCTGGAGCAGAAGACTTTAGTAGTGAAGACGAAGTATTTGAAATAACAACTAGTGCAGAAGATTTTACAGGAGTAAGAGATACTCTTAAAGAAGCTGGATATACATTCTCAACAGCAGAACTTGCATATATACCGCAAAATACTAGTAAGTTAGAGGAAGAAAAAGACATTAAAAATATGGTCAAACTTATAGATGCTCTTGAAGATAGTGATGATGTTCAAAATGTATATCATAACTGGGAAGTACCAGATGATTTAGAAATATAATGAGTTCTAAAGGTTTTTATGAAAGGTTCATTATAGGCAGGTTTACATACCTGTCTATAATATTTTTTTGAGGATTAATTGTATAAAACAATATGATATGAGTAGTTATTTTTTTAGGAAAGAGTGCTATAATATAGATATGAAAATAAATGGGGAGAGGTGAAATCATGGATAAGGAATTATTAGAAATATTAAAAAATATTCAGGATGATATCAAGGGGATAAAAGAAACTCAACAACAACATACTCAGATATTGAATAACCATAGTGGATCATTGAATGAACATACTCAAATATTAAATAACCATAGTAGATCATTGAATGAACATACTCAAATATTAAGGGCCTTAGAACATAAATCAGATGTAATAAAATCTGAACAAGAAAATATGAAATATGATGTAGCGGAAATAAAAAGAGATGTAGAAATCATTAGAAAAGATTTATGTAGAGTAGAAGAAGCAACTGCTAACAATTGGGCGGACATAGCAAAACTAAAATCTATTAAATAAAATACAATTTAATAAAAATAAATAATAGAGGACATCAATTCAATTTGATGTCTTTTATTATTATTTTTATAACGAAGGTTTTTTAAAGTTTTTTATGTTTGAATTGGGGATAGATAAAAATAAAAATATAAGAGATATTAATTTCGAAAATAGATAGATTAATCTATCGCCAATTATATAGGTCAATAATATAAATGTATTAAGATAATAATATTTGATGAATTACAATAAAAATAGAGAACTATGATGATACTCCGATAAGAGCTAGATAGATACTCTGATTTTATTATTATAAAGAGAGAGTATTATTTATGTTTAAAACATTTATGTTAAATGAAAATTATTAAAAATGTAGTTAAGATTAAAATAGAAAATTAAGTTATGCTATGCCAAATAATTAACTAAATAAGAGAATAAATAAAAAAAATTTATAAAAACAGAAAAACTATAAATATTAATGACTTGTACAAAGATTAATTCTGTGCTAAACTTAATAACTGTCTCAGGAAATAATAATTGGAAATTAATATATAACATACATAATAAATTTTTATGACTTAGAGGGAAACCTTCTTGTGTTTTACTTAGAAGGTATTTTTTTATGTTATAACTTCCAAATAAATGGCAATAATTGCTATTAGGAGGGGATGGAAGTGAGTACTGCTGTAAAACTATGGGACATATATAAAGGATTAACAGATAAATTTTTATATAATAATGATTTAAATTCCATATACATACTTCTTGCTTTATATGATATAGAAGAGAACATAAGTAATATATATCCTAAATATATGTGTTTGAAAGATATAAAGAAAAAAATAAAATATGTATTAAAAGATAGAGAAGACAGTGAGATTATATCTCATAACTTAAGTGTTATTATGCATGAGGATATAAACAGATTAGAGCTATGTTTTTATTTAGAAGGATATAAGGATGGATATAATAGCCTTAAGTATGTAAATCTTTTAGAAAAAGAATTCGTAAGAATATTTGGCATAGAACACGTATATAGCAATAATTATTTAATACATGATAGCTCTAAACATGAAGAAATAAAAGCCATACGTAAAAGATGTGATATAGAAATTGACAATAAAGAAAAGCAAGAAAAGTACATAGAAAATTTAACTACTACATTTACAAATAAAGTTATTAAGAAGAAAGTTGAAAACTTAAGTGATTATGTAGCGAAGCAATTAAAAATAGATTTTGATTTATATAATGTTAAGATAGATGAAGTTAATTATGATCTATCAGATGACGAAGTAAGTGAAATTTACAATATGCTTTTAGTTATTCTTATTAAGCACTTGAAAAATACATATAAAGATGCATTTTGGTATGCGGTTAATGATAAGGTTTCAAAAAGATATTCTTAATTTTTTACTATACTTTCTAGTTGATTAATGTATAAATAAAATTAATTTGGAAAAAATCTCAACTAGATAGTGTAGGAGGGATATCGTTATGAAAAGAAATCCATTACTTGTTGTTGTGATGACAAGTGTTATAGTCTTAGTATTGGGGGCAATGGGAGGATATTATTTAAGTGAAAATAGCCCTAATAAAAAGCTAAAATATAGAGATGATAATACTTCTTTAGATAGAAGCGATAATAAAGATCGAGACAGTGAAAATCTTGAGCTTAGTCTAACTGATAAGAAAATAATAGGTCTAGGAACAATGATAGAATATAAAACTATATACTTAGAGTGTGGACATGAGATTAAAAGAACGTCTAAGCCTGAAAAAGATATGCTAAGCTTAACTCAAGAGCAGCTTGAGGGATATCTAGCTAATAATTCTCCAGAGTGGTTTATAGAAGAATTTTCAAAAGATAAAGTGATTATTTATACAGAAAAAAATCATTTATGCCCTAATCACTTTATAATAGGGGAGAAGAATGGTAAAATAGTAATTTTTAAAGTAAACGAAAAGGGAGAAAAAGTTCTTCACAAAATATTAAAAGATACGTCTACATCGACTCTTAAAAAAGTAGATCAAGAAAAGCTTAAAGAAGGTATAGTTGTAAATAGTGAGGAAGAAGCAGGGCAAATACTAGAAAACTTTATAAGCTAGAAATAACAAGCTAGGATTAATTAAAAAAACATCCTAGCTTTATTTTTATTCTTATTTTGATTATATAAATTTAATAAAATTCTAAATACCTTTATGATAAAATCTTTATTAATAAAGGTATTTGTGATAGAATTATCGAATATATGTTTGGATTAAAACTTTTTAATGGAGTGATAGAATGATTATATTTGGAATAGACCCAGGAATAGCTATAGTAGGATATGGAGTGATAGAATATAAAGGGAATAAGTTTAATGTAATAGATTATGGTGCTATAACAACAGAACCAATTTATACTTTTCCAGAAAGATTAAAAATAGTTTATGATGAACTTTGTACTCTATTAGATAAGTATAAACCAGATTTTGTAGCTATAGAAGAATTATTTTTTAATAAAAATGCTAAAACAGCTATAAATGTAGGACAAGCAAGAGGGGTTCAACTGTTAGCAGCAATTAATAGAGGTATAGAAATATATGAGTATACACCTTTACAAGTTAAACAAGGTGTAGTTGGATATGGTAAAGCAGAAAAGAAGCAGGTTCAAGAAATGGTAAAAGTATTATTGAACTTAAAGAAAGTTCCAAAGCCTGATGATGTTGCAGATGCCTTAGCAGTAGCTATATGTCATGCCCATTCAGGGAACTTTAGAGATATGTTTAAGGTAAAATAATGGAGGGATATTCTATGTACCAGTATATTAAAGGGAATATTGAGGAAATAGGAGAAGATTACATAGTTATTGAAAACAATGATATAGGATATATGATAAATACTTCTAAGACAACAATAATGCAAATAGGGAATAATCTACAACATAGAAAGATATATACTTTTCTAAATGTAAAGGAAGATGGAGTTAGTCTTTATGGATTTACAACTAAAGATGAATTAGACATGTTTAAGCTTCTACAAACTGTTTCTAAAATAGGACCTAAAGTAGCTATTGGAATGCTATCTATAATGATACCTTCTGATATAAAGCTAGCTATTATAAGTGAGGATTCTAACAAATTATCAAAAGCACCTGGTGTAGGTAAAAAAACAGCAAGTAGAATTATTCTTGAGTTAAAGGATAAAATAGGTGATATAGAAAGTATTATTAAGTCAAATTCTAATGAACAAATTATAGTAGAAAGAAGTAGTATAAGTAATGAGAAAGAAGAAGTGTTAGACGCTTTAGTATCTCTTGGATATACTAGAAGTGAGGTATATTCAGCTATAGCTAAAATAGATACGTCTAATAAAAGTGTAGAAGATATTATAAAATTAGTGTTAAAAGAATTAGGAAAATAACTTAAGAGGAGGGAAAATAATGAAAGATGCAGATGAAAGAATAATTACAAGAGAAATAAGAGAAGAAGATATGGAAATAGAAACATCGTTGAGACCAAAAACTGTAGATGAATATATAGGTCAAGATAAAGCTAAAGAAAAACTAAAAATATTCATTGAAGCTGCTAGAAGAAGAAAAGAAGCTTTAGACCATGTATTACTTTATGGACCTCCAGGACTGGGAAAAACTACATTAGCAAATATAATTGCAAATGAAATGAATGTAGATATAAGAATTACATCTGGACCAGCTATAGAAAGACCTGGAGATTTAGCTGCTATTTTGACTAACTTAGCGGAAAATGATGTTTTATTTATAGATGAAATTCATAGACTCAATAGAAGTGTTGAAGAAGTTTTGTATCCAGCTATGGAAGACTATGCCTTAGATATTATTATAGGAAAGGGACCAAGTGCAAGATCCATAAGGCTAGATTTATCAAAATTTACACTTATAGGTGCTACAACTAGAGCAGGATTGCTTACGTCGCCTTTAAGAGATAGATTTGGAGTAATGTGTAGATTAGAGCTGTATGATGATGAAAGTCTTAAAGAAATAGTTGAGAGATCGGCTAAAATATTAAATATAGATATGGAAGAAAAGGGAGCTATAGAGATAGCTAGAAGATCAAGAGGAACTCCTCGTATAGCTAACAGACTTCTTAAAAGAGTGAGAGACTATGCACAAGTGGTTGAAGATGGAATAATAACAGAGAGTGTGGCAAAGAAAGCTTTGGAGCTTTTAGAAGTAGATGAGTTAGGACTAGATAGCACAGACAAAAAGATGATAACAACAATAATAGAAAAGTTCGGAGGAGGACCAGTTGGATTAGATACGTTAGCAGCATCTACAGGTGAAGAAAGTAATACAATTGAGGATGTGTATGAGCCTTATTTGTTACAACTAGGATTTTTAAATAGAACACCTAGAGGAAGAGTTGTTACAAAAAATTGTTATGACTATTTCGGAATAAAATATGAGGAAGATTAGTTCTTTAAGTCCTAAAAATAAAGGACTTTAAAATAAAAGATAGTATACTATATAATTATATAGTATCATGAAAATATCGTAAAAATATTTGTAGACAACTAAAGGAGGGAAAAGACTATGGAAATGTCTAAAAAATGGAAGATAACAACTTCCCTAGTATTGATATTATCCATATCCATAGGTTTGATATGGTACAATGTAAGGCCTGTTTATAGTGAAAACTATAGTTCTAAATATGTAAAAGTTAGACTTCAAAATCCTATAAAATCTAAAATCAGTGTAAACTTATCAAGTAGTAATGGTTTCTTAGTAGGAAAGATGGGGACAGGCTTTGAAAAGATACTTGATATATCACATAATTCAATAGTTGTTAAAAATGGAACTAATAGTACAAGTATAGTTATTCAAACGCCTCAAGGTGAGACACTATATACATTTAATTCATCAGATAATATTTATATAGGTACTCCAAGTGGAATAGTAAAAGTAGAAAGCTCTAACTATAGAGGTTACATAACTTTTAATAGAACAGCATCTGAATTGGTTGTCGTAAACTATTTGACATTAGATCAATATCTTTATGGAGTAGTTCCAAGAGAAATGTCACCTAGTTGGCATAAAGAAGCTTTAAAAGCTCAAGCTATATCTGCAAGAACTTTTGCCTTACTAAATCTAGGAAAGCATAGTGCCGAAGGATATAATTTATGTGATCAAACTCATTGCCAGGCTTATGCAGGATATGACAGAGAACATGTTAATAGTAATTCAGCAGTTAATGAAACTGTTAATCAAGTAATAAAATATAATGGAAAATTAGCAAGTGTTTATTTTTTTGCAAGTAGCGGAGGTCATACAGCTAGCAATGAGGATATATGGAACGGAACTCCAATACCTTATTTAAGAGGAATTAAGGATGATTTTTCTTTAGGAAGTCCTTATGATAACTGGACATATACCATAAGTAAAAATGATTTTAAGCAAAAACTAATAGCCAATGGATTAGATGTTGGTGACATAATATCTATAAGTATTACTAAAACATCAGCTCAAAGTGGTGGAAGAGTCATAGAGCTTAGTGTATCTGGAACAAAGGGTACTAAAGTGCTTTTAAGAGAAAAAATTAGAGCAGTTCTTGGATATAATAACATAAAGAGTACATTGTATACTGCGAAAATGGATGGACAAATTCAAAATGGAGTAGATACATATGCTACTATAGGAAGTAGTAATCAGTCATCAAAAATTAATTTAAAAGGTGCTACTGTAAGAAATTCGTTAGCAAGTAGCAATTTAAGTAGTAGTTTAAGCAATGTATGGGTTGCAAGCGGTTCGGGTACACAAAATGTACAGATTGCTTCAACTGGGACTACTGGTGATAATATAACATTTGAAGGAAAAGGTTGGGGTCATGGAATAGGTATGAGTCAATATGGAGCAAAGAAAATGGGAGAGATGGGATATAATTATAAGCAAATATTGGAACACTACTATAATGGTGCAAAAGTTGAGTAAAGGATGGTAACAATGAAGAAGGAAGATTTTTATTTTGAACTACCTGAAGATTTGATAGCCCAATATCCATTAGAAAATAGAGAAGAGTCAAGATTATTAGTATTAAATAAAGAAACTGGTGAAATAAATCATAAAGTTTTTAAAGAAATTATAGAGTATCTTGAAGAAGGCGATTGTCTCGTACTTAATAATACTAGAGTTATACCTGCTAGGATATTTGGACAAAGAGTAGATACTGGAAGTAGTATAGAATTCTTACTTTTAAAAAGAGTTGAGGGAGACATATGGGAAACTTTAGTTAAACCGGGTAAAAAGGCAAAAATAGGATCTGAAATAATCTTTGGAGATGGAGAGTTAAAAGCTAAAGTATTAGATATATTAGAGGGTGGTACTAGAGTTATAGAATTTTACTATGATGGTATATTTCAAGAAATTCTAGATAGACTAGGAGAAATGCCACTTCCTCCATATATAACGGCTAAGCTTGAAGATAAAGAGAGATACCAGACAGTATATTCTAAAGAAGAAGGATCTGCAGCTGCACCAACAGCAGGACTGCATTTTACTAAGGAGTTAATTCAAGAAATTTCAAAAAAAGGTGTAAAGATAGCTTATGTTACACTACATGTTGGACTAGGAACCTTTAGACCTGTAAAATCAGATAATATAGAAGATCATATAATGCATTCAGAGTACTTTGAAATAAGTGAAGATGCAGTTGAATTGATTAATTCAAGTAAAAAGAATGGAAAAAAAGTAATAGCTGTAGGAACAACATCTGTAAGAACTTTAGAATCTAGCGTAAATGAAGAAGGTAAGCTTATACCGAAATCAGGATGGACTGATATATTTATATATCCAGGATATGAATATAAAGTTATAGATAGACTAATTACTAACTTCCATTTACCAGAATCAACTCTTATAATGTTGGTAAGTGCTCTTGCAGGTAAAGAGAATACAATGAATGCATATGAGGTAGCTGTAAAAGAAAAATATAGATTTTTCAGCTTTGGAGATGCAATGTTTATAATTTAATTTAAAATACTTCTAGGGAAATTCTTTCCCTAGAAGTATTTTTATGTCTACATTCTATATTTTTAGATGGCTATGTTTTAAATGAATGTTGATATTTGATTAGTTTTTGAAAATCGGATTAACCATTTATAAATTATATATAGCGAATGCATAAACTTACAAGTAGTTGTGATTTAAGGTTAATTAAACATAAGGAGTGTTATAATGAAATTTTCAAATCCATTGATAGTTGTTTCGAATATGGAAAAGTCAAGCAATTTTACTATGAGGTACTTGGTTTAGAAGTTGTTGTTGATTTTGGCGCAAATGTAACTTTAACAGGTGGTATCGCATTGCAAACAAAAGATACTTGGTCAACTTTTATTCATAAACATGATAGTGAAATTATTTTTGGTGGAAATGTAGCAGAGTTATATTTTGAAGAAGATGATTTTGATGGTTTTATCCAAAAGATGAATTACATTGAGGGCATTAACTATGTACATCCTATGGTAAAACATTCTTGGGGACAGCGTGTTGTTCGTTTCTATGACCCTGATAATCATATTATTGAAGTTGGAGAAAATATGTTTATGGTTGTCAGACGATTTTTAAATAGTGGTCTATCAATTGAAGAAACTGCTATTAGAATGGATGTACCAATTGATTATGTGAAATCTTGTTTAGAGTAAATTATAAGCATAGCATGTTTACAATTTTGATGTTAGATGAATTAGGTAGAAAACGGACAAGTCTGAACTTGTCTGTTTTACTTATGATTACTTATCAACGATAGTTTAAAACATAGCCTTTTAGATAAATATTATTTTTCAAAGAAGCTTTAATAAATAAAAAACAATATATTACATGATAAATTAAGATAATAACTGAAGATAGGATCATGAAAATTTAAAGATAGCGAAAAATACTAACTTAAAAATAAACTGAACACAATATAGAAAAATTAACAAGTTGTTTTTATACAAAATTTATTATAGAATATATAGGTAAAATCCTCTAAGACCATTGAATATTCAATGGGACTGGTTCGAGAACTCCCAGTATAAAAAACTAAGGATTTACTTGTGCTGTATCCTTAGATACAGTTTTTTATTTTTTTGAAAAACTGTAGTGTTCTTAATATACAGTAAAGGAGACTGCAATGAAAAAGGCATCATCTTTAAAAATTGCTACAATAGGGTTAGGAGTAGCACTAAATATAATAGGAGCTTTTATCGCTTTAAATTTAAGGTTACCTATTCTGCTAGATTCTATAGGAACTATAATGGTTAGTTTTATAATTGGTCCTCTTTATGGAGTTACTACAGGATTATTGGGAAGTTTTGTGAGTGGTATTACCTTTGATATTTATTCTTTATATTTTGCACCAGTACAACTATTTGTAGGACTAATATCTGGATTACTCTATAAAAAAGGAATGTTCAAGGGCTTAAGAATACCTATAAGTGTCCTAATTATATCTATATTTTCATCTTTAATAGGTGCTGTCATAGCTGCATATGTATTTGATGGAGTAACATCATCAGGATCATCATATATAGTTGCTTTTTTAAAGAATATAGGAGTAAATAAAGTAGTATCTATATTTGTTGTTCAATTTTTGATTGACTATGCAGATAGATTTTTATCTTGCTTAGTAACATTAACGGCTGTAAGTTGTATTCCATACTCAATAAAAGAAAGGATTATAGAAGGGTAAAATGAATAGATATAGTGAAATAAAGGAGAAAAATAAAAGAGAAATACTTCTTTTAAAAGGACTTCCTTGTATATGGGGAAAATGTACTTTCTGTGATTATATTGATGATAATTCATCAAGAGAAGATGAAATTAATAAAATAAATTTTGAGGAAATTAAAAAAGTGACTGGAAAGTACAAAGTACTAGAAGTTATAAACTCTGGTAGTTGTTTTGAAATGCCAAAAGATACTCTTAATAAGATAAAAGAAAAAATAAAAGAAAAAGGTATAACAAAACTTTTTCTAGAAAGTCATTGGGCGTATAGATATAAGCTTGATGAAATGAGAGAGTTTTTTGGAATCCCAATTATATTTAAAACGGGAATAGAGACATTTGATAATTATTTTAGAAATAAAGTATTAAATAAAAATGCTAAGTTCGAAACATATGAAGATGTATTAAAGTATTTCGATTCTCCATGCATAATGGTAGGAATCAAGGGACAAACAAAAGATATGATAAAAAAAGATATGGATATAATAATAAATAAATTTTCTCATGCAACTGTTAATGTGTTTGTAGAAAACTCTACAGAGTTAAAAAGAGATGAAGAATTAATAAAATGGTTTGAAAAAGAATATGCTTTTTTAGAGGATTTAGAGCATATAGAAGTACTATTAAATAATACAGATTTTGGAGTTGGAGACTAAACATAAAATAATATAGGCAAAATTCTAAGTTTTAAATTTGAATTATATCTACAACGATATTTAAAGAATTTTGCCTGTTTTATGTTAAGCATCCGCTTTTAATAATTTTTTAGATTTAACTATTGCATTATATACAATTACGGTTAAAATGCAATTAACTAAAGCAGTTGGTAGTACGGCAGTGATAAATGCTGCTGTAAATGCTTTAGCTGGTAATCCACCTAACAGAATAAGACAACCTAAAAATACACTACCACTTATAATAGTTCCTATTGCTCCTGATATAACTAAAGAAACTTGTTTATTTAGAACTTTAAATAATAGTAAAATTATGAAGTATATCAAAATTGAAGTAACTATTTTATCTATAAAGTTTGGTATGTGCCCCCCTGGTGTTTTAGTCGTTAAAGAGGTAATTAATCCAGAAGCTATACCTGTCATTATTGCATTTTTGAAATCCATATTGATTGCTATTATTACGAATAGAACTGTTAATTGAATATCAAAAGTTATTCCTGCAAAGCCTGCTGGAGTTAATTGGTGAATAATAAAGCCTAGAGCTAAAAGTAATGCTGATAAAATATTTTTTCTTAACATTTATAAGTCCCCCTTTAATATATTAATTATTTTTTTCAACAAAAAAACCTTCCGCCCATAATAGGACGAAAGGTATATTTCCGTGGTGCCACCTAAATTAGATGATAAACATCTCACTTAAAAAGATACGGAAAAACAATATAAGTATTTTTCGATATCTTGTTCCTATAACGTGAAACACACGACTTTGGTTACTCTTATAAAATTTCACCTAGCTTCTCATAAATCCATTCAGTACATCATAATGTTTCAGGCTTTCACCATCCCTGAATCGCTTTGACACACAAATATACTTACTACTTTTAATCACAGAATTTATATATATTAGTTATTTTTATTAAATTCTACTATAATAAATTATAAAAATCAACATGAATTTTAAAAAATTGTATTATAACTTGTATTGTAGTAAAAAATAATATATGTTATACTTTATGTCGTTTAAAGAAAATAGATACTCTAATAGTAAAATTTTTTTATACAGGAAATTGAAAACTTAAGGAGGATAAAAATGGAGCCGGTTATAAAATATGAACTTATAAAAGAATGTAGTCAAACAAAAGCTAGACTTGGTAAAATATATACTCCTCATGGTGTGATAGAAACACCTATATTTATGCCAGTAGGGACAAGGGCTACAGTTAAGGCTATGACTCCAGAGGAGCTTAAAGATATAGGATCACAGATAATATTAGGAAATACATATCATTTATATCTAAGACCAGGACATGATCTCATAGCTGAAGCTGGCGGACTTCATAAGTTTATGAATTGGGATAAACCCATATTGACAGATAGTGGAGGATTTCAAGTATTTAGTTTAGGTGGATTGAGAAAAATAACAGAAGAAGGTGTTGAATTTAAATCTCATATTGATGGGTCAAAACACTTTATTACTCCAGAAAAGTCTATAGAGATACAAAATGCTCTAGGATCAGATATTATGATGGCTTTTGATGAGTGTGTTCCTTATCCCAAAGATTGGCACTATGTAAAGGAGTCTCTTGAAAGAACTACTAGATGGGCTAAAAGATGTAAGGATGCAAATAAGAATCCAGATAGGCAAGCTGTATTTGGAATAATTCAAGGTGGTATGTATAAAGATTTAAGAGAAGAAAGTGCAAGACAAATAATAGATTTAGACTTTCCAGGTTATGCTGTAGGTGGATTAAGTGTAGGAGAACCAGGAGATTTACTACTTGAGGTGTTAGATCATACAATGCCTTTTTTACCAAAAGATAAACCAAGATATTTTATGGGAGCAGGTAGTCCAGATTATTTAATAGAATTAGTTTTAAGAGGAATTGACATGGCTGACTGTGTACTTCCTACTAGAATTGCTAGAAATGGAACTGCATTAACTACTAGAGGAAAAGTGGTTGTTAGAAATGCTAAATATTCTAGAGATTTTACTGCACTAGATAATGAGTGTGATTGTTATACATGTAAAAATTATTCTAAAGCTTATATAAGACATTTATTTAATGTAGATGAAATACTTGGTGCAAGACTTACTACTATTCATAACTTACACTTCTTACTAAAGCTTATGGAAAATATAAGAGAAGCTATAAAAGAAGATAGATTATTGGAATTTAGAAGAGAATTTTATGATAAGTATGGGTATCCTAACTACATTGACAAACTAAAAGGATTTTAGTTAACAATGTAGAATAAATATAACTTATAAATTATAAATTAAGAAAGGGGCTGTAATTCATGGATTCTAGATTTTTAATTAATATGCTAATACCATTAGGTTTTTTAGTAGTATTCTACTTTGTTTTAATAAGACCTCAAAAGAAAAGAGAAAAAGAAATAAGAGATATGAGGAGCAATATTAAAGTAGGAGATGAAGTAATAACTATTGGTGGAATCTTTGGAAAAATAGTTAAAGTAAAAGATGATGAATTAACAATAGAAGTAGGATCAGATAAAACTAGATTCAATGTAGCTAAATGGGCTATAGGAAATGTTCAAAAATCAGAAAAGCAGGATACTGAAGGCAAATAAAAAAACTGTAAAAAGACTTCTTAAAAAAGTAAGAAGTCTTTTTTATTTTTTGACATTATTAATATATTAGATGCATAAATATTGAGTAAAAGTCTGTATTGGAGGTGAAGTCATGAGTTCACAAAAATTGAAAGGGAGCTCAACTTATATAGTAAATTTATCTAAGGCAGTTGGAATTAGTATCTCATTAACTCTATCTTTAATGATTATACAAACTCTAATAATGTCTTATACAAATTTATCTGAAAATATGGTACCAGTAACTAACTCTATAATAATGATAATTAGTATTGCAGTAGGTGCTATATACATATCTATAAAGATTAAACAAAAAGGTTGGTTAAACGGCGGAATTATTGGAATTTTGTATATAGTTATACTTGTATTATTAAACATTTTATTCATAGATGCTTTCACTTTTAACAAATATCTGGTATTAAAAACAGTAATTGGTTTGGTAACTGGAAGTGTAGGCGGCATAATAGGCGTTAACATAAAATAAGACTTTAATTTGAAAAAGCTTTATGTTATAATTCTGTATGGTATCTTGAAAAAGAAAACTTAATAAGGAGGCATACTATGAAGCATATAAAAACTTTGAACGGAAGTAGCTTAAAAAATATGATTGTTAACCGTGGATGTGGAGAATGTCAAACTTCATGTCAATCAGCTTGTAAAACTTCTTGCACAGTTGGGAATCAAAAGTGTGAAAATAAGTAGTTGTTACATAGAAAGTAGTGGGCAACCACTACTTTTTAATTTGGCCTCTATATTAATATAATAAATACATTATCATTTTGACAATTAATAAAGTGGGAGGATTTTTATGATAAAGATACACAAGTTTGAACTAAATAATAAAAAAATAGTTTTGGATATTAATAGTGGTTCTGTCCACGTAGTTGATGAACTAATATGGGATATAGTTGATTTGTATGAAAAAAATGAATTAGTAGATATAATTAAGCAGTTAGAGCATAAATACGAAGAAGATCAGATAAAAGAAGCTTGTGATGAAGTGAAAATTCTAGTTGAAAATGATTTATTATTTAGTGAACCAGCAAATATTGGAGAAATAAACTATAATAAGGAAAATATAGTAAAAGCACTTTGTTTACACGTTGCACATGACTGTAATTTAAAATGTAGTTATTGTTTTGCTTCTCAAGGAGACTTTAATGGAGAAAGACTTCATATGCCACTTAATGTAGGTAAAAAGGCATTAGAATTCTTAGTTGAAAACTCAGGAAATAGAAGAAATTTAGAAGTTGATTTTTTTGGTGGAGAGCCTCTAATGAATTTTGATGTAGTAAAAGATTTGGTGTCTTATGGTAGAGAGTTAGAAAATAAGCATAATAAAAACTTCAGATTTACTATAACTACAAATGGAATACTTTTAGACGAAGAAAAAGCAAAGTTTATAAATGAAAATATGGATAATGTGGTACTTAGTTTAGATGGTAGAAAAGAGACAAATGACAGAATGAGAGAAACTGTAAGTGGAAAAGGCAGTTTTGATGTTATTGTTCCTAAATTTTTAGATTTTGTAAAACTTAGAGGGGATAAATCTTATTATTTAAGAGGAACTTTTACAAGTCATAATCTAGATTTTTCAAAGGATGTTATGTTCTTAAATGAACTGGGATTTGATAGTGTTTCAGTAGAACCAGTTGTTGCTAGTCCAGAAAATGATTATGCACTTCTAGAGGAGCATCTAGATACAATTGTAAAAGAATATGAAGAGCTATCTAAAGAATATATAAAAGCTCATAAGAATGGTAAAGGATTTGATTTTTTTCATTTTATGATTGATTTAAGTCAAGGACCTTGTTTTATAAAGAGAGTAGTAGGATGCGGAGCTGGAGTTGAGTATTTAGCTGTAACTCCTGAAGGAGATTTATATCCTTGTCATCAATTTGTTGGAAATGAAGATTTTAAAATGGGTAACGTCTCTGATGGAATACAAAAAACTGAATTAAGAAATGAATTTAGACAAGCTAATGTGTTTTCAAAAGAGGAATGTAGTAGTTGTTGGGCGAAATTTTATTGTAGTGGAGGATGTCATGCTAATGCATATAACTTTAATAATGACATTAAGAATCCATATAAAATAGGTTGTGAAATGGAAAAGAAACGTATAGAATGTGCTATATCAATTACTGCTAATCTGAATCAGGGGGAATAATAGGATGTTATTAGAGTACCAAGAAGCAGCTCCAGAGATTCATGAGAGTTGCTTTGTAGCCAACAGCGCTGAAGTGATAGGTAAAGTAAAAATTGGAAAAAATACAAGCATATGGTATAATTGTGTTCTGAGAGGAGATGAGAACACAATAGTTATAGGAGAGTCTACTAATATACAGGATGGAACGGTCATTCATATTAGTAAGGATAATGAAACTATAATAGGGGACTATGTTACAGTAGGGCACAAAGCTATTGTACATGCTTGTAAAATAGGGGATAATGTTTTAATTGGTATGGGAGCTATAATATTAGATGGTGTAGAAATAGAAGATAATGTGTTAATAGGAGCTGGAAGTATAGTGACACCCGGTAAAAAAATACCGTCAGGTTCACTAGTATTAGGTTCACCAGCGAGAATTGTAAGAGATCTTACTGAAGAAGAAATAAAACAATTAAAACAATCCGCGCTAGATTATTGTATATATGCTGAAAAGCATAAAAAATAAATAGCAATTTAAAAAAGTAAAAGACTTTAAAAAGAGGGGGAAAAGATTTGAAAAAGAGAAATATGGTAATATTTATTTTAATTATTGCTATAGTTGGTAGTATTTCTTTTGGAGCTATAAATGGCGTAAAACTTGGAAAATACAAAATACCTCCTATAAAACAAAAAATTCAGTTGGGATTAGATTTAGCTGGAGGAGTATATGTAGTATTAGAAGCTCAAACTAAGGATACAGGAAAAGAATTAGAGAAAAAAATGGAACAAACTAAAGCAATAATAACACAAAGAGTAGATTCACTTGGGGTTGCAGAACCCAACATAGTTATAGAGGGTAAAAAAAGAATAAGAGTAGAACTAGCAGGTATTAAAAATTCACAAGAAGCTATTGACCTTATAGGAAAAACTGCTCAACTACAATTTGTTGATCCTCAAGGTAAAATAGTAGTAACAGGTAAAAATGTAAAAGAATCTGATGTTGGTTTTCAGCAAAGTGCAACAGGTAAAGAAGAACCAGTAGTATCTTTAAGATTTGATAAAGAAGGAGCTAAAAAGTTTGAAGAAGCTACAAAAGCTTTATCTCAAAAAACAGATCCTAAAGAGAAAGCTATATTTATAGTTGTAGATGATAAAGTAATATCAAGTCCTATTGTACAACAGCCTATAAGTGATGGTAAAGCAGTTATACAAGGAAGCTTTGATGTAAAATCGGCTACTGAACTAGCTAACTTAATAAGAGCTGGTGCTTTACCAGTAGAATTGAAACAAGTTCAAACATCTGTTATAGGACCTACACTAGGTTTGGAATCATTAGATAAAAGTATACTAGCTGGAGCTATAGGCCTATTAATAACATTTTTATTTATGATTGTAATGTATAGAGTTCCAGGTTTTATAGCTGATATTTGTCTAACTATATATATTCTCTTAACACTAAGTATAATGATTGGGTTAGATGTTAAGTTGACTTTACCTGGTATTGCAGGACTAATTCTTTCTATAGGAATGGCAGTAGATGCAAATATACTAATATTTGAAAGAATAAAAGAAGAGCTAAAATCAGGAAAATCTCTTAGAATGGCAGTAGATAGTGGATTTAAAAGAGCATTAACTTCCGTTATTGACTCTAATATAACTACCCTTATTGCAGGTACAGTATTATACTATCTTGGGACAGGTCCCATAAAAGGATTTGGAGTTACATTAATTATAGGATTGTGTACTTCTATGATAACTGCTGTATTTGTAACTAAGTTTCTATTGAAACTTACTGTAAATACTAGACTATCAAAGAATACCAAATTATTTGGTGCATAGGGGGTAGAAAGAATTGAATATAGTTAAAAATAGAAATATATTTTTTACATTATCTATATTATTTATAGTAGTTGGTATATTTATGGCAGCTTTTAAAGGACTTAACTATGGAATAGATTTTACAGGTGGTACACTAATTCAAATAGATTTAGAAAAGAAAGTTCCTACTGAGGATATAAGAAAAATAACAAATGAATTTGATAAGAATGCAAGTATAATACATGCAGGAGAAAATAAAAATCAAGTTATAATTAAAAGTAGCTTAAATCTTAATGATAAACAAACGAAGGAAATATTTAATAAGTTTAAAGAAAAATATAATTTAAAAGCTACTGAAGCTGATAAGGCTGAAAGCTTAGGCTCTGCTATAGGTTCAGAGATACAAAGAAATGCACTTATAGCTGTTATAGCTGCATCTATTGGTATATTGTTATATGTTACATTTAGATTTGAATTTAAATTTGGGTTATCAGCTGTTATATCATTAATACATGATGCATTGTTTATGTTTTCTTTTTACTCTATATTTAGATTACAAATAGACAGTACTTTTATAGCAGCTATATTAACTATAATAGGGTACTCTATAAACGATACCATAGTAATATTTGATAGAATAAGAGAAAACTCTAAAAATACTAAAAAAGAAAATTATGAAGAATTGATAAATAATAGTATAAAACAAACTTTAAGAAGAACAATGGCTACTTCATTCACGACACTAATATCTATAATGCTACTTTATATTATTGGAGTTGAAGCCATTAAAGGATTTGCTCTTCCTTTAGTAGTTGGTATTATAATAGGAACATATTCTTCTATATTCATAGCAAGTCCTATCTGGTATATATTAAAAACGAGAACAAATAGTAATAAGAATCTTAAACAAGCTTAAAAGCTGCCTTTATGGCAGCTTTTATTTTTTAACCTAAAATAAAATAGAAACAGTAACACAATTTATAAAGGGTTAATATACTGATAACAAGTAACACATAATTAAATAATATCTTTTAAAAAAGAAAGGAGAATATTCTTATGACATCTTATTACTATAATAGGCCAACAAGTTTTGGTAGTATAAAACACAAGAAACATGATTGTGACTTTGATAAACATGATTGCGACTGTCATAAACATGACTGCGATTGTAAAAAACATGACTGCGACTGTAAAAAACATGACTGTAAATGCTTTAGAGAACCAGATTGTAAACCTGAGAAAATTAAATTTAGATGTAGTACTCTTACAGGAGCAACTGGTATAGGTGTTATTGCTATAGGAGGATTAATTACTCCAACAACTATAGGAACTATATCAGTATCAGATTTATGTTGTTTTAAAAAACCATGTGTACAGCTAGAAATTTCAGCTATAATCACAATTGGTGTAGCTATTGCAGTTGGAACTACAATAACATTTAGAGTATTTAGACGTTGTGACAATCAAGATGAAGTAGAGATACAATCATTTAACTTACCTCAAGGAGTAGTTCTTGCTGTTGGGTCTTCAATCCCAGTTGCTTTTGTAGTTTGTGATTGTAATGCATGTCCTGCAAACTGCTGCACTTACAGAGTAACAGTAGAAGCTACAGCAGCGGTAGCAGTAGCATCAGCTATCAATGTTGGTCAAGGAGGAATCTCACTAATAGCAGGAAATGGATGTTAATAGAAAACTTAAGAATATATTTTGAATCTGATATTCTTAGAATTTCATAAGAAGAGACGTAGAATTGTATAGTCTCTATTGAAATTTTAAAAGAAAGGAGTAGAAGATATGTCAGATTATTATAACAACTACTACAGTACAGGTGACTCTTATTATGATTATATGAGACCTATATATAAAACATGGAATGGTAG